>JAYEMW010000402.1:0-9642 GCA_034718555.1 Thermodesulfobacteriota bacterium
CAGATAATTCATCTTAAATATAATTTTGGACAAAGATTGCCGGATACAGAGCTTTCCGCCCAGTTTGGAGTAAGCAGGACACCAGTGCGAGAGGCGCTGAGCAAATTAGAGAGGGACGGTTTTGTTAAGAAGATACCTAATGTCGGATATTTTTTGAGCAGGGTAAGCATCCGGGATATAAAAGAGCTGTATTTTGCACGGGGCATAATAGAGGTTGAGGGCGTAAAACTGGCCCTGAAAAATATGGATAATAAAAAAATAGCTTCATTAGAAAAAATAGTTGGTAAAAGTCGAAGATTATTAGAAGACAGGAATATTAATGAATATGCCAAAACAAGTTGGGAAATGCACAAAACCTTTGTTTCATATGGGGGAAACAATCTTCTCTGTGAATTGTTAAATGACATGAGTGAAAAGCTGCTTATGGCCGCTAACATCGGATTCAGAGAGCCCAATAGGTTATTTACGAGCCAGAGTGAGCACGAGACCATTATTGAATACTTGAAAAAAAACAACTCAAAAGAGCTTATTCGATTTCTGAAAAAACATATAAGGGATGCGGAAAAAAATACTATTGATAACATAATGAGCAACCCTGCTAACATTTTTTGTTAGACACTAAAAAAAGGAGGTGATGAGAAAACTATCTTGGCTGATTGGATTTAAAAAAACAACATTAAAAGGAGGCGTACAATGTCTATTAGAAGTAAATTTATAGTTTTTATGATTTTTTCCATGGCTATAACCTTTTTTGTATCAGGGGTGGCATTTTCTTCCGGCCCAATCAAGATTGCCGTTAATTGTACAATGAAACCCGGCGGCGCTGAAGAGGCTGCTATCAAAAAATTTAAAGAGATTGTAGAGGAAAAAAGTCAGGGAAAGATGAGGGTGGACATATTTATGGCAGGCCAGCTTGGCAAGGAGAAAAAGGTGCTGGAGCTGCTTAAGATTGGCCAGACGGAAATGTCCTTAACCGGTGGCCTGTACCGCAGCGATTATGCCAAGAAGTACGATCCCATTACCATTCCCTTTTTGTTTCCTACTTGGGAGGCGATAGAGTGCTATCTTGCCGGGCCCTATGGAAACAAAATAAAGGAATTGGCCCTTAAAAATGGAGGTCTGATTGATTTTGGCCCTCAAAAGCGTGCTGCCCGTCATATGACGACAAACAGGAAAATCACCAAGCCTGAAGACATGAAGGGCATGAAAATGAGGCTTCCGGCCCTGAAAATCTGGCTCGATGTCTGGAAAGAGCTCGGCGCACTTCCAATAGTGGTGCCGGCCCCGGAAATATACCTCGCTATGAAAACGGGCAGGGTGGAGTCTCATGAAAACAGCCTGGTTTCCCCCTATTCCAGAAAGCTCTGGGAGGTTCAAAAATACCTTGTCATGACAGGTCATATCTATTTTCCATGGGAATGGGTCGCAAGCAGTGCATGGTGGGGTACTCTAAGCAAAGAAAATCAAAACATCATTACAGATGCAGTAGAAACAGCAAGAAAATACGGTAGCTCTATAGAAGATGAGAAGGATAAGTTCTATTTAACGGAGCTAAAAAAACGCGGCATGAAGGTTCTCGAGCCAGACAAAAAGGCCTTCCAGGAAAAAGCAAAACCCGCTATTAAACGGGCAACCGATTTATTGGCAGCCGGCGTTTTTGAGGCGGCAATGGACTGCTCAAAGTAATGTACTTGAATAAGGTTATGTTCGACATTTTAAGATGTCGTACATAACCTTTACTCATGAAGGATCAACAGGATGGAACTATGGGAACTGTAAAAAAGTATTT
Source organism: Thermodesulfobacteriota bacterium (assembly GCA_034718555.1). GTDB lineage: Bacteria > Desulfobacterota > DSM-4660 > Desulfatiglandales > B25-G16 > M55B121. Next base: position 1,790 of record JAYEMW010000402.1, read on the forward strand.
TGATCAATTTTTTGAAATAGGTGCAGTTGTGGCATTCTCTGGAATGCTTGCGGCGGTCCTGGCAGAGATTTTCTTTAGATACATGTTTTCAATGTCACTCACATGGGCAGAGGAACTTGCCAGGTTTTTAGGTATATGGACAGTTTTTTTAGGCTCTGCCATTCTTGCAAAAAAAGGTATTCACCTATCAATTGATGTGCTTTTTAGAAGTCTATCCGGAAGGCCAAGGCTGCTTATCAGCCTTTTTACTGATTTTTTAACATTTCTTTTTTGCCTCGGACTTTTTTGGGGATCTGTTATTATGATAGAAAAAAGCAGCAATATCATGTCCCCTGCCCTTCAGGTAAGCACTTCTTATTTTTATCTGGCACTGATTATAGGTGTCATAGGCATGCTAATTTATCTTCTAACCGGTATGATTTCTACTACAATAAGACTTTTCAACAAATAGGTGAACCTTATGCTAATGCTTTTCTTCTTTATCGGCCTTCTCCTTCTTTTGCTCGCATTGGGGGCCCCGGTTTTCGTCTCTATAGGATTTACATCACTGGTGGTGCTTGCCGTTCAAAACGGCATAATGAATATACCCTTCGAGTTATTAGCCCTGAACATGATGAATGGAATCAACAGCTTCTCTTTGTTGTCCATACCCTTCTTTGTATTTGCCGCAACTATTATGAATACAGGTTCAACGACAAACAGGATCTTCAGCTTTGCAGATTCTGTTGTAGGACATTTCAGGGGTGGTTTAGGTCATGTTAATGTTGTTGCGAGCATGATTTTTGCCGGAATGTCCGGAACGGCAGTGGCGGATGCAGCAGGCCTTGGCAAACTTGAAATAAAGGCCATGACAGACGCAGGTTATGACCTTAAATTCAGCACCGGTATAACCGGAGCATCATCCGTCATAGGCCCGATCATTCCCCCAAGCGTAGGTATGATTATCTATGGCTGGCTTTCAGATGTATCTATCGGCGGTCTTTTTATCGGGGCCATTATTCCAGGTGTTCTAATGGGACTGCTTATGATGGTAATGGTCTATCTGTGGGCATATAAGGAAAAAATGCCCAGAAGGCCTAAGGCTACATTGAAGGAGATCTTTAACTATTCAAAGGCTGCATTTCTTCCCCTTCTAACGCCGGTCATTATTGTAGGTGGCATATGGAGTGGCATTTTTAGCCCTACGGAGTCAGGGGCCGTGGCATCTATTTATGCCATTTTACTGGGAATGGTAGTATATCGTGATATTTCCTTTAAACATCTTCTTCAAACTTTTAAAACTACCATTGAATTTACCGCCATGATTTTAATTATTATATCTGCTGCCATGCTCTATGCCTGGCTTTTAATAAGGCTCCGCATACCGTTTGTTATTGCAGAGGGTCTTATAGACTTAAGTTCCTCACCGATTGTTATCCTTTTTATTTTAGGTATATTTTTTCTCATTGTAGGTTGCTTCATGTCAGTGGTGGAATCCGTTATTATATTTACCCCCATATTAGGACCAATGGTTATTCAGGTAGGCATTGACCCGCTCTTTTTTGGTATATTTATGGTCATTACCCTCTCTATAGGGGTTGTTACCCCTCCCTTTGGAAACGTACTATTTGTATTAACACGTATTACAGAACTGCCTTTCGAGCAGGTGGTTAAATCCATATTGCCGTTTATACTACCAATATTTCTGGTAATAGTGCTCATTATAATCTTTCCTGGACTGACAACCTTTCTGCCATCTCTCTGGAGCTGGTGAGGAAATGATGACTGTTATAAGTAACTATTATTGACAGATCATGAGGAGACTTGTGTATGGAAATGACAATAACACAGAAAATCCTGGCAGATCATGCCGGTCTAAAGGAAGTCTACCCGGGACAGTTAATAAACGCCAGGGTAGATATAGCCCTCGGCAATGATATTACTGCACCTATAGCCATTGACCAATTTAAGAAATCAGGTATCAAGGAGGTCTTTAATAAGGAAAAGGTGGTAATGATACCAGACCACTTTACCCCAAATAAGGATATTAAATCAGCCGAGCAGTGCAAAATTTTAAGGGAATTTTCCATTAAGCAGAAAATCAAGCACTACTATGAAGTTGGCCAGGTCGGGATAGAACATGCACTCCTTCCAGAGAAAGGTATAGTCTTGCCGGGTGACTTAATTATAGGCGCTGACAGTCATACCTGCACATACGGCGCCCTTGGGGCATTCTCTACCGGTGTAGGAAGCACGGACCTGGCCGCTGTCATGGTAACAGGTGAACTGTGGTTCAAGGTTCCAGAATCTATAAAGCTAATCTACAAGGGAAAGCTTAGAGAATGGGTAAGCGGCAAGGATCTTGTTCTTTACACAATAGGAAAGATTGGTGTAGACGGCGCGCTTTATAAGGCCATGGAATTTACAGGTGAGACAGTGAACAAACTTCCCATGTCTGGAAGGTTCACCATGGCAAACATGGCCATAGAGGCCGGCGCAAAAAACGGAATCTTTATCCCGGATGAAACTACAGAGGAATATGTCAGGCCAAGGGCAGGCCGGGGTTATAAATTTTATAAAAGCGATGCCCATGCCCAGTACTCTGAAATTCTGGAGATTGATGTCTCAGGAATTGAACCGCAGGTTGCCTTTCCTCACCTTCCAAGCAACACCAGGGGCATTAGTGAAGTGGGAGAGGTTTTTATAGATCAGGCAGTTATTGGTTCATGCACTAACGGTAGATTAGATGATTTAAGGGAGGCCGCCAAGGTGTTAAAAGGACATAAGATTGCATCAAATATTAGGCTGATTATTTTACCGGCTACCCCGACAATTTATAGAAATGCCATGAAGGAGGGGCTATTCGACATTTTTCTGGATGCAGGAGGGGTTATTAGTCCTCCAACCTGCGGACCTTGCCTGGGTGGTTACATGGGTGTCCTGGCAGACGGTGAGAGGTCAATATCCACTACTAATAGAAATTTTGTAGGAAGGATGGGTCATGCAGGAAGTGAGGTATATCTTTCCAATCCGGCAATAGCCGCTGCATCGGCAGTCTTAGGAAGAATAGGCAGCCCGGAGGAAATTAGCAGTAAGTATAAATAAAGGAAGGAGATCATTAACATGAAATGCAAGGGTAAAGTCTGGAAATTTGGCCAAAACGTTGACACCGATGCCATTATACCAGCCCGCTATTTGAATGTGTCTGATCCGGATGAATTAGCGCTGCACTGTATGGAAGACGAAAATACTCATTTCGTCAAAGCGGTGAAGAAAGGCGATATAATAGTTGCGGATACAAACTTTGGATGCGGCTCATCAAGAGAACATGCGCCTATCGCAATAAAGGCAAAGGGTATTTGTTGTGTCATAGCTAAAAGTTTTGCCAGGATTTTCTATCGCAATGCCTTTAATATGGGTCTTCCTATTGTAGAAAGCTATGAGGCTGTAGATAACATACAGGAGGGACAGGAAATTGAGGTAGATCTTAAAAAAGGCAGCATAAGGAACATATCCACGGGTGAATCCTTTAAAGCAAACCCTATACCGCCATTCATGCAGAAAATAATAGATGATGGTGGATTAATGAACCATATTGCCAGGGAAAGGAGTTAATGAAAATGTATGAAATTGGAGTTATACCCGGAGACGGGACAGGACCGGAGGTTGTTGCAGAGGGCCTTAAGGTATTAAAGGCAGTTTCTGATGTGACGGATATTAAATATAATCTTACAAATTATGATTTTGGAGGGGAAAAATACCTCAAAACAGGCGAAATACTGCCTGATTCCGCTATAGAGGAGTTTCGCCGGTTGGATGCCCTTTATTTAGGGGCTATTGGACATCCGGATGTAAAGCCGGGCATCCTGGAGAAAGGGCTCCTCCTGAACCTGAGATTTTCACTTGATCTTTATATAAACCTTCGCCCTGTAAAACTTTACCCCGGAGTTGATACACCCTTAAAAAATAAATGGCCTGAAGATATAGATTTTGTAGTTGTTCGAGAAAATACTGAGGGCATGTATGCCGGGGCTGGAGGTCTCTTTAAAAAGGGAACCAAAGATGAAATAGCCATACAGGAATCCATCAATACCAGAAAAGGGGTGGAAAGATGTCTTAGGTTTTCATTTGAATACTGCGCAAAGAGAAACAAAAAGAAAAAACTGACCCTATGCGGAAAGACAAATGTGTTGACCTATGCATTCGACCTCTGGCAGAGGGCCTTTCAAGAGGCAGGTAAAGACTATCCGGATATTGAGAGGGACTATGCCCATGTCGATGCAATCTGCATGTGGATGGTGAAAAACCCGGAAAACTTTGATGTGATAGTTACGGACAACCTCTTTGGAGACATAATCACAGATCTTGGAGCCACTATCCAAGGAGGAATGGGAATTGCTGCAGGGGGAAACATAAACCCACAGGGCACTGCCATGTTCGAGCCTATTGGCGGATCTGCGCCAAAATATACGGGAAAAAATATTATCAACCCTCTGGCCGCAATTATTGCTATTCAGATGATGTTGGACTTTTTGGGAGAGAAAGAGGCGGAAATGCTTGTAGAAGGTGCAGTGATGAATGTTATTGAAAATAACCTAAAGGGCATGGATGCCGGTAAAATGGGCTTAGGCACCAGTGACGTGGGCGATTTTGTGGCAAAATATATAAGGGATAAAAAGTAGGGTTTGCCGGTTTAGTTACAAGAAATGGAGATAAAAATGGAGAATGGTCGATTAAAGGGTCTTTTAGAGAGAAATTCTATACTTGTTGCGCCCGCCGCCTTTGATATGGTCTCTGCAAAGATAATAGAAAAGGCAGGGTTTGAGGCAGTTTACCTCTCAGGTTTTGGACAGTCCGCCTCTCATCTTGGGCTGCCTGATGCCGGGCTCATGACCTTTACAGAGATAGTTGAAAGGGTCCACAACATGGCAAAGGCGGTTAATGTTCCTCTCCTTGCAGATGGCGATACAGGTTATGGCGGTATTATTAACGTCAGGAGAACGGTTCAGGAATTTGAATGGGCAGGGGCATGTGCCATTCAACTTGAGGACCAGGAAATACCTAAAAAATGTGGCCATACAGAGGGCAAAAAACTCATAGATGCAAGGGAAATGGCATTAAAAATCGAGGCCGCTGTTGAATCCAGGCGCAGTGATGATTTTCTTATTATAGCCAGAACAGATGCCGGATCAGTGTCAGGATTTGAGGAAGCCATAAACAGGGGTAAGATGTATGAAAAGGCCGGCGCAGATGTTATATTCATCGAATCTCCCCAAACCAAAGAAGAACTAAAAGTTGTTGCAGAGACATTCAGAAAACCAACAATGGCTAACATGGTAGAAAGAGGTAAAACACCCTTACTTACGGCAAAGGAACTCGAGGCAATGGGTTTTAACATAGTTGCCTTTGCTGTTACTTGTCTCCTTGTCGCCGCAAAGGCCATGCAACAGGCAATGGGAGAGTTAAAAACAAAGGGCACAACACAGGGCATACTTGATGACATGATGGCATTTGAGGAGTTTAATGATTTTATTGGTTTCCCTGAGATAAGATCTCTTGAGGATAAGTATAAGTTTTAAAGGGGCTGCCTAAAATGATTAAATAAAGTGGTTTATAGAACAAAACGAACATTGAATTAAAGGAAAATTTTATCATGGAACCACCATCCAAAGTAAAAATACGAGAGGTTGCCCCTCGTGATGGATTTCAGTCATTAAAGGTCTTTTTACCTACTGAAAAAAAATTACAAATTATTGAGGCTATGGCAAATGCAAATGTGAAAGAAATTGAGACAACCTCGTTTGTAAGCCCTAAGGCTATACCACAACTCAGAGATGCTGGAGATCTTATGACCAAGGTGCCTCGACACTCCGTTGCTCATGCAGGCTTGGTCCCTAATTTGAGGGGCGCAAAGGATGCTATTGCAGCCAATATAGACCATCTGGTAGTCGTTATATCGGCCACCGAGGCACATAACCAGGAAAATGTACGTCGCAGCATAAATGAATCTATTGCAGATTTGGATGCCATCTTCACGTTGTCCAAGGGAAATGACACACCTGTTATTGGATCCGTGTCAGTCTCCTTTGGCTGTCCATACCAGGGAGATGTTCCGGAAAAAGATGTCTTCAAGGTGGTAGATGCCTATACATCGAGGGGAGCAACCTCGATTATCCTTGCTGATACAACAGGAATGGCTACCCCTAACAGGGTAGAACGAATGGTTATGCAGTTTCAAGATAGATTCCCCGGTATAAACCCTATCCTTCATTTCCATAACAACAGGGGAACTGCCATGGCTAATCTTTTAGCCGCAATCAAGGTTGGGGCAACTACCTTTGACACTGCATTAGGAGGGATAGGAGGCTGCCCGTATGTACCTCAAGCAGCAGGAAACTTGCCCACTGAAGATGTAGTTTTTATGTTGGAGGACATGGGCATTAAAACCGGGATCAACCTGGAGTCAATTATCAAGGCTGCTCAACTCCTTGAAAAAACCCTCGGATACACCCTCCCTGGGCAGGTTATGAAAAGTGGGCCCCGTGATCCCAAGCTCGCTGCAAAAATATGCAATGTCTGATAAAACAATAAAAAGGAGATTAATATGCCTTTGACGGGTGTCAAGGTTCTTGATATGACCAGAGTGGTCTCTGGGCCTTTTTGTACTATGCTGCTTGCTGATTTTGGGGCGGATGTAATCAAGATTGAATCCCAGGAAGGAGATCCGTCCCGTATTACAGGTATAGTAGGCGAAGGGGAAAATCCATATTTTGTTAACCTCAATAGAAATAAACGCAGCATTAAGGTTAATCTTAAGACCGCTGAAGGAAAAGAGATAATTAGACGTCTCGCTAAGAGGTCTGATGTGCTGGTAGAAAATTTCAGACCTGGGGTAATGGATCGACTTGAATTGGGATACAAAGAACTCAAGAAGATAAATCCAGGACTTATCTATGCGGCAATCACCGGTTTCGGAAAAACAGGTCCATATAAGGATAGGCCCGCCTTTGACTTCATTGCCCAGGCAATGTCAGGGTTTATGAGTTTGAATGGAACCGAAAAAATGGAACCTATCAGGGTAGGTATTCCTATCAGCGATACTATTGCCGGGCTTTACGCAGCCTTTGGAATTTTAGCGGCCATGAGGGACAGAGAACATACCGGCCATGGCTATGAAATTCAGACAGCTATGGTGGATAGCTTGATGAGCATGTTTACTTTTGCATCAGGGGCGCTTTTTGCCACTGGTAACCTGCCTCCCAGGAATGGAAATGATCATATGGTTGTCTCCCCTTATGGCCTTTATCAGGCATCAGACGGACCTATTGCCATAGCGCCAAGCACGGAAAAGACATGGTTAAGCCTTTGCAAGGTTTTAGATCTTGAATACCTGATTACTGACCCTCTTTTTGATACAAATGAAAAGAGAAGGCAAAACAGGGCAGAGATAAACAAAATTGTAGGCGCAAAGATAGTCACCCGTTCCCGCTCTGAATGGATCGAAATTTTAAACAGAGAAGGAGTGCCATGCGGCCCAATATACAACTTAAAAGGGGCGTTTTCAGATCCGCAGGTACAACACCAGGAAATGGTATTGGAATCTCGGCAACCGTCCGGGAAGGTTAAAATGCCAGGCTTTCCGGTGAAGATTTATGGAGCTCCCGCTAAATTACGTATGCCCTCCCCTCAGATAGGAGAGCACACTGATGAAGTACTGAAGGAGCTGGGGTTAGGTAGTGAGTTAAACTAACTTGTACAGATTACGCAGAATTTTATTTCGTCTTCAAGGCACGAGGAGTGCACATAATAAATTATGTAAGCGACGAGTAACGTAGAAGACGGAATAAAAGGCAAGTAAGATGTGTAAGTTATTT
>JAYEMW010000403.1:0-1887 GCA_034718555.1 Thermodesulfobacteriota bacterium
GGCGCCCTTGACGCAATTGAAGGGATAGTCCTTGCTGGAGAAGAGGGAGATATCTTGCACGTACGGCTTAAATGTAGTTCGTCCCATGACCCCAGAGAAGAAGTATATATGAAAATCAAGCAAAAAAGCTGGATTTTATTAGAATTTCAGCGGGAAACAAAAAGCCTTGAAAATGTTTTTCGAGAAATTACCAGGGAGAATTAACGTGATACAAGTTATACATATACTCAACAAAGAATTTAAACTATATTTCCTGTCCCCTATTGCATATATTGTCATTTCTATTTTTCTCTTAGTAACCGGATGGTTTTTCTTTGCCACCTTTTTTCTATACGACCAGGCAAATCTAAGGGGATTTTTTAATATGCTGCCTATTATACTCTCATTTGTAGTGCCGGCCATAACCATGAGGCTGTTTTCAGAGGAACTCAATATTGGCTCTTACGAAATACTGCTTACAATGCCTGTAAGCTTCAATGAGGTAATAATCGGTAAATTTCTCGCCAGTATTTTATTTATCGCTGCCATGCTTGTTCCAACCATATCATATCCTATAATGATCTCTTTTATTGGGCAGCTTGATTGGGGACCGGTTTTTGGTGGCTATGCAGGCGCTATTTTATTGGGAGCAACATTTTCTGCTGTAGGTCTTTTTTCTTCATCGCTCACCAGGAACCAGATTATTGCCTTTATTATCGGCATAGCTATTTGTTTTGCCTTGACATTAATAGATTCAATACTCTTTTTCCTCCCATCTTCACTTATTGGATTCTTTGGTTATTTAAGCGCAGATTTTCACTTTCAGAACATTTCAAAGGGCATCCTGGACACCAGGGATATTGTGTATTTTTTAAGCATTAGCTTTATCGGACTGCATGGCACATATCTGGTTATGCAGGAAAGAAATTAAGGAGAGAAGAATGGACGTAAAACGTAGGTCAGGAAATTATGTTAAATTTTTAATCTACCTAATTACTATCGTCCTTATTAATTTGGTTGGCATAACCCTCTTTTTTAGGGTTGATTTGACGGAAAATAAGATTTACTCAATCTCCGAGGCCAGTAAAAAGGTAGTTTCCACCCTGTCGGAACCGTTAACCATCGATGTCTTTTTTACGAAAAACCTTCCAGCGCCTCATAATAATACAGAGCAATATCTTCATGATTTATTGGAAGAGTACTCTGCCTATGGAAACCAGTATTTTAATTATCGTTTTTATGATGTAAGCGCTGAAGAAGGTGACACTAATCAGGAAACTAAGAAAAACCAGGACCTGGCAAAAAACTATGGCATTTACCCGCTTCAGATACGTATTATTAAAGGAGATGAGGTTAAATTTCAAAAAGCATATATGGGCCTTGTGCTTATCCATGGAGATATAATAGAAAGAATGCCAAGTATTACATCAACCGACAGATTAGAATATAAAATAACAACTGCTATAAAAAAGCTGAACAATAAGGTTAGCGCCTTCTTAAGCCTTAAGGAGAAAATTTATATAAAATTGATTTATTCCTCATCCTTAAATGCCGTATCCCAATTGATGGCCTTGCGCAAACTCCCTGAACTCCCGTCTCGGATAAAAGATATTGTGAGCAAAATAAATGATAAATTCTATGGAAAAATTAAATTTGAATATTTTGATCCTTCCAAGGATCAGGCTGCGGAGGAAATAGCTAAAAAATATGAAATTATGGAACTCAAATGGCCCGGCCTTTCTAATGGAAAAATTAAACCTGGAAAGGGCTCGATAGGTCTTGTAATGGAGCATGGAGATAGGGTTATAAAAATTCCATTGATTCATGTTTTGCGTCTGCCCCTGGTCGGAACACACTATGAACTTGTTGACATGGGCAAAATGGAGGACATAATAAACGATAATTTAG
>JAYEMW010000404.1:0-1878 GCA_034718555.1 Thermodesulfobacteriota bacterium
GTATCCCGATGGTATTTTTTTGTTTACCGCTACTTTCTTGGCATCCATACCAAGTACAATACACTGACTACCAAAAGAGGCTGATCCGTGGGATATTATTGTTGGGTTTTGCACTGCAGCGCTGTTAACGCTAATTTTTTCAGCGCCTGCCAGCAAGACCATGCGCATGTCATCAAGGGTCCTGATCCCTCCCCCTACGGAAAACGGTATAAAGATAGTCTCAGCCACTTTTCTGACAACATCTATCATAATGTCTCTTCGATCCCTTGAGGCAGTAATATCGTAAAAGACAATCTCGTCCGCGCCTTCTTCATAATAGAATTTGGCCATTTCAACCGGATCGCCGATATCTATATTATCTTTGAATTTAATGCCTTTTGTTGTTTTGCCGTCTCTAACATCAAGACAGGGTATAATTCTTTTGCTGAGCATAGTTCCAAAGCGGCCTTAAATTAATGTTTTAACAGGTAGTTACTGTTTCTGTGCAATTATTCCCCCAAAGGGTGAGTACATTTTTTTATCTTTAGGAAGAAGAATCTTTAAAGGGCCTCTTGATAGCTTTAATGACCTTAAAAATACTTTTGTGAAAAAAGCCCTCTTCTCGTTCCTGGTTATCCAGAACCGAAACCTTCCAAAGTATCCTTTGTGTATGATTTTTAAACCTCTTTTATCTAAAATATCCGTCCATTTCTCAATATCCATAGCAGGTATATGATGACGGTCAAGCCTTGCTTTATCAAAATTTGCATGGAGCCAGTGCTGGAAGGAGCCTATAAAATTCGGCACCTCAACAATTAGATAGCCTTTGTTATTTAAAAGTGAAATATGACTTTCAAGTATCTCAACCCAGTTTGTAAAGTGCTCTATGAAACCGAATGATGCTACAATATCAAATTTATGGGGATGATTAAAGCCCAAGAAATCTTCTTGCCAAAAATTGCCTGTGCTATATCCTCTGTTTTTTAAAAACTCAGGTAACAAAGCGAGGTCCTTGCAGAAATCAATTCCATACAATTTATACCCGAGATCACCAAAAATGGTCAGATAGCTTCCAGGGAAACACCCAATTTCTATGCAAGTCTTATTATCCCCTTTTGATACGGAAGGAATGTATTGCTCAACCCAATGTCGTATCTCTATTTTAGGTTTAATTCTTAATTCATTATGGGCATAAAATTGTTCCCAATATGCCTTATTTAGTTTGTTGCTCATATAAGATCTCAGTTAAAGACAATATAAATACAGACCTCGTAATTTATAGCGTATAACGGTGTAATATTTTGGACACAAACCTCTGTTTCCAATCCCGCCCTGGCGGGATTAAAAGGTTTCCCGCTTCCAGCGGGATTAAGAGGTTCAGAGGTTGAGATCCCTTGGTATTAAACCTATGGAATCAATAACTAAGGGAAACATTGCGAAGCAGTTAAACCTGAACTTAGACCGAGCTGATGTCAAATTAATTTGCAATCCCGTGGAATATATAGATCTACAGTCATTTGTATAATGTGAATGACGAGGTCTGAAATAAGTGTAACCGTTCACGGATTCAAAGGTTGTATTCTCATCACCTTACGCCATTGTGTAAGCATTTTGTACGGGAAAGCCGACTGCTTCCGGCTCCGAAAAAAACCGCCTGCCTCGCCTGAACGACTGTGATGGCGGACAAGCCCGCCACAAAGAAGGCGGGCAAGTCTGGAACATGGCACTTGGCAATGATGTGCCAAAACCCGAATTTTTTAAGAGCATTTCGGGGGATCCGATTTCAGTCTTTTCCCTAACCTCTGAGCGTTGAGCCTTTATCCGCAGTTCTTGTGGCGGGCTGAACCTATGAACGGTTGCAAAAATGTACAGAAATTATGAAGATGTGTAAAGAAAAAA
>JAYEMW010000405.1:0-1877 GCA_034718555.1 Thermodesulfobacteriota bacterium
ATTATAAAAAAAATAAAATAAATTACATTTATTACCAACGTCGCCCATTACAAACGGAGACCCATTTACTTTACCACAGAAAGTAAATAGTTAAGGTGACCCCGAGCACTGTGCGAGCACTGTGACCCCGAGCACTAAATTCAGAGGACTCAAAATAACTTATAATCTTATGACCGTCTCCCTTTTCCCATTCTAATGTTTTCTAAGGACAATATGCTCCTTTCCGCCGCAGGCGGACTGCAATTTTCTCTCCTTCATCTGGGAGGAGAGAAAGCAACAAAGAAATCCATTAAATCCTGAAAATCCTGTCTAAAAAACAATCTTTGCGCCCTTCGCGCCTTAGCGGTTCACCCAGTTCAATCCCGGAGGGCTATTTAACCGGGGTTCAAAAAAAAGGAAATTAATTCAACGAATTCAACAACATCCCCATTCTTCGCCCACAAATTAACAATAAACGGATGGAAAAGACGTACTGAGAGAGGGTAAAGCTGGCAAGAGTCAAACGGAGACTTGACCCATTCCTTCATTAGATGTTTAAATCGTTTTGGAACCAACGTCCCCTCTTATCATACGACTGGGGTTGACAACGTCCCTAATTACTACGGAAAAAGGTCGTTTTGCAAAGGTCTCAGAAGGAAAGAGAAACGCATAAAATCATGGGCGTCCCCATCTCCACCACATCTCCACCATCTCCATTCCTATCCAGTGACCCTAAAAAGATATTGACTATTTTAGGCGAAACAATTAAAATAGTTAAAAAGATGAAGGGGGGGGTAAAATGGAAGCGACAGCAACAGAAGTTAAAAACAAGTTTGGAAAATTCTCTGACATTGCCAGGAATGAGCCGGTTATTGTTGAGAAAACTGGTCGCAAGGTAGTAGTGCTGATAGCCTTTGAGGAATATGAACGTCTGACTCAAATCGAAGATGCTTATTGGGGAGAAAAGGCAGTTAGGGCTGAGGCGGATGGATATGTTGGATCGGAAGAGTCAATGGCTTTCATAAAGGCAAAACATGCTTAGGCTTGATCTAACCAAAAAAGCCATAGCCTTTCTGGACAAATTGCCACCCAAACAGTTCAAGCAGGTTTCAAAAAAGATTTTTTCATTAATGGCAAATCCTGTGCCCCACGATTCAAAAGAATTGAAGGGGTACCCTTACAGGGGGACAGACATCGGAGAATATCGAATTATCTACCGCCTTGAAGAAGATGTTCTCAAAATTGCGCTTGTTGGCAAACGCAATGATTCTGCTGTCTATAAAAAATTAGCAAGATTATAGCGCAGCCGCGCTCTACCGGGGCTTGACCCCATTTACATTAAAAGGGTGGGGGAAATTTAATCAGTTTAAGTTACTTATTTATTTATGCCCGTCCCTGTTTTCCCCTGTTTTCCCAAAAAGCAAAGAGAAACGCATAAAATCATGGGCGTCCCCATCTCCCAGCCTACCTTATGTTGCGCACACTATTGAGTTAGAAAAGGAGTTGAAAATGTTAAGGGAAATAATTAAACCTACTAGTGAAAGTTATAATATTCGCATACCCAAAGAGTATTTGAATCAGGAGGTAGAAATACTTGTTTTACCTCTTGGTTCTTACACAGGCGACAGCCTTAAAAATATTGAAGTAAAAGCATATGCGAATCACTCTGCCAATACCATAGATGAGTGGAAAGATTCTTCAGAGGACGAAATATGGAAATAAATCTTGCCGATATAGTTTTATGTGAATTTTATTTTAGTGACTTAAAAACTTCTAAAAAAAGGCCAGTATTGGTTTTCAAGGACAATTTACCATACAATGATTTCATTGCTATACCGGTAAGCAGCAAAATTGACAATCTGAAAGCAGGTGAGACTATTTTAGATAATGATAGTTTT
>JAYEMW010000406.1:0-1872 GCA_034718555.1 Thermodesulfobacteriota bacterium
GAGGGCCAAGATCTTTACGATATAGAAGTTTTTTGAAAATTTATTATTCTATGATGGATTGTAGATAAACGCTGGAACTGACGATCAAATACTGATTATTTCAGTTTTTTACTACCGCATTATAGTCCAGTTCAAGTCTAATATATGGTCTTTTAGTATCACTATATTTTTTTAATTTCCATCTTCCGGAACGTGTCAATGAAAATGAGACACTCCCATCAATAATTTAGTGTATCGCCGAATCACTTTCATTCGGCGATGGTTTATTAATCCAGGCTGCCCCTGGTAATGCCATCGGTTTAGGAACCTTTCCCTTGAACCGGTTTGGATGTTTTTCAAAGGCCATTTCCAATACCTTTTTACGCTCTTTGATAATTTGTTCAGCCCGTTTGTAATGGACATCTTCCGGTGTCAGATAACCAATACCGGAATGATAATGCTCTGTATTATACCAGCCGAAGAAGTCCATACAAAAGGATCTGGAATCTTCAACACAACCGAACCTTTCCGGAAAATCAGGCCGGTACTTCATGGTCTTGAACTGTGATTCTGAATAGGGGTTGTCATTGCTGACATAGGGTCTTGCATGACTTTTGGTAATTCCCAGATCTGCCAGTAACAATGCCACCGGTTTCGATGTCATGCTTGGACCACGATCCGCATGAATGATCAGCTGATCCCGTTGAATATTCTGTTTCTCACAGCTCTGTTCGATCAGTTTTTTAGCCAGCGCCGATTTTTCCCGGTGGGCTACCATCCAGCCGACCACATAACGGCTGAAGATATCGAGGATAACGTAAAGATAATAATATGTCCACTTTACCGGCCCTCTGAGCTTCGTGATATCCCAAGACCACACCTGATTTGGCGCTGTTGCTAAAATTTCCGGTTTCTTATAATTTGGATGGCGTAGCTGATTTCTCCGTTCTCTCACTTCTTGATTCTCTTCCAGGATGCGGTACATTGTCCTTACAGAACAAAGATAAGTTCCAGCATCAAGCAATGCGGCATAGACCTCTTGAGGTGCCTGATTGATAAATCGCTCTTCATGTAATGTGCCCAGGACATCTTTTCGTTCGTCACATGTCAGCGCTAACGGTGGCGTAGGACGACAATTATCCTTCATGGAATGTTTGTCTCTGTCATGCCACCGGTAAAAACTGGCTCTCGGAATAACCAGGGCATTACATGCGTTCTTGATACCAACATCTTTTGATAGTGATCCTGCTGCATTCATAAGTTCTTCTCTCCGTTCTCTGCGAGAGGTATCTGCAGGATCTCGGATATTTTTTTTTGAACTTCTATTATGGTTTCTGTCTGCTTGAGCTTTTTTTTCAACCTTTCGTTCTCTCGCTCAAGTTCAATGACGCGATGGGCTGATGGATCGAGCCTTTTATATTTAGGCCCTCGCTTATTGGGAGATAGAGCTTTTAATGTCCCTTTTTTAAACTGCTGTCTCCATGCATTGAGATTGGATGAATAAAGTCCTTCTCGACGCAACATGGCGCCAATTTGGCCATATTCCTTACAAGATTCCGCTTCTTTGAGAATACGAAGTTTATGTTCTGCCGTGAATTTTCGACGAACTGCCTTCTCTCGCACTTCCGGATCCGGCACAGTTCTAATACCTTGAATGTTTTTTGTTTCTTTGCTAACCTGAATTGCCATTGATTCATTCTCTAACATTTTATTTCTCCTTCCCACCCTCTACAATATACACTAAATTATAGGTTGGGAAGTGTCTCACTCATACTGTCACAGAGGGAACTGCTAAAACTGGAAAGTAAAAAATAGGGTGTATTACCAGCCACCGTATAATTTCGACTGCCGGCATAAAAATGAATGTCCTCATTTGATGGGGCTATCAACCCA
>JAYEMW010000407.1:0-9557 GCA_034718555.1 Thermodesulfobacteriota bacterium
AAAAGGATTGTAGTCTCTGATTTTTTATTTGATAAGGACAGAATTTTTGCACGGTATAATTTGGATGACAAAGAATTTTACCTTTATGAGCAGCTATTCAATCTCTTAAAGTTAAGGACATTAAAGCCTGACCTTGTTATATTTTTGCAGGCCAAAACAGACGTATTAAAGGAGAGGATAGAAAAAAGGAAAAAAAATTATGAAAAATCAATTAATATAAAATATCTGGATAGAATAAATCAGGCATTTAATGACTTCTTTTTTCATTACAATGAGACGCCCCTTTTAGTGATAAATGCCTCGGAAATAGACTTTGTTAACGTCCCATCTGATCTTGATAACCTTATTTCTGAAATATCTAAAATGGAGAAGGGGACAAAATACTATGTACCTCTTAGGTCAAAGGATTAGCCGGTTAATAACACTCATTTGTGGTTAACTGAACAGTTACAATTAAAGAAGGTAAATTGAAAAAATTAAAGAAAATTATAAAAGGCTATTTTATTACAGGCTTGCTGGTAACCCTGCCAATCTCCATAACGGTATATATAATATGGTTCTTAATCAAGCTTATGGACTCGATCATTGAATTCATCCCTGCCAAATATTTACCGGAGGCCTACATTGATATTACTATACCTGGTATGGGTTTAGTATTTATCATCATCCTTGTTCTTATAGTCGGTCTTATTACCAGAAATTTCATCGGCAGAAAGATATTCGGCTATTGGGAAAATGCTGTAGAAAGAATTCCCTTAGTAAGGATAATATATATTGGCGTTAAGCAATTATTAGAGGCCCTTTTTAGTTCAAATAATGAATCTTTTAAGAAGGCGGCGTTAGTGGAATATCCAAGGCGAGGCATATATGTTATTGGTTTTATTACTGGAGAAAGCAAGGGAGAGGTACAGGATAAAACCAGTGATAACATGATAAATGTTTTTATTCCGACAACCCCTAACCCTACAAGTGGCTTTTATATCCTTGTGCCGGAAAATGATCTAACAATACTCGATATGAGTGTTGAAGATGCCTTTAAGCTTGTTATATCCGGTGGTATCATTAGCCCAAACTCATCAAAGGGACTGATTGCCGGGCGTAAGAAGTTAAATATTTTTTAGATTAAATTTGCGGGTAAGAAATCAGATGAATAGACTGAAGGTAGAAGGCTTAAGAAAAAACGCAATTCATAGCCTTCCGGGGTATATTCTGTTTATTGACACACCTTTGCCTGCGGTGGGATAGCTGCAATTTTCATTTTCATATAACATAAACGTATAAATAAATGAGGAAATTAACATGAATACAGATTTTTTATTTTCGTCCGAGTCTGTTACAGAGGGGCATCCTGACAAGGTAGCCGATCAAATCTCTGATGCAATACTGGATGAGGTATTACTATGCGACAAAGGAGGGAGGGTAGCCTGTGAAACTCTCGTAACTACCGGCATGGCTGTAATAGCAGGGGAAATTACAACTAATTGTTATGTAGATATACCGGAAGTTGCAAGAAAGACGATAAAAGATATAGGATATCATAATTCGGACATGGGCTTTGATTGGAGAACATGTGCGGTTATCACAAGCATTGATAAGCAATCATCTGATATTGCTCAAGGGGTTGATGGCGCCGGGCTTTTTAAAGAACAGGGGGCAGGTGATCAGGGAATTATGTTTGGCTATGCCTGTACTGATACTCCTGCATTTATGCCAATGCCAATTTATCTTGCGCACAGGTTAACGCAAAGACTTGCACATGTAAGAAAATCCGGCAAGTTGCCATGGTTGAGGCCGGATGGGAAATCTCAGGTAACGGTTAGGTACGTGGATTTTAAGCCTGTCTCTGTTCATTCAATCGTTATAGCCGCCCAGCACTCCCCTGATATTGACTATGATACAATAAAAGAGGCTATTATTGAAGAGGTTATTAAGAATGTTATTCCATCTGAACTGATCGATAGTAATACTGAATATTATATAAATACAACCGGCAGATTTGTTATCGGCGGACCCCTTGGAGATTGCGGAATGACCGGAAGAAAGATTATTATGGACACATATGGTGGGTTTGGCTACCATGGCGGAGGGGCATTTTCAGGGAAGGACCCATCAAAGGTAGACAGGAGCGCTTCATATATGTGTCGTTACATTGTTAAGAATATAGTAGCTGCAGGCCTGGCTGAAAGATGTGAAATCCAGGTTGCATACACCATTGGAAAGGCTGAACCTGTTAGTTTGCTGGTAAATACTTATGATACCGGTGTTGTTCCCAGCATTGAGATGACAAAAATAGTAAATAAAGAATTTGATATGAGGCCTGCTGCTATAATTGAACGATTGGATCTACTGAGGCCTATATACAAAAAAACTACAAACTATGGGCACTTTGGCAGAGAGCTGGAAGAATTTACCTGGGAAAAGACTGATTCCGTTGAAAAAATGAAAAAGGCCTTATAAGCGTAAGTCAATAAATTTGTAACCGTTCACGGTTCAACGTTTCCCGCTGAAAGCGGGATTCAGGGTTAGGGAAAAGACTGAAATTGGATCCGTGAAATGCTTGTAAAAAATATGGGGCTTGCAACATCATCGCCAAGTACCATGTTCCGGACTTGCCCGCCAATCTTTGTGGAGGGCTTGTGGGAAAGTAGAAGCGGGCGGTTTTCCCGTACAAAGTGCTTACAAAGTAGCGTATGGTGATGAGAGCATAACCTTTGAACCCTGAACCCTGAACCCAGACCGAACTGATGTCAAATTAATTTGCAATCCCGTGTGATATAAAGGTTTGGAGTCATTTGTATGATGTTGAATGACGAGGCCTGAAGTATGACCGGTACTTATACGAATTAAACATAAAGGAAAAGAAAAATGGATTATGACATTAAGGATTTAGAACTTGCAAAACAAGGTCAACTCCGAATTGAGTGGGCAGCTAAGAGTATGCCTGTCTTAAATTCAATAAAAGAAAGGTTTCTTAGAGAGAAACCACTGGCTGGTTTGAAAATATCAGCCTGTTTACACGTCACCACGGAGACAGCTGTTTTAGCGGAGACACTTAAGGCTGGAGGGGCCTCAGTAGCCCTCTGCGCATCTAATCCTCTATCCACGCAAGATGATGTTGCTGCTTCCCTGGTGAAAAATAATGAAATCCCTGTATTTGCCATTAAGGGAGAGGATAACGATACATATTACAACCACATACTATCAGCCTTAAAACACAGGCCGAACATTACCATGGACGACGGCGCCGATCTGGTAAGCTCTCTTCATTTTATTGCCCTTAATAGGTGGGATGGTGTCTTTAAGACAATAAAACAGTGGGGTCTTTCCCTTACTGAAGAGGAGAGAAAAGGCTTTGTTGCTAATGTTATAGGTGGGACAGAGGAAACAACAACAGGAGTGATTCGTCTTAGGTCAATGGAGAGAGACGAGGTATTGCAATTTCCGGTTATCTCTGTAAACGATGCCGATACAAAGCACCTATTTGATAACCGATATGGAACAGGGCAAAGCACTGTAGATGGAATAATCAGGGCAACAAACAGGCTTATAGCTGGGAGTAATTTTGTCGTATGCGGTTATGGATGGTGTGGACGTGGAGTCGCCATGAGGGCAAAGGGACACGGCGCAAAGATAGTTATATGTGAAGTTGAACCCTTAAAGGCCTTAGAGGCGGTAATGGATGGATATGAGGTAATGACTATTGCAAACGCTGCCGGGATAGGGGACTTTTTTTGCACCCTTACAGGTAATAAGAATGCCATAAGAAAAGAACATTTTCTGGACATGAAAGATGGCGCAATTGTTTCCAACTCCGGTCATTTTAACGTGGAGCTGGACCTGCCTGGACTCACTGAAATTTCCACATCCAAGAAACAAATAAGGGAATTTGTAGAGGAATACACCCTGCCAAACGGAAAAAAAGTCTATATTTTAGGTGAAGGAAGGCTTATTAATCTTGCGGCAGCAGAAGGTCATCCATCGAGCGTTATGGATATGAGCTTTGCAAACCAGGCGCTTTCTACGGAATATTTATCAAATAAAAAAGAAGGCCTTGATAAAATTGTATATCCAGTGCCGGAGATAATTGACCAAGAGATTGCCAGACTGAAGCTTGCTTCCATGGGAGTTGAGATTGACGTTCTAACGCCTGAGCAGGAAAAATATCTATCCTCCTGGGAGCTTGGCACATAGTAATGCTTGACATAGGTTATTCTGAATAATATAAGTAAGGCGATTTAATTTTGTAACCGTTCACGGGTTCAAAGGTTCAGGGGTTCAAGGTTCCATTATGGTCCATAGACTGCATTTGGAATGTATATCTATGAGAAATGCGTCATTTTCGTTATGCATAATCCAAAATTTTGAGCCAAATTGGCAATTATTTGGGAAAATGAGCATTTGTAACGAAGACTTCGGGTCTTCAATTTCTACTTTGTGCTTAACCCTGAACGTTGAACTCTGAACCTGTGAACGGTTACAAATTAATTTTGAAGTGCAGCAATGAATAATGCCTGGGTGGCGGAATTGGTAGACGCAAGGGACTTAAAATCCCTCGGTCCTTGTTGGCTGTGCGGGTTCGATTCCCGCCCCAGGCACCATCCTGTAAAACATCTTCAATGGTAACTCTGTGTGTCCTAAAAGGGGAAACTGGCAGAAGATATGTCGGTATCACTAACACTAATAATATTTCAAGACGGCTTCTTGAACATCGTGCAAGAAGCAGTAAAATCAGTTTTAAATGGACCAACAGACCTTTAATGTTGATGAACCTGCTGTTCATGGTCAGCCGCATAGGTGGACATGAAATGCATTGCTATGTTCCAAACTGTTTTAGGACATTAAGTCATAGCTCAATATTTAGGGGATGCACACGGTCTCATCAATCACCCCTTGCCAGTCTCGTAAAAAGCCTCGAAATTGTCATGCCGGACCCCGTATCTATTACGGGGCAGGCCCGATCCGGGATCAGCCGGAATGACATTACGACTAAGTTGGCGCTTATGCCTGAGGAAGACATTGACATTTATCTGATCTTTCCCGATTTTAATGGATGACTTGGAACCTATGTTCTACCTCTTAGCACTTGACAAACAAACTTACTGTTGTACAATTGTCAACAATACATATTTTGGGGATAAAAATGGATGTTGTAATTGATACATCTGCATTGATTGCAGTTATTGTTGGCGAACCCGAACGTAATAGAATTGTTGAATTTACTACTGGGAATACACTCATTGGACCTGGCTCTATTCCATGGGAAATTGGCAATGCTTTCTCGGCTATGTTTAAACAGAACAGATTGACACTTGATGAAGCCCAAAAGGGCCTTGTAATTTTTGATAGTATCCCTCTCAGGTATATAAAACCAGATTTTGTTAACGCCTTAAAAATTTCCAAACAAGCCAACATGTATGCATACGATGCCTATTTCCTGGATTGTGCTATTAGACACAAAGTACCGCTATTGACGTTGGATCGAAAGCTAAAGAAAGCTGCTCTAAATTTCAACGTCGAAACCATGGAGGTCTAAAATGCAAGTTTATACATATTCAGAAGCTCGCCAAAAGCTCGCCATAGTTCTTGAACAGGCTGAAGATACTGGAAAGGTGCTAATTCGACGGAAAGACGGGCGAACTTTTGCGTTGGTTCCAGAAAAGATCGCTTCTTCACCTTTAGATGTCCCTTCAATTAAAGCGCGTATTACGACTCAAGAAATAGTAGATATCGTTCGAGAAGGAAGAGAAAGGTAGAACAAAGGCAAATGCACTCGTATAGTAAAAAGCACTGCTCGTTCCTCACCCTGCTTTTTACTATCGGTGATTTGCGACGTTCGGCGTAGTTCAAGCAATTATACAATTGTAAATTGACATGTATTTTGAGATAATAAACGAAGTTAATAAGGTAGAAACAATAGCCGTCGGTGAAAATATCCGAGATATCATGCGGCTTCGAAAATAGTATGGTGTTGGTCGTTGGCGTAAAATGAAGGGGGTTGCCAATGTTCGCCTTCAAATTGGCAGTATACTTATGGCCGAATTGCGCTGGTATGAAGCCCACGGCATTGGCAGGAAGAAAATGAAAATTAAACGGTTATTATACCCAGGAAGGTCACAAATTGCGATTTTTCAATGGCCATGAACATCAATAGCTGCGTTGTTCAGGCTCGCAATAGCTGGCTATTACGAGCCTTCACGCCTTGCTCTTGATGCTCATTGCTCACCGAAAAAAACGCAATTTGTGACCTTCCTGGGTATAGATTAAAATTATGGGAAAAGATAAGAAAAAAGGGATATTTATGCTTTGCATGGAAAATAAGGATTGTGAAGATTTGGAACGAAGAAAGATATATCAGGTTTTACCTGACAACGAGGCCTCGAAAGAAGGATACGTGAGGATCATTGACGAGTCAGGCGAAGATTATCTTTATCCAGAATCCTATTTCATTTCCGTGCAACTGCCTAAGGAGGCGCAAGAAGCCTTAAATGTAGCAAGCTAAATTACTACGTTTCGCCCAACAAAAGTTTCCAGCCGACCACAAGGCCACTACGCAGATTTAATTATAAGCGCCTAAGAGGAGAAACTTACAGAAGATATGTTGGCATCGCTGATAGTATTTTAAGACGGCTTCATGAACATCGTGCAAGAAGTAGTAATATGGGGAACTAAATTTATTTGCCACAAAGTCACAAAGTAAATATCTTTCATGTTTTTCTTGGTGCTTTAGTGTCTTGGTGGCTGTAAAAATTTTTTGCCTATATTTTCTCTAAGGTAGTGTATCCGAGGTGCAGTAATTTAAGCCCCCAATCCCTGAAAATTACCTCTACCTTTTCCTCGGCAAGAAATCTCGCTATCACGCCGGGTCCAAAGGCTGGATGGGTTATTTTATCTCCCGGTTTAAGTGATGGTGAGCCCTCAACAGGTTCCTTTAACGTCCTGGTAAAAGATCCGGTGTTTAGAGTTTTTCCCATCTGGGTATAAGAAGGGGAAGAGGAGTGGTGATCAATAACGTCATGTGGCAATGCACTGATGAATGATGTAAGACCACCCTGGTAGTTATCGTTCCATCCTCCATTATTATAGGATAATTCTTGGGATGGATATACCATGATAAGCTTATCTTTGGCCCTTGTAGTTGCAACATATAAAAGCCTTAATTCTTCCTCTATACCTTCTGAATTTCGAAATGATCTTCCCGGTGGAAAACGGCCGTCAACAAGCCAGATGATAAAAACTATACCCCATTCAAGACCCTTTGCCGAATGAACAGTGGATAAAGTCAGATAATCAGACCTGTCTAAGGGCCTAATATCTGAAGAACTTGCAGGTGGTTCAAGGGAAAGATCGTCTAATAATGATCTAAGGCTTTTATATCTAACGGCCATGGAAATTAATTGCTCTAACTCTTGTTTTCTCCTTGGGAAATCATCAAATTTTTCCTCTAAAAAGGGGGAGTAATAATCAATTGCAAGCTCTACTGCCTTTTTGGGGCTTAAATCCGGCCTGGAAAGAGAGCCAAAGAGGGTGGCCAGTTTATTTAACTCATCCCTGTGTTTATTGCTCCCAGGCCATTCATTTACCTTAAAAGGCAATATGTCTTCCTTTCTCATCCAGTCTGTTATTGCCTGGCTCTTGCCCGGGCCGATATTCTTTATTAAGCGTAAGAGACGACCCCAACTCAGGATGTCTCCCATATTAAGGATTACCCTGAGGTGGGCCAGCAGATCTTTTATATGGGCGGATTCCATAAATTTAAACCCGCCGAATTTGGCAAATGGAATGCCCCTGCGTGTAAGTTCAAGCTCCAATTCAAATGAATGGTACCCAGCCCTGAACAGAACAGCCATATCCTTTAATGACCGCCCTTGATCTAATAAGGTCTCTATAGTTCTGCATACATATACTGCCTGATCCCTTTCAGTCACTGTATCAACGACAATGGGAAGCTCGTTGCCTTTCTTTCTGGTAAAGAGGCATTTCGTATATTTTTGCCTTGCCTGATTCATTAGGGCATTAGTCATATTAAGTATAGGCTGGGTAGACCTGTAATTTTCTTCCAGCTTTATAACCTTCGCATCTGGGAAATTAGATGGGAAATCAAACATGTTCTTGAAATTTGCCCCCCTGAATGAGTAAATAGATTGTGAATCGTCACCTACTACCATAATATTTTTATGGTAAGAGCCAAGATGCTTTATAATATCTGCCTGGATAGTGTTTGTATCCTGATATTCGTCTACCATTATATATTTATATCTGTTCGATAGGCTTTGTCTAATCTCCTCGTTTTCCGTTAAAAGTTGCCTTAGAAAGATAATAAGGTCATCAAAATCCATGAGATTATTTTTTCTCTTATATTCCCTGTATGCGTCAAACAGATACTCTATCTGTGGGAGAACAGGCAAGAACTGGGGATATTCTGTCTCCATAACATCGTTTAAGGGCTTTTCCATATTGGCGGTTTTGCTGAGAATAGTGGCAATAGTGGATCTCTTTGGAAGTCTTATATTTTTCTTTTCGCCTGCCACCTCAGAAACAAGTGCATGGGCTGCCTCCTCCATATCAGATCTATCCATAATTGTAAAAGATGGCGAGAAACCAATTTGTTCCGCCTTTTCTCTTAAAATTTGCCTGGCGAGAGAATGAAATGTCCCTCCGGATACATATCTGCATTTGCCATTTGTCAGATCCGCTGCCCTTTCAAGCATCTCTCTTGCTGTTTTTCTCGTAAAGGTGAGAAGGAGTATTTCCTCTGGTGAGACATCTCGTTCTACCAGCCAGGCAACCCTGTATATCAGTGTCCTTGTTTTCCCGCTTCCTGCCCCTGCAATAACAAGTATCGGTCCATCAGGGGCTGTTACCGCGGACAACTGGTTTTTGTTTAGTATTTTTTCATATTCTATTTTATTTGACATATTCGATTAATAAAAAAGGTTTATAGTAGTAAATAAATATATATTCATTATCTTAGGAGATTATAATTTTTAAAAAAAATAAAAGCAAACCGAATGCAACTACTATCAACAGGAAGGGAATCATTAAGGCAATAATTATCCTTGTGTAGCTTATCCCATGGGCCTCTTTAAGTCCTGTAATTTGAACAACGGTCATCCATAATTTAGCCACTGTACTTCCTATAAATGGAATTATGCAACATATCATGGCAGCCTGGGAATATGCAAATACCCTGAAGGTGGCCTCAAATTTATTTTTATTGCCCCTCATTATAACAAGCAAGAGATGAGCAATAAAACTTGATAGAAATAGTTCAATTATAACCAAAAGAGGTGAAAGAAAAATAAAATAAAGGTAATTTATCGGTGAATTAAATAATATCCCTATGCCTTCAAGGGAATTTTTAATTCCGAATATAGAAAAGAGAAAATCATAAAAAAAAGAAAGCATACTGCCAATAGAGCCTATCAATAAACCAAATGTCAGGGGCTCCATTAATCCTCCTTTAACGGGCATAGCGCTGTACATTTTCTTAGGTGAAAACATCGTAGATTTTACTGTATGGAATATGCCTTGCCACAATCCAAGTTCCATACGCTTTT
>JAYEMW010000408.1:0-9532 GCA_034718555.1 Thermodesulfobacteriota bacterium
TCTCGCTCGCCACGGGCACGCATTGCTTATCTGTCCTCTGAGGCGCAAAAGGAGGGGGTCTCAGAGGGAATGTCTGTTTCTAAGGCAACAAAAATATGCCCCCTTATTAGTGTTGCGACCCTGAATTCCCCTCTCCTTGTCAAGGTAGAGAGCTCTATTATAAAGAAGGCGCTGCAGTACACACCGCTCTGGGAATACCAGGGGGTAGGAAAGCTCTACTTAGACCTTACCGGAACAAAAAATCTTTGGGGCAGGGGCATAGATGTCGCCCATAGACTCAGAAAGGAGATAAAAAAAGACTTTGGCCTATCAGGGTCAGTAGCCGTAGCGAGCAACAAGTTGGTCTCTGCTACTGCATCCAGGGTAAGGGGCATAGAGGGAGATTATGAGGTTCAGCATGGGCAGGAGGCCGCCTTTATGGGGCCTCTGCCAGTAGAATTCCTGCCTGTGATAAAACTTATGCGCATGAATTCCCTTTTGGAAGACCTCAACATAAGCCTCATCAGGGAAATAGTCGATTTAGGTATTGACAATCTTAGGGTTATTTTTGGTTCGTCTTCCGGTCTTATTTACCGGCAGGCCTTAGGTATAGACAATGCCCCGGTCCACGCCGGCGGTTACTCCATCACATCCGACATGATAAGATATATAGGTACGGATTTTATCCATGGTAGTCGGGCTAAATGTCAAGGCCTTACCCCACTGACAGAAGAACTTCCCCTTGGCGAGGATGAAAATGATGACCAAAAATTGCTCGCAGCAATCTATAGAATGATAGAGAGGGCATCCTTCAGGCTTCGTATCGATAAATTAGTATCAAAAAAAATAATCTTAACAATTAGATACGTTGACAACACAGAAGGGACGGGAAGGACTATTCTACCCAGGCCAAGCTTTTGGGAATTTGATTTTTATCCTCCCATCAAGAAATTATTCGCCAGGGTTTATAAACGAAGGGTAAGGCTAAAATCTATAAGGCTTTCTTTCGGGCAGCTTTATCCCGCACCTCGCCAATTGTCTTTTTTTTCATCCCATGAAAATGCCCTAAATAAAAAGACAAAAATAATTCGGGCCATAGACGAGATAAGGGGCCGATTTGGAGATAGGGCAATTGCATTCGGCCATGCCATTTAGAAAATAACGTTAACAAATGATGAATTTCGTCCACCTAAATGTCCACTCTCATTATTCAAAAGGCTGGGGTATAGCCACTATTGAAGAACTATGCCGAAAGGCTCGGGACTATGAAATGAAGAACCTTGCCCTTACTGACACTAACGGACTTTATGGCCTGATTGATTTTATAAATACGGCAAAAAAATATAGGGTTCATCCCATAGCAGGAAGTGAAATCTTGACTAAAGACAACAGGGCAGTGCTTTTGGTTAAGGGTAAATCCGGTTATGCCAATTTATGCCGTATAATCTCCGACCGTAATTGTGATCAAGGTTTTGATCTAATCAAGTCTCTAAAGAAAAGCGCAAAAGGTCTTATTATCATTTCTGATGACATTAATCTCCTGAAATCCCTTAAAAGAGAAAGGAGCCAGGATTTATTTGTAGAACTTTCGCCTAACTGCATGATGCACAAGGCCTATGCCTTTTCCAGGGCGAGCGGCATTCCGCCTGTTGCTACCAACAGGGTCTATTTAGCCTCCCCGGACCAGTTCTATCTTCACCGTGTCCTCCGCGCCATCTTCCTTAAAAAAAGACTATCCGGTCTACAGAGGGACGATACCTGCCTTCCGGAAAACAGCCTGAAATCCCCTCAAGATATGATCGGTCAATTTCCCCATGCACCCCAGGCAGTGCGCAATACCGTAGAGATATTAAAAAGGTGTAAAACCAACTGGAATTTTTCTAAGACCATCTTTCCTGTATTCAGGGAAGGTCTCTCCGATAAAAATGCCTTCTTTGATCTAAAGGAAAAATCCATCAAGGGATGCTTGTGGAGATATAAAGAGATCACCCCGGAGATTCAGTCAAGGCTGAGCCATGAATTAAAAACCATTCGAGATATGGGATTTGCCCATTATTTCCTGATAGTTTCCGATATTGCCGGACAATCTACACTATCATGCGGCCGAGGCAGTGGCGCCGCATCAATCATTTCATATGCCCTGGGAATTACCCATGTTGATCCTATAAAACATAATCTCTCATTTGAACGTTTTCTAAACCCGGCGCGGGTTGACCCCCCTGATATCGATCTTGATTTTGCATGGGACGAGCGAGATAAAATACTTGATTATGTATTCTCCAGATACGGGAATAGTTCTGTGGCCATGGTGGCCAACCACAATTCCTTTGGCATACGGTTGGCTATACATGAAACAGCAAGGGTATTTGGGCTCTCAGAGGGTGAAATAAATAAGAACATCAAAAGAATCAGCAAGGAAAGGGTTTTTAATAAAAACCTTTCTCGTAAAGACTTAGATAGCACATGGAACGAGATTGTAACCACGGCGGATAAGCTGGAGGGAAAATTTCATTGTATTGCCACTCATTGTGGCGGTGTAGTGTTAGTCCCTGGAAAAATAAGGAATTATTGCCCGGTAGAGATATCTTCAAAGGGAATCCAGATTTTACAATGGGATAAGGATTCCGTAAAGGACGCAGGTCTGGTCAAGATAGATCTTTTAGGAAATCGCAGCCTGTCTGTAATCAGGGATTGTCTTGATCTTGTTTATAAAAATTATGGCAAAAAGATAGAATATGCCGACCTTAATCCTGTAATGGACATGGAGACTATTAAGGTTTTTTACAGGGGAGACACCCTCGGCGTGTTTTACTTTGAAAGCCCTGCTACCAGGCAGGTCTTATCCCAGGTGGCAAGCTGCTTTTCCCTTGATGAGTATAAGAACAAAGATCATTTTAGCATAAACGTAATAATCACCTCCATCATCAGGCCGGCCTCAAGGGGAGTAATCCGGACATGGATTTCAAGACTTCATGGGCAGCCCTGGGAGCATATCCACCCACTTCTAAAACCGGTTCTTGAAGAAACCCTGGGAGTAATTGTGTTTCAAGAGCAAATAAGCCGGGTAGCCGTATCCATGGCTGGATTCTCCGTTGAAGAATCCGACGCCTTGAGAAAAATTGTTTCTAAAAAGAGCAAAAAAGAAACATTACAGGATTTTCACCTGAAGTTTGCAAAGGGGGCACGCATAAAAGGGGCGGACAATAAGGTTATTGATGATATCTGGAAGATGATAATCTCCTTCGAGGGCTACAGTTTCTGTAAATCACATTCTGCCAGCTACACATTGGTAGCCTATAAAAGCGCCTTTTTACGGGCCCATTATCCAGCCGAATTCATAGCGTCAGTAATCTCTAACCAGGGAGGGTATTATTCCACACTTACCTATATTTCAGAGGCCCGGCGTATGGGCCTGAAGATACTCCCTCCGGACATAAACCTGAGCGAGATAAGGTATACGGGCAAAGACAAACGGGTAAGGGTTGGTTTCATGCAGCTAAAAAATATCTCCAAAAACACCCTTGATAGTGTCTTGCACGAACGTTTTGCAAGAGGCCTTTTTATTAATATCCATGATTTTTTACAAAGAATTAGCATTAAACTCCATGATGTATTAACCTTGATTAAAGCAGGCTGTTTTGACTCCATTTCCAGGGGCCTTAGCAGACCGTCCTTGATCTGGGAGGCTTATCGGTTTTTTTACAACAATGATCACAGCACAAACCTTGATTTTCTTTCGATATCCAGGAGACCCTGCCCCATGCTACCGCCTTACAGGGAAAATATTGCACACAAGCATGAAATGGATATCTTTGGTTTTGTCATGTCAACCCATCCGCTTAACCTCTTTAAAAAATCTCTCATGTCCCTTAGGCATGTCCATGCGAGAGATCTTTTCAGGTATACAGATCGATATGTAACAGTAGTTGGCTGGCCTGTGACTGAAAAGGTAATCTCAACAAAGAAGAACGGTCCTATGAAATTTATTTCTTTTGAGGATGATACAGGTATTTACGAGACAATTTTTTTTCCAGAGGTATACAGGAGATTTTCCAGCGTGTTGGGCCAGGACCGACCGTATATACTTAAAGGAAAGATCGAAAAAAACTTCGGGACTATTAGTCTCATAGCACACTGGGTAGGCGTTTTAAAAAGTTGAGTCTTTCATTTGAGTCTCGCTGCAAGCGGGAAACCTATGAACCTTGAACGGTTACGTATTTCGTAGCCGTTCACCGCTTGAAACTTGTCGAAGATCCCGCCAAGCGGGGAAATTGGAAAATAGAAATTTGGTATACCTGTCTGCGCCTGCCTGTGCGATGCACCTGTCTGCGTGCATCGCACAGGCGTGGATGAAACGAGAGTTTACAAGTTGGATGCTTACAAGCCGGTAGAAGAGCTATTAGATAGGGCCTGGCACGACTTTGACAAATGATAGCCATTCAAAGCAATAGTTGAAAAACTCGGCCCAAAATTGAATGCGTTCATCAACAGTACAAAAGCATGAAGGCCAAATTTCCAATCCCGCCCTGCGGGACTATTTTCTAATTTCAGCGTTCCATGAACGCTTACTATACTTCTTAACCCACAAGTAAATCCTTTTAATCACCATTGAGCTTTTTTCCTCAAAAGTTACCCTGTAATATTGCCTGTCTTCATCGATAATATTCTCAAGCCTTTTGCCGTATTTCAATTTGATCCATGCATTAAAATCAAATTTACTTGCAAGATTATACAGGTACCGGTTTAAAGGATCGAAACCGGGTTTCCTTGATACAGCCGCGCCAAAGTCTATAATGCAGGGCATTTTTCCATTTACAACAAGAAGATTGTCCTTTTTCTTAAGGTCCATATGGGCAATGCCTGCCCTGTGCATTTCTTTTATAAGATATAACAGGTTTTCAAAAAAAACACGGCGGTTCCTTATTTTGGCATTACGCATTGTTACCCCATTAATAAATTCAAGAATTAGGTATTTACCTTCTATAAGGCCGTAACATCTGGGCACACCTTTAATCCCTGAAAGCTTGGAATAAATTCTGTATTCCCTGCGTAACATTGTCCTGCTAATGCGCTTTTCAAACAACCCTTCTTTAGGAGATTTGATAATTAGACTGTTCGTCTTATCTTTATAAAGATATACTTGACCCTGATACCCGCTACTGAGAATATTGGAGCTATCTTTAATGCTTTCCCTAATCCATTGAAGAAGTTTTTTTTCGGTAATGCCGTTAATATATTTCAACATGGTTGCAACTTGCAGCCTAAAAAAGGGGCATGGATAAGATATAGAACCAAAACAAAAGGAACAGCGCAATAATTGGCTCACCATTCTGCAGCAGGCTCTGTCGGAAAGACCATCTGCCTAATGAGGGAAATCCATTTAAACTAAAATTTGGGATAAGGGCGCGAGTTTTTTTTCTCCATTGCTCCCACTCCTCTTTAAACATTCGATGAAGTTTTTCATCTTCTCTGTTGATTGCATGTGGGTAAAAGACCAGCAAAGTTACTATCAGAAGGGGAAGACCCCACCACAAGCCGGAGGCAAGGGAAAACCCAACTCCCAATGTGATGTTTCCTACATAAAGTGGGTGCCTTACATATGCATAAGGCCCGTCAACGGCAAGTGATTTGTTTTTTTTGATATGCCCGGATGCCCACAGTCTTATAGCTATACCCAGGATAACTAACAGAAGTCCGGTAAGTAACAGAATCTTAAAAGGTTTACCGGCTATACTGACAAGCATAACAAAGGAAATACCAATAAATTGTCTAAATCTTTCTCTGTGGTATCTTATATCTTTAAGAAATTTTTGTAATCCTAAATCCATATTTATCAATCCTTTTTTAAATTGCATTTTAAACCCCGGAAGGCCACAAATTTCGGTAACCGTTCACGGGTTCAAAGGTTGTGTTCTCATCACCATATGCCATTTTGTAAGCGTTTTGTACCGGAAAACCGACCGCTTCCACGTCCCCACAAACCCTCCTGCTTTTCCTGAACGACCGTGATGGCGGGCAGGTCTGGAACATGGTGCTTGGCAATGATGTTAAAAAACCCGCATTTTTTACGAGCATTTCGGGGATCCGATTTCAGTCTCTTTCCTGACCCTGACCCTGAACCCTGAACCCTGAACCCTGAACGTTGAAGCCTGAACCCGGAAGGCCACAAATTTCGACGCCCTTCAATGATGAGAATAATACGTATCTTCTCAAAATTCTGGGAAATTTTAAACATAAAGTTGAAAGTCTCGTAAAAAGTCGTCACTCCGGTGAAAACCGGAGTCCAGAGTCTTTGTAATTAGCTGAATAAACTGGATTCCGACTTTCGCCGGAATGACAGAAATAGGTAGTTTTCGATTTTTTACGAGACCGTCAAAGTCGCAAGTTAACAATTAAAAGTTAAAAGTGCAAAAGAAAAAACTCAAAATACCAGGCCTGTCTAACATTTCATTTTGAAGCCTTATTCCCTGCATGTAATTTTTATATTTTAATTTTTCTAAAGACAACTATCATTTTATCTAAAAATAAATTAGAGTAACAGTATGGGAAATGATAGAATAAAAGGTTTTTCCGACATCCACCGCTGGTTAGTCTTTGGTGTATTTTCACTGATATACTTCTTTGTCTATTTTCACCGTGTCTCTACGTCAGTTATTGCCCATGATCTTTTGGTCACTTTTCAGGCCAGCGCCACGGCCCTGGGGCTTATGTCATCAATGTATTTTTATTTTTACGCCCTTGAACAACCATTAGTCGGTCATCTGTCTGACATCTTAGGCCCTCGAAGGGTTGTTGGATCTTGGTCTTTGATAGCAGCCATTGGGTGTGTTATATTCGGGCTGTCACCCAGTATTAAATGGGCTGCATTTGGCCGCGGGATAATCGGTTTTGGTGTTGGAGGGGTTTATGTGCCTGCCATGAAGGCATTTTCCCAGTGGTTTAAAAAAAGAGAGTTTGCCACCATGACTGGGTTTCTTCTGGCATCGGGCAATATCGGGGCCATAGTTGCAACTACACCACTGGCATGGGTTGTCAGTATGTGGGGTTGGAGGGTAAGCTTTTTCATCATTGGATCAGTTACCTTTCTCCTGGCAATTTTAACACTTTTTATTGTCCATGATTTCCATCCATCTGATGAGCCGTTTATAAAGGCTTCTTCCTCTGATAAAAAAACGCATATGACTACCTCGGAAATATTTATTAATATTTTGACATTGCCCAGGTTCTGGATGCTGGCGGCAATTTTCTTTTGTGTCTTTGGCACCTACTTTACATTCCAGGGGCTATGGGCAACGCCTTTCCTTATGTCCATATTTAAAATTGACCGTTTGCAGGCCAGCGGCTTAAACATGCTGATCCCCGTGGGATTTATTCTTGGAGCGCCACTGTATGGATGGCTTGCAGATAAGGTATTTAAAAACAAGGTCAAGGTACTTTTCTCATTCTTGGCTATAGAAACGATTATATGGATTTTTATTACATTTTACAGCTACGTGTTAGGTAAAGGTGGGATGGCCGTGCTTTTACTCATCATGGGAGGTACAGCCGGCGGCCTGGGCACCACTATCTGGTCATTAGTCAGAGAGACTACTGACAGCTCAATTCTCGGAATCACCACTGGTCTGCTCAATCCATTCCCTATCCTTGGCGCCGCTATACTCCAGGCATGGACAGGTGCAATGCTTGACCGCACAAGGGAGGTATCCAATATCTTACAACCTTTAGCATACAAGGGGGCATTTCTGCTCTGCCTTTCTACCCTTGGCACTTGTCTGATTGTATGCGGATTTTTGAGGAGGTATCTATCCATACAAGAATAAAGGGAATATAATATGTCATGTGCGCAAGGTATAACCTCCTATATAAAGAGCCAGCCGAGGGCTCATTCAGGTACTAAAATAAAACGGTTGCAGGGATAATAAATCACATATGAAGATGAGTGACCCTTAAGCAGGTAACTAAAATGGATAAAAAGGAAAATAAACAGGGAAAGATACTGGTCGTTGACGATGATCCCTTCATTTGCCAATTCCTGGCCGATGCCATAAGGATCGAAGGATATGAGCCTCTTATAAGCAATGACCCTGACAATGCCTTGGAAATATCTAAAGGAGAAATATTTGGACTGTCTTTTATAGACATCAATCTCCCAGGCATGAATGGTCTAGACCTTGCCTCTAAGCTAAAGGAGCAGGACCGGAATAGGGAAATAGTCTTTATCACAGGCCATGGAACCTTTGACAGCGCACTCCGTGCCATCAAAATAGGCGCCTATGACTATTTGAGAAAACCTTTCAGTATTGATGAATTCAATCTTTGCCTAAAGCGTTACCAGTTAAGAGAGGAGCTAAAAGAGAAGATAAGGCTGGCTGAGCAGCGATATTTCCATCTCGTTCAAAACATCCCCCTTCTTATATATGTGCTTTGCAGGGATTTCCGCCTGGATTTTATCAACGATGCATGTTACGAAATACTTGGTTATACCCCGGACGAGGCCTTGAATGATCCAAAATGGTTATTGGGGCGTATACATCCCAATGACCGTGCGCGCATAAAAAATTTATTTCAATCGGCGTTTGAGCCGGAGGAAAAATCTTTTTCCGTAGATTGCCGCTTTATACATAAGAAAGGCCATTTGGTCCATACCATCTTAAAATCCATCCCTGACTTCCAACATAACCCTGATGTAAATCATTTGGAGGGAATTATCGTAGATATTACTGATCGAGTTTTTCTCGAAAAGGCAGTAGTGCAAAAGGAAAAAATCAAGACATTAGGTTCAATCTCTGCAGAGGTAGCCCATGAGATCAGGAATCCATTGGTCTCAATAGGGGGTTTTGCAAGACGCCTTAAGAAAAAAAACCCTGAATTGACTGAAAGCACTATTATCTTGAATGAATCCATACGTCTGGAAAAAATATTAGATAGAATAAGGGATTATCTCAACCCGGTAGAAGTCCGTCCTCAGAACATCTCCTTAAACGAGTTGATTACCTATTGTGTTGAGCTTCTCTCACCGGAAATGAAACGTAATCATGTCTTATATCACCTAAATTTGAATCCGCTGTTATCAACTATTTATGCAGACAAGGACATACTGATACAGGTATTCATAAATCTTATCCGAAATGCCATGAAGGCAATGGAAAAAGGGGGGAATCTTTTTATTAAGACCTTTGAAAACAACCAAAGTCTGAAT
The DNA here is from genome assembly GCA_034718555.1 of Thermodesulfobacteriota bacterium. Taxonomy (GTDB): domain Bacteria; phylum Desulfobacterota; class DSM-4660; order Desulfatiglandales; family B25-G16; genus M55B121. The sequence goes on from JAYEMW010000408.1 coordinate 9,179, forward strand.
GTTCATTTCAAGAATAAGACCCTGAATAAGAAGGTTGAAGATCCGGAAAAATTGTTTCTACCCTTTGATGAAGGGGGACAGAGCATTGGGTTGCCCCTTTGTTATAAATTGCTAAGGAACATGGGAGGCCTTCTCTTTTTTGAGCAGGATCAGGACTACATAGTCTTCACTGTTTCACTCCCCAATACAAAGAGCAGCATACTGGAACCGGATAAATAATCGCAGGGTAGCATGGCAGGAGCTGGTTTAAGTTCCTTGATATTTTACTTCCTATGTAATAAATAACCTGTTGCACAGTTAAATCCATTAAAATCCTTTTAACAATAGAAGGACACAAATTGAAGATAATTGCCA
>JAYEMW010000409.1:0-1861 GCA_034718555.1 Thermodesulfobacteriota bacterium
CCACCACAGTCCGATGCCTACTAACGGACCAATAACAAGAAGAAACAGGTTATAACGAGGAAATGGTGCGCCGAATATATGCACGGAACCGCGAAACATTTCCGGAGCCATTATGGATCTGTAATCCGCTCCCCAGACTATCTTTACCAGATCGCCGAGGATGAGCATTAAGGCAAAGGTGAATAGCAATAGCATCAGGTGCTCTCTCTCATAGAGATGACAAAAAAGAGACCTCTCGGCTATAAAGCTTACCAGTGCAACTACAAGAGGAGCCATAATTAATGCTAACCAAAATCCGGTTGAGCCTCCACCGAGTAAAGCGGATATGCTAAAGGCCGAAAAGGCTCCTATCATATAAAGGGACCCATGGGCCACGTTTGGAACCCTGAGAACTCCGAGAACAAAACTCATACCTGCGGAGACAATAAATAAAATCATTGCCCGACTGAGACCTACAAGAAATTGGCTGCTTAATGCAGCGATAGTGAAACTATGTCCTATTTCCATTGTTCAAACTTTTTATTAGTAATTTATCTTTTAAGTAACCTTATTCACCATAGAAAACAGGGAGTGAAAATTAAATGGCCTGATTTTTATAATCAGGCCATTTAATTAATTGGTCCGAAATCCGCTTCTCAGCGGGAAACCACTGAACCTTTACCCGCCTTTCTTGTGGAGGGTTTACCCGCAGTTTTTATGGCGGGTTTACCCGCCTTTCTTGTGGCGGCCTGAACTTTAAACCAAAACAAGCATAAGGCGAGGCGGGCAAACATAAACGGTTACTCTATTTCTTTCTTGCCGCCATAATCTCATCACATGTAGGCATTACCTCATCACCGGTTAGTGTCACAATATCAGATGAGACTATAAAATCGTGGTCAGGAGACTTCTTTGTTATTCCTAAATACATAGGCAGAACAGCCTGATGATCACATTTACGCATCTCTATCTTGCCTGCAGGACTATCAATCTTTAAGCCTTCCAGTGCATCGATGAACTTCTCTGTATCATGGGCACCTGCCTTTTTATATGCCTCTGCTATAAATTTGGCTGTAATATATCCATGAAATGCAGGGAAACCTGGAGGGTTTCCATAGGCCGCTTCAAATTTTTTGACAAACTCATTGTTTGCCGGGGTATCAGGATGATAGAAATGATAGTCCATGGTCCCCAAAACACCTTCAGGGGCTTCCAGGCCAAGTGGCTTGAGGACTGTGTGATCTGTGGCACTATGAATCCATATAGGGACCTCCTTTGCCATGCCGGTGGCCTTTACCGCCTTCATGATATTAGTCATACTGCGACCGCCCGTGCAGAATATTACGGCATCAGGTTTGGCCGCCAGTAAAGATGTAATATAGGGGATGAGGTCAGGCTCTCCAGGTTTCCACCAGGATTTGCCGATAATTTTTACCTCCGGCTTTAACCTCTTTAGATTATTCCATGCAGAATCAGCTATGGCATGGCCATATTCATAGTCATCCCCGCCGATCCAGTATCTTATATATGGCTTTTTGGACAGGGCGACTCCGCCGGCCTTTCCTGCCATAGCCGTATTTTCACCACATGAGAATACATATCTATGACCTTTTTCGCCGGTAATTCTTTCACTCTTGGATATCCAGGTAATAAACGGAACCTTTTCCTTTTTTGCAACAGCAGCAGACACCGCCATTGCAGCGCCGCTGTTAATAGTTCCGAGAAGCATGTCAACGTTTCCCCTCATAACCAGTTCCTTTGCCATATTCAAGGCAATATCCACCTTGAACTTGGTGTCACGGGTAGTATATTCAATTTTCTTTCCTAGGACACCTGTCTTGTTAATCTCTTCCAGGGCAAGCTTAAACCCATTAAGGGCGTC
>JAYEMW010000410.1:0-1854 GCA_034718555.1 Thermodesulfobacteriota bacterium
TTATGTCAATGCCATAAACGATACACGGTTCTGCTTACCTTTGCGCAGAGAAACAAACAGGGATGCCTTATACACGATAAGACTATGTGTGTTGCGGCCATTCAAAAAGAGATTCCCCTGTCCTTATATAGTGGCAATGGTATTTAATTGTTTTAATTCCTACGTAACTCAATAAGTCCGGTTAATAGCTCTGGAATCCCGCGTCCGCAGGAATCCAGTGAGTAGAGCAGTCACAAAATATAATCTACCCCAATGTATTGAGAAGACGTAAAAATGTTGTGAATTTTTAACGGAATAAGGAAAATGGACATCAAAAAAGGAGACATTTTAGAGTTAAAAGTAGAGAAACTCGTCTATGGAGGAAGAGGACTGGCCTATATGAATGAAATGGCAATCTTTGTGGAGCAGGCCATACCAGGCGATATTGCTGAAGCAAGGATATTCAGGGTAAAAAAGAATTATGCCGAGGCGAGATTTTTAAGGGTAATTGAGCCGTCCCCTCACAGAATAATCGCACCTTGCCCCTACAGCGGGTATTGCGGGGGGTGCAAATGGCAGTTTATTGAGTATGGCAAGCAGCTTGAATATAAGCGTCTCTTTGTAGAGGAACTCCTTTATCATATTGGAAAGACGGAAAATTTTCAGGTACACTCTACCATCCCCTCCTTTAAGGAGTTTGGTTATAGGAACAAAATGGAGTTTTCATTTTCAGAAAAAAGATGGCTACTCCCTGAGGAGAAGCAAGAGGGAGTTGAAAATAATGATATTGCCCTTGGTCTTCATGTGCCAGGTACCTTTAACAAGGTCATAGATATTGAAGGTTGTCTTCTTCAGAGTGAAATGGGCAACGACATATTGCAAGCAGTAAAGAAATATGTAAAGAACAGTAAAATCCCCGTATATGGGCTGAAAAGCCATCAAGGATTTTGGCGCTATCTTATGTTACGCCACTCTTATTGTTTTAATGAATGGATGGTTAATATTGTAACAAACCGTCAGAGAGATGATATTATCAAGGACATGGCCTTATCCTTAAAAAACAGATTTAAGGAGATATCCTCTGTGGTAAATAATGTTAATACCAGAAAAGGGGGCACGGCCTTTGGGGAGATGGAAAAACTCATTTTGGGAACGAGAACAATAAAGGATAAAATAGGCCCTTTTGTTTTTGAGATATCAGCAAATTCTTTTTTTCAGACTAATACGCCGACAGCCGAGAAACTGTATCAAAAGGTAAAGAATTTTTCCCATTTAACGGGAAAAGAGACTGTCCTTAGTCTCTATTGTGGAACAGGGACAGACTCAATATTTTTAGCCCCGGATGCATCAAGGGTAATCGGCATAGATATATCTGAAAGCGCTATAGTAAATGCAAAAAGGAACTGTGACTTAAACAGCATAGACAACTGTGAATTTTTATGTGGAGATGTAAAAACATTATTGTCTCAAATTGATACCCATATTGATCTATTAGTGACCGACCCGCCAAGGGCAGGTATGCATAAAAAGGTGATAGAGCAAATACTAATAATGCTGCCTGAAAAAATTATTTATATTTCATGCAACCCGGCTACATTGGCCAGGGATGTTGCCCTCTTGTTAGACAAATATAGAGTGAAAGAAGTCATACCGGTGGATTTGTTTCCCCATACATATCATATAGAATCAGTTGTAAGGCTGGAAAAGGTTTAAAATACAAAGAAAAGTATTGACAAATAATAAACTACATATATAATTCGCTCTATATTTAATTTTTTGCAGAAAAAGTTAATATTTATATAAAACAGTTTTTAATGGGGGAGGTGAATTTTTTAGACGACTAACATATTTAAATCTCCAGAAAATAAGGTTTTA
>JAYEMW010000411.1:0-9444 GCA_034718555.1 Thermodesulfobacteriota bacterium
GGAAATGGGCTATATGGAGGCCCCATAACGCTAACGTCTTACATCTGGGAGTATCTTGGTAACCCCTGCCCCATTGAATTTTATGGTACTACTGCACTGCCTACAGTCACAACAGATAATGCTACATTGGTGAATAGCAGTTCAGCCACCTTGAATGGCACAATTAACCCCAATGACATATCTACTACCTATTACTTTGAGTACGGCCCGGATATGAATTATGGAACGACTACAGCGACCGGAAACGCCGGATCTGGCACTGACGATGTACAGGTGAGAGCTGATATAACCGGGCTAAGCGATTTAACATATTATCATTTTAGGCTTGTAGCTGAAAATACCGGTGGAGCAAACTATGGATCTAATAGCTATTTTCGTACACATGAACTTCCAGTACCAGCAGTGGGAAAATATACAAATACCAACATATCATCAACAGGCGCTACAACCGGGGTGTATGTAATTGACGATGGTGGCGCCGATATAACTGAGTGTGGGATAGTTTATTCAACCTCCGAAAATCCAACGACGGCTGATAATAAAATTGTTGCAAGTGACTGCTCAGGGGAGATTATTTCATTGACAGGGCTGAGCCCGGATACCACTTATTATGTGCGAGCATATGCGATCAATTCAATTGGTACAGGATACAGTGTAGAGACCTCGTTTACCACTGAGAGCGCTTCTTTCTCCGTCAGCCTTGTAAATCCGGAAAATGATGTTACAGATGTGCTTGTTGATACAATTATCACTGTAACCTTTTCGGAGACCATAGATGCCTCCACAATCACAACTAAATCCTTTTCATTGAAAAACGGCACTGTTAATGTATTAGGGGCAGCGTCATGCAATAACAATACTGCAACGTTTACACCGGCTTCAAATTTAGATTACAATACCATCTATACTGCCACCGTTACAGCAGACGCAAAAAATTTGTCCGGGGATCCACTTCAAGATGATTATTTATGGTCTTTCACCACCGGCGCCTCTACCGAGGTAACACTTTGGACATTTGGCACCAATATAGAGACCGCTGATGGAGACATAGAATTTTATCAGACCTGGAATAACGCACATAGCGATTTTTACGTGCACGATATTACCTACCAAAGTGATGGAGCAGATGTAAAGGGATGGGTTTTGCAGCCAAAAACTACCGGGCCACATCCAGTATTAATCTGGAATAGAGGAGGCGCCGGCCACTGGGAAGAAATTACATGGCACGCCAATGATGGCAGCGAAACACTCTACAAAAATGAATTATTCCTCTACGCCTCGGCCGGCTATGTCGTTGTTTGTCCTCAATATAGGGGAAACGGGAGAACCGTATCATTAGGCCATGATGATAGATTTAACCCAACATCTCCACCAACTGCCAGCGACTTCGCAAGTGGAGCTGATCCATTTATTGAGGATAATGATAATGATTATAGAGGAGGGATCGAAATTAATGACGTTATTAACCTCCTGCCCCTGATCCAGAAATTGTCTACAACTAATGGAAATAATGGGCTGAAAATAAATATTAATCTGTCACAGATAGCTATGATGGGGATATCCCGGGGAGGGGTGGAAACCTATATTGCTCTCCGTGAGCTATCTGAAAAGGGTAAGTATGGAGGATTGCCATCCATTAAAGCTACAATAATTAAAGGGGCTGGCTCCCATTATCCTGATTGGCTAAAAGACGTGTTTGAGGAAAAAACTATCTGGCATGAACTGTATGGTTCAAATACCCTTTCTCCACGCAAGGCAGCAGCAGCAATTTCAGGAAACTTCGATTGGACCTATCCCGATGATTATGATGATACTGGTGACCCGGGATATGGTTTTTGGTCGTTTTTCCCTGAAACAGGAGACTTCCCTCTTTGGAATGACAATGATTTAAAAAATGATGAGTGGCCTGAATCCGGATTTAGTGTCCATCCTAATTATCCATACTATAAGATTTACAGCGAAGAGTATTACGCCCGTTCTGCTATCTTGTGGGACTCTTTTTGGTCGCAAAATAAAATTCCATTATTAATATTACACAGCAAAGGTGATACACAGGTATTATGGAATGATGCTCAGGATATATATAATAAAATTATTTCTGTTGGCAACTCCTCCTTGTATACCTTAAAATTATTTGATGACAGTGATGACAATTGCGAGGCATGTTCTTTCTTGAGGTCTGCTATTGGGAAAAAGCTTTATTGCGACCACTGGCTTATTGAGAACAATTATGGATTTGATGACGTTATATCATGGTTGGCCGCACAGTTTGTAACTGATTCAGTGGTTAACCTGACCATGGACTGTAATGCCTCACCTGCAATTCCCGGCCAGGCTCATTCGGTCACTGTCGGCATAGATACAAAAGGATTGACTGTATCTGAATTAGACCTAATTTTCACCTTTGATCCGAGCCGGCTTACACCAGCAAGCGCAAGCGCCATATCCCTTGCCAAAGGGGCAACAGTTCAGACCACTACCACTTCCCCAGGAAATTACAGGGTTCAATTAAACTATACAAATGGCTTTAAAGGTGCAGGAGATGTCATTAAGATTGATACCAACATAGCCTCTAATCTTTGCAATCTTTCTAATGCACCATCTACACTGCAGGTTGGCATAGCTGTCGGGGCAAAGGCATATGATTTGAACAGCACTGTGTTTGACGCTGTATTTACTTCTGAAACTTGCAATATAGATCTCTACTGTTGCTCCCCAGATGGTGATATTGCACCACTTGGAAGTCCTGATGGACAGGTAAATGTTGGTGATGCACTGGTTAGCCTGCGTTTTGCTCTGGGCCTGGAGCCGGGACACCCTACAGCATATGAACTCTGCCACGGTGATGTCGCACCGTTAGATACAATCAACCAGCCCAGCCCTGATGGCCAGATTACCGTAGGCGATGCCTTGGTGATCCTGAGAAAGGCATTGGGCCTTATTTCTTTCTGACATACATGGGGTAAGCCGTAGCTCTAATTTATTTGAGGAAAAAGGATACTGAGAGAGAAAAATTTTCAACAATGCATATAGTAACTCAATAAGGCAGGACTCCTATAACTTCCCCCTTTTATCCGCCAGTGTTTTTGGCGGGTTAAAAAGGGGGATTGAGGGGGATTTTTTCTAAAGCTGCTCGGACTTATTGAGATGTTACGGGCTATCCCCATGCGAATTTGACTATCCAGGGAAGAAAATGGTAGAGATCGGCAGGATAAATAAGCTTATAATAAAAAGAAAGCGAGACTATGGCGTTCACCTTGACGGTGGTGAGTCAGGGGATATCCTCCTGCCGAAAAAGTATGTTCCCGAGAAGTGTCAGCCGGGAGATGAGGTTGAGGTCTTTGTTTATGCAGACAGGGAAAAGCGTCTGCGGGCAACCACCCAAAAACCCCATGCAACAGTTGGTCAGTGTGCCACATTGCGGGTGGTGGCACACTCATCGTCTGGGGCCTACCTGGACTGGGGACTAAAAAAAGATCTGTTTGTTCCAAACAAAGAGCAGCACGCCAAAATGGAGGAAGGAAAGTCATATGTTATATTTGTCTTTCTTGATAAAAAAACCGACCGTATCACAGCATCTTCAAGGCTGGATAAATTTCTCAGTTTGCAGCCACCGAACTACGATGAGGGCGAAGAGGTAGATCTTTTTATATGTGAAAAAACTGATTTAGGGTATAAAGTGGTTGTCAACAATTCTCATTGGGGCATAGTCTATAAAAACGAAGTGTTTCAAAAGCTTCACATAGGTCAGCAGCTAAAAGGCTTCATAAAAAAAATACGCGAAGATCTCAAAATTGACATAAGCCTGCAACAATCAGGTTATCAAAGAGTTGGTGATATTTCCCAGAACATTCTAAAAACAATAAAAGACCGTGGCGGCAGCATTGCAGTTACTGATAAAAGCCCGCCTGAAGATATATATTCCCTGTTTGGGGTAAGTAAAAAAACATTTAAAAAGGCAATAGGCGCACTCTATAAAAAAAGGCTTATCACCATTGACACCAATAAAATCAAACTTGCCGGGAAATTACACTGACAAAAGGGCCGGAATTACGGACATCGTAGAGGATGTCTCTATAAAACTATTTAACATTGTAAACAAACTTACGCCGAGAAACATAGACATTTTCTCCACCAATTATTCTGAAAATCTCTTACCAAAGCGCCTGCCCTGCCCTCTCCTCCTTTTTTCAAATTCTTTGTTAAGTTGGTCCATCTTTTTTTGCTGTGCCGGAGTCAGTTCATTTCGGATTTCGTTAAACCCCTCTCTGCGCATCTCCCTTATTGCTGTTAAATGTTCTATAAACCGGGCATTTTTCTTTTTCTGCATATTTTCAACAATGGTTCTTATTTTTTGCCTTTGCTCATCGTTTAGACCAAGCCTTCGTCCAAGTCTTTTTACAATAAACTTAGTCCTGAAAGATGGATTTCTCTGAATGCTAAGACGATATTCTTTGAGATAATATCCAGCCCCGAGTAAACCCGCCAAAACGCCAAGAATGAAAATAAGCAAAATTCCTATTATTAATTTCCAATTTTTCATATTATAATCATTATTATCATTTATGTTAGAAATTCAAACAGGCCTATTTCTTCTGTACCGTTAGTGATAAGTTGCAGAACTTGCCAGTCAGAAATGAACTCAAAATTCATCAACGCATAAGAGCATATCAAAATCATTAAAGCTGTGGCAGGGGCAAGCTTCCAGGTTAGCTGTTCCATCATCTGAAAAAAGGCTCCTCTGTGGCTCTGTTGCTCTAAACCGCGAATTTGCCTCATAACATCATTCTTAAAATGGATATCCGGCTGCACATTTTCTTTTTCTGAATATACAGCATGTAGAGCCTTGAAGAGATTATTAAGATTGTGGTTTTTGGAGCCCATCTTTATTCCCTTTCTCTTTTATTAGCCTTTGAAGTTTTTGTCGTGCCCTGAATGCTCGCACCTTAACCTTTGCGCTGCTCCATCCAAGTAATTTAGAGACCTCTTCAACAGAAAACCCTTCTATGTAAACTAACTCAATCACCATTCTTTCGGCTGCGTTTAACCTGGTGAGCAGCCAATCGAGAACTTGCTTTGCTTCTTTTTGTCTATCCTCTTTTTCCCAAATTTCATCTGACCTATCACTTATTGCTTTGTCAAGCCAATCTTTTTGCTTGCTTGAGAGCTCACTTATCGGTATCTCTCTTGATCGATAATGTTTGCGCCAGTAATCATAACAAGATCTTACGGCAATGGCGGACAGCCATGATTTAAAGCTGCCCGCCTTTTTTATTTTGTTAAGAGATTTATATGCCAGAATAAATACTTCTTGAGCGATCTCTTCGACTTTCTCTGCTTGTGCATGTTTAGCCACAATGGATAGCACATAACCCTGATATCTGGTTATCAACTCTTCAAAGGCGTTGATGTTTCCATCGAGAACCTGTTTAATGATACTATCATCAGAAATAGCTTTTTCCAGAACACTCATTAATAATAATATACCAAGTTTAGGATAATATTTAAGGGAAGTTAATCTGCTTCCATCTCAAGCCATGTTTCCATCATTTTATGCCTGAATTTTCTACGCTCACCTCTATTTTCCCATCTCTGTGCCCTTTTTTCTTCAATCTGATCAATCTGTTCTTCTGTCAACACAGTTCGTATTTCGTTTCTCATTTTTGCCCTTAACACAAACATATTTTCAAGCAAGGGATTCATGGTTTGAAATGCCTGCCTTACCTGATCCTCGTTTAAGGCCTGAGATTTTTGCAATGACTGCCGCTTTTCCCTGGCCTGTTGAATCTGGTCTCTTAGTGCAATCATCTCAGGCTTTAGTTTTTCTATGATATTGGCTATTTCAGCCTTTTGCGTTTTATCCAGATCAAGTTGAACCAGCCCACGCATCCCCATATGATGACCAAATCGTCCGTGTCCTCCAAATGCGAATACCTGTAATGCAAATACAGTAGAAAAAAACAATACAGCCGATGTTACCATAATAAATTTTTTGTTTACCAGTTTTTTCATTTTATAACTCCTTTAAATTTTAATTATTAATTCTTTATAAAAAAAATATAAACCGCGCGTCTTTTTTTAACTCGAAGCATGCCTCTATTATTGAAGACGTTGGAGTTTGATTTTTGGTTACACTTTTGATCATGAGGTGATAAAATATTATTTTCAAAGGAGGTCCTCCAATAACAAAAGATTTTAGCATACAAGCAGAAAAAAGTTTCACCTCCCTAATGTCAGCAATGGATGAAGAGACATAGAGAAAGGGTGGGACATAGGAGCCTGTCCGAGAATAGTAATTTTTTCTGAAATCGAGGAATGCGAAAAAAATTACAGCAGGCATATAGTTGATATTCCGAGGATAATTTTTTGAGCATGACAAAGAGCTGAGGAAAAAGGGCATTCTCGGACAGGTTCATAGGAAGGTAGCAAAGAAGGCGTTGATGAGATAAAATCCATGGAATTAAAATCGCCTCATGTATCTGAAAAAGAATTAACTGAAGTAAAGTACGTTGAATAATTTCAAGGAGGTTGGATATAAAACCAACCTCCCTTTCTATTTTGACAATGGGGAAAATACACAAACAGGCTTCGCTGGACTTGAGATTACATCATTCCGGAACAAATCATCTGTCAGGAGGCAGTGGTCATGAAGCGTGTCTCATTTAGCTGAGCCCTGTTTTTTCACTTCGGGAAGAAATCTTTCTATTTTTGCCTTTTCCTCCAGGCTTTCAATATATTTTTTCACCTCTTCCCCTGTTTTCATCTGTTTTAAATATTGGGCGAGTTTTTCCTTGACATCCTTATAATCGGCTATGATCTCTGGTTTTCTGTCCCCGGCTTTTATCAGGTGATAACCGAACTTGGTTTCGGTTATATCGCTTATCTCTCCTGTTTTCAGGGAAAAAGCCGTCTCTTCAAAGGGTTTTACCATCTGTCCCCGTCCAAAGTAGCCGAGGTCTCCACCCTTGGCGCCGCTGGGACAGTCCGAAAATTTTTTCGCCAGTTCACCAAAATCTCCACCCTCTCTCAGCTCTTTTTGTATCTTTGTGATCTTCTTTAAGGCTTCTGCCTTAACGGATTCGTCCACCCCCGGTTCGACCTTTACAAGGATATGGCTTGCCTGAATCTTCCCTGGTTGCTTGAAGAGCTCCATGTGCCCATCGTAATAATCCTTCGTATCCTTGTCAGATATCTTGAGATTGCTTGCCGCTTCCTGGTCTATGAGCTTTTGAATTACCATCCCTTTACGCACCTGAGACTTCAGGGCATCTTCAGTAAGGTGCATTTTCTCCAGCATGCCCTTAAAATCACCCTCCTTTGGAAATTGTTTTTTCATGTTCGCAAGTTGTTCATCGATGTTCGCATCGTCCACCTGTATTCCTTTTCTCTGACTCTCCTGGTAAAGCACCTTGCGTGCGATAAGACCATCGAGGAGCTTCTTCTTGATCTCTGCGAGCTGTTCATCGTTTGGTTGACCCTGATTGGCAAATTGATGCTGTGCCATGGACAGCTCCGTATCAAGATCTTCCTCTGTAATCACTGCTCCGTTGACTACCGCTATGGTACCTTCCGGGGGCTTTGCCTCTCCTTTCTCGCATGCCTGCATGGTAAGCAACGCCATGACTATAATCACAAACGGTACGTAGAACCATTTTCCCTGTGTTATCCGCATTTTCTATTTCCTTTCATGTTTGAATTAATTTTTCTACCAGCGCGCAGCCGGCAAAGATATCAACAGCCCTTTGATTGATATCAGGCTGGTGTTTTTTAAGGTAACCACCTTTATATGAATATCAAGATCCTCGAGAGGTTTTTCACACAGCAACATTATACGCTCTTTCTCGTGGTCAGAAAGCAGGCTGGCCCGGTCATCAATAAAATTAGATCCGTTTACTTTATGAGTAGCCGTTCACGGCAATAGTTGTAAAACTCTGCCTAAAAATTGAATGTGTTCATCAACAGTACAAAAGCATGAAGGCCAAATTTTAAATCCCACCCTGCGGGACTATTTTCTAATTTCAGCGTTCCGTGAACGATTATTACATATGAGAATGTTCCATCACCCTTGTTGCAATCTTTTCGAGGTTGTGTACCGCAAATATGAGTGTTTTAAATCTCTTGTCCGTGGTCTGCCCGTGGTAGTAACGGTAATAGATTTGCTGGGCGATTACAGCCAAACGAAAGAGACCGAAACAAAAATAAAAATAAAAATTATCGATGGAAATCCCAGATTGTTCTGAATATCTGGTCACCAGCTCTTCTCTGGTAAGTGCGCCCGGGATGTTGGTGGGCATCAGGCGGATTGACTGAAACTCCTCCGGATCATCCTTTTGCACCCAGTAGGCAAGGGAGCTTCCCAGGTCCATAAGAGGGTCCCCTATGGTTGCCATCTCCCAGTCAAGTATTCCGATAATCCTCAACGGGTTCTCAGGGTCAAGCACCAGATTATCCAGTTTATAGTCGTTGTGAATAATGGAAGGTCGAGCCATTTCCGGAGGCATGTTTTTGTCCAACCAGTCCATAATACGCTCAAAATCAGGGGCATCTTCTGTCTTGGCGGCCAGGTAACGCCGGGACCAGCCCTCCACCTGCCTCTTTACATACTCTTCGGGCCTGCCGAAATCTCCAAGGCCCACTTCCTTGTAATCAATAGAATGGAGTTCAAAATGGAGATCGATAAGATTTTCACAGAGCCGACGCGCATCCTCAGGGCTCATCTCCATCCCCTTGGGTAGGCTTTTCCTTAGTATGATGCCCTGTATACGCTCCATCACATAAAAAGGGCACCCCATAATCGAGGAATCTTCCGTATACACAAAGGGCTTCGGTGCATAAGGAAATACCGGATGCAGTGCGCTCAATATATGGTATTCCCTGCCCATGTCATGGGCTGATTTGGCCTTTGTTCCAAAAGGCGGCCTTCTGAGGACGAATTCCCTTTCGCCCACGCGGATCATATAGGTCAAATTGGAAAATCCGCTGGGGAACTGGGATATGTCAAGAGTGCCTTCGAGCCCCTTTATGTTATCCTTCAGAAATTCCTCAATAGCCTTTGTTTTAAGCCCTTCACCCTGCCTTACTTTCGTTGGCATGTCTGTTATTACATCCATAATTTCTCCCATCACTGCCTTTTCTCAAGGCAGGAGATACGAATCTACAAGATCGATAAGGAATATGGCATATTGCTCTACCGAGATGTTCCTCATCTCATATTTCCACCTTTTCAAGTACCAATCTTGCAGTATTGCCTTGATCATAGCTGCGACGAGTTCTTTGTTCACGTCCCGGAAGATTCTGTCCTTCTTTCCGTGCTCAATGATGTCAATGAATATTTTCTCCGTAAAAAGCTCAAGCTCAATTGCCTTTTTTTGCACCTGTTTCGTGAGATTTTTTGCCTCCATATAGGAAAAATAAAACCACGGATACATGATCTCGCTTAAATAC
>JAYEMW010000412.1:0-1839 GCA_034718555.1 Thermodesulfobacteriota bacterium
CATGACCAATAGCATATCGCCTGTTTTCATAATGCTTTCCTATTATACCATTGCATTGATACCGAGAAGCTCACGCCCGATGGTAAGTTTATGCATTTCAGTTGTTCAGCCAAGTATGGTACTCATAGCAGCGTCTCTATAATGATGGGCAACAGGATAGTCCTCGGTACAACCATAGGCGCCGTGAAGTCTTATTGCCTCGGCCGATGCCCGCATCGCAAGTTCCGTAGAAAGCCACTTGGCCGAGGAAAGCTCCTTTCCGTGGGGAAGTCCTTTACTCTTGAGCTCCGCCGCATAATAGACCTGCCACCTAATCGCGAAAACTTCAGCCTGTATTTTGGCTATTGACTCTTGCGCCAACTGAAAACTGGCTATAGGTCTTCCAAATTGATAACGCTCTTTGGTATATTTAATGCAGGCATCAAGACAGGCCTGGGTCATGCCGATGGCGCCGGCGGATATGAAAAGGCGCGCCGTATCGATTCCAGCAAGGGCGCTCTGAAGGCCTCTCCCTACTTTACCAATCAGGTTTTCCTCCGGTACCCTGCAATCAACAAATGCAAGATTGGAAATATCACCGGCCCAGTCGCCAATCATGTCAACACTATAACTGGAAAACCCAGGCGTATCTCTATCCACGGCAATGAGGGCTATCCCCTTTGTGCCAAAACTTTTGTCCGTTTGGACCAAAACAAGGACGGTATCAGCTATTCCGCCTGCACTTATAAAATTCTTTGTTCCGTTTATAACCCACTCATGACCATCGAGAGTTGCCTTTGTTTCAATTGCCGCGGCATCGCTTCCTGCGTTTGGCTCAACAGCTCCTACAGCAATAATCATCTCACCTCTGCATAGGGGGGGCAGGTATTTCTGCTTTTGCTCCTCACTGGCGGCTTTCATCAGGATAGTCCCAGCGAGGACACTGTGCCCCAGGGAATTTAGGGTCTGTGTCCAACTCGCCCAACTGAGTTGTTCCCATATAATGGCAGCGGATGTATAGTCAAGACCAACGCCTTCATATTCTTTTTGTATGTGAGCCCCAAGAAGTCCTAACTGTCCCATCTTTTTTATAATATCAAAGTTTACTTTCCGTTCACGCTCATATTCCTGTAAGGCCGGCATCATTTCCTGCTCGGCAAATTTCCGTGCCATGTCCTTTAACATCTTTTGTTCTTCACTCAGTTCAAAATTCATCCAATACCCCTCTATCGGTTTACGACAATTTTTAAAAACATTTACAGCGGCATGTTTCCGTGTCGTTTTGGAACGGTCTCAATTTTTTTTGTCCCGATTAACCTGAATGACCTGATTAGACACTTCCTTGTCTCTGCCGGCTCAATAATATCCTGCACATATGTGGCCTCTGAAGCCAAGGAAAGTGGATCAGCGTACTGCTCGGAATACTCATTGATCCTGTTGGCCCTGAACTCCTCGGGGTTTTCAGCGGTCTTAATGTCCTTAGCATAAAAAAGCGATACTGCCTGTTCAGCACCCATAGGGCCAACCTGTGCAGTAGGCCATGCAAAGATTAGGTCTGTGCCGAACCCTGGAAGTATACCCATGCCAAGGGCAGCCCCGCCGTAAACCTTGCGAATTAATATTGCCACCTTTGGGACAGTCGCCTCAGATAGGGCGTAAAGCACTTTGGCCCCATGCCGGATTATGCCTGCATATTCCTGCGCCTTTCCAGGGAGATATCCAGGTGTATCCACCAACAGGATTATGGGGATATTAAATGCATCACAAAATCTTATAAACCTGGCCTGTTTATCAGAGCTGTCAACACTCATGCAGCCGGCACGGACAAGTGGCTGGTTGGCTACAATACCTACTGTATGG
>JAYEMW010000413.1:0-9377 GCA_034718555.1 Thermodesulfobacteriota bacterium
TGCCTCTTTAAGAAGCTCAAGGTATGATAGACGTACTCTTTCGGCTGATGTTCGTAGGTATTGTGGCCGCATTTCGGGAGCACAGCCAGCTCCCCGTAGGGAAGGTGTCTATAGAGGGCCACGCCCTGTTCCACGTCAAAGAGAAAGCTCCTGTCAGGATAGAGCACCAGCACAGGGCAGATGACATGGGGCAGGAGATCCCTAAGGTCAAAAACATCCCTGCCATAGGCCCCGCCGTACCTTCGGAATTGATTGTAAAATGGTTCAGCGCGATCTTTTCCGTGCCACTCGATCAACTTTTCTTTGAGCTCGGATTCCAATTCTTGAAAGACGTTTGGAAATTTAGATTTATTAAACTCAGACATGGGGATTTCGCTGTAGCATAGCGTACTTGAGGTAACAATAGTTCTGACGCGATCGGGAAATTTAACAGCATAGTCTATTGCAATGACTCCTCCTTCGCACTGACCGATAAGATGAAAAGAACCAATCCGGAGGAAATCCATAAACTGGTTTAAGTCATTTATGCTGTCGGAGCGGAATCTATCGCTCACATAGAAGTCCTCAATATCTTTCCCACTTTCCGACCTTCCATATCCCCTCCTGTCATACATAACGACCCTGTAGCCATTTTCAACAAGGGCCGGATAGATGTCCTTCCACATCTTTGTACATCCAAAGCCATGGTGGAGCAGTACAACAGAGTCGCCTTTTCCATGAACCTCGTAGTAGATCTTTAGATGATCTATATTCGTGAATGGCATTTATGTTTCCCTACTCTATTATTCGTATACCTTAGTTATCTCATGGCCGCGAAGGACTGCCAACCCACCAAAAGCAAGGCTCTCCAGCTCATCCTCACCTGGATAAATGAGAAGTGGCCCTAAGAAATTTGTTCTATCCTGGATCTCTTTTACTATGGTTTTCGCTCTGCAGAGGTTGCCTGTGAGCACAACCGCACTTAAATGCCCCTTAAGTACCGCAGCCATGGAACATATGCCCTTACTGATCTGGTATCCCATGGCCTTCAATAAAACCTTTGCTTCTTTGGAACCACTTCGAGCTTGTTGCTCAACCGCGGCTATATCATGAGTCCCAAGATAGGAGCGCATGCCACCCTGGCTATAAAGCATTCGGCTCAGTTCCTCTTCGGTGAGCCCGGCCGAGTAAAAAAGCGATAGGATTTCCAGCAAGGGCAATGCTCCCGTACGCTGTGGCGTAAATGGACCTTCACTCAGGCCATGTGTCCCATCAATGATCCGGCCTTTCTTGTGGGCGCAAATCGTAATTCCACCCCCAAGATGGGCCACGATAAAATGCCCTTGATTGTAATGGATACCCAGCTTTTCCGCAGCTTTCCTTGCAGCCGACTTCTGGCTCAAGACATGAAACGCAGCCTTCCTTTCAATCCCTTTCAAGCCCGAAACTCTGGCCAGGGGCTCCATTTCATCGGCCACCGGTGAGTCATAGATAATAGCTTTTGCTTCCAATCCTTTTACCATCTCATAAGCGACGGCAGGCCCTACATTACTTGGATGCCACCCATATTTGCCGGACCGTAAGTCGTGTAGCATTGCATCGTTTATGAGATAAGCGCCTCCCTTAACGGGTTTTGTTAACCCACCACGGCTGACCAACAGATCAAGCCTGCCAAATTTATATTCGTGTTTCTCTGAAACTTTCTCTATTGTGTGCCGATGGAATCGGAGCCATGCGTCATATCCATAAAGCTGTGCCAGGTCTTTTGCAGTATGATCGATGGTTGACTTGAAAAGAACATCTTCGTCAGAAAATAGACCTACCTTTGTAGACGTCGAACCTATGTTAATAACCAGAATCAGGTGCATCATATCCCCCTGTTAACTATGAGGCCCAGCGCAATATTCAGGAGCCACGAGTCCGGTGATTCCAGGGAGGAGCGAATAATGATCGGAAGCTTTGTTCCGGCCAACACGCCTCCCAGTTGGCACGAGCCAAGGTATTTTAGAAATTGGGCAGTGATATTGGCGGATTCGAGATCTGGAAAAAGATATATATCCACATTTCCCGGTACCGGACTATCGATTCCTTTGTGTCGTGCCGCAAGAGCAGATTCGGCATTATCCATGGCAAGAGGGCCTTCTACAATGGCGTCTCCAAATTGACTACGTTTTGACATCTTGGAAAGAATGGCTGCATCCAGGGTCGAAGGAATTTCGGGATTGACGAGTTCCAGGGGAGCGAGGGCGGCGATTTTAGGTCGGTCTATTCTTAGGGATTTTGCCACATGGATCGCATTTTCCACAATGTGAACCTTTTCATTGACCCCGGGAGCGCTATTGATCAGGGTGTCAGTTAGCAGTGTCAGTCGGCCATCTTTTGGAGTCATAAACACACTCACATAGCTCAATAAGTGATTTTTCTTGATCTGCGCATTTGATTTGATGAGCAGCGAAAAGAATCCGCTATCCAAAGGACCCATATCGAGCAAGGCTTCTGCCCCCCCTTCTTCCAGGAGGCGTAGTGCCTCTTGTCTGGCTTGTAACGTATTGTAATCAACGAAATGAACATCCATTTTGTCTCTAAGTTCCGAGAGAGGGCCACCGTATGCGACCGGATCAATCCAACCCTGATCCCGGGCAGTAAGTATGGCAGAAAGAGCCTCGGGGTTCCTTTTCCCCGAAATGACAATGCTCAACTTTTCCTTTTGCCCGGCCATTTCCATAATTTCTTGAAAGCGAGAACGCATATTTCAATTCCTCCTGGATGATTCTGCAAGCACAAGCCCAAGGGCCAGGTTTTCCATGCGAGCCTTGTATCCATCAGAGCGGGATGGAGTGAGGGTAATCAGACCAGCACCCACGGTGATGCATTGCCGGATACCGCCAATGAGATGATCAATGGTTTTTACCAGGATATTTCCCGCCTCGATGTTCGGGATTAGAAAGATATCGGGAAACGTCTCAGCCTGGACGTGATTTCCATCGAAAAAATCAAGAAGAGTGGTTCCCGTTTCCATGTTGCATTTCCCAAATCGGCCTTTGTCGGCCATGCTTTTCAATCTCTCTGCATGATCGGCGACAATTGAGGGCTTGCCATCAAGGTGCATGGCTGCAAGGGACATAATCCTGGGAGTATCGCAGTCAAGAGATCGCAGCACCTGGATAGCATTTGCCAGGATCTGTTTCTTGGTGGTCAGGTCCGGCAGGATGCTTACTCCGGGATCAGTGATAACAAAGATTTTGTTGATGATTGGAACCTGATGAAAACAAAGCGTGCAGGGCGTTTGATCAGGAGACAGTTGTCTGGTTGCTCTGATCAGCGCACGGTAGAGATATGTGGTCAGGATGTTTCCCTTGACCACAAAGCTCATTTCTCCGCTCATTACCATATCAAGGCATAGGTTTGCAGCCTCTTGAGGATCGCTTTGATCAATGATTTCCATGGCCCCGAAAGGTAAGTGGATCTTTTGGGCAACGGTCTCGATTTGTGCCTTTTCTCCAATAAAGACAGGGTTAATAAGCCCTTCTCTCATGCCATCAGCTGTGGCCTGCATGACGTCAACATCGCCAGGAAATAAGATGGCAGCCCTTTTCGGACCCATGCCCCTTGCCCTAACCACAATTTCATCGAAATCTTTGTACATAGCCATTAGTTAATAACCTCATGTTCTAATTGGTTAGGCTTGCAGACCTATATCTGTTGTATTTGTATAGCGCCGAGAGGGCTTTGATTGCCCTTTCTGATGATTGAAAAACCGGTAAAGAACGGGATTCTAATAACTGGACCAATTCCATTTCCTGTTTATCCATTGAAGAACACCACATGGCAAACGGCTTCCCACTCCTTTTCATGTTCAAGATTAATTCGATGTATTGTTCAGTAAGAGAATGAGCCATTTCTTCTGAGAAATTTGGGTTTGACGATATGAAATAGGAGAGATTGGGGGGCATCTGCATAATTATGCAGTCCGCATTTTCATCCTCCGATATGGCAGTGAAGTTGCCAAAAAATCTCCCGAGGTCAGAGAGATGAAATTCCATGCAGACCCCGGCATCAAATGGGTTGAGCGTGATTTCCCATGGAGGTAAAATCCTTTTAAGCTTATGATAGGTCATATCATTCATCCGGGCCAGCTTAAGGCCACTAATTTCACAGGCATCCGTGGCCATGACCCCTTCTCCCCCTGAAAGCATAATGATGGCCGCCATGTTTCCTTTGGGTAATGGGAGAAATTCAAACGCCTTTGCAAAGTCAAAAAATTGATCCAGGTTTTCCGCCCTGATGGCCCCTGCTTGCCTGATGGCGCTATCGAAGATTAGGTCGTTTTCATTAGCCATGGACCCTGTGTGGGAGGCCGCAGCCAGGGAACCGGCCCGGGTCCGTCCGGACTTCAGGATAATAACAGGTTTTTCTCTGGTAACGGATCGGAGGAGATCAAAAAAAGCGCGACCATTGCCATGGAGACTTTCAATATGCATGGCAATAATTCTGGTATCCGGATCCTTTGAAAAATACTCCAGGGCGTCCACCTCGTGGATATCCATCTTATTGCCCATATCGAGCATCTTGTTGATGCCAAGATGAGAAAACATCCAGTTTATCTTTGGCTCGTAAAAACCCGATTGAAAGGAAAAAGACAGACCTCCGCGTCTCAATTTCTTGACAGGATTAAAGCTGATCACCAGATTACTGCCTGTATTGATGGGGCTCAGGGTGTTGGGTCCAAGGGTGCGGATTTTCTTCTGTTTGACAAACGAAGCTATTTCTTGATGGAGCTTCTTCCCATCATCACCCCCTTCTGAGAATCCACCCGTGATTATGACGAGTCTTTTAACGCCGATCAAATCACATTCCTTCACAATGTCCATGGTATTTGATGCGGGAACAGCCGAAACAACAAGGTCGATGTTATCTTTGATATCCCGAAGTCGGGAAAATGCCTTAATCCCCAGCACCTCCTGGGCATGAGTATTTACAGGATAGATTCGGCCTTTAAATTTCAGGCTCACAAGATTTTCTAAGAGGCGAAAATTCATTTTAAAATGGTTGTTGGTTGCACCAACAAGTGCAACCGACTCTGGACAAAAGAATCGGTCCAAAAAATGATCTACGTGTTTCATAATGTCTTTCCCTCGAATTTCAATTTGTTTCCCAGTGCCGGCAGAGGTTCATTGCTGCGGTAAAACAATGTCTGACAATCGGCAATTTATAACTTTCCGGGGTATAGCTCATTTTTTGAGGTCTGTTTCATCTCAAATTCGGCTGTTTCCAGCTTGTTTACCACACTCTCGAAGACTTCCTTCTCGTCCTGGTTCAAAAGCGAGAGAAACATGCCGTTGTTGTCGTGATAGAGTTCAGTTAGCTCCTCCCTCAATCTTTCCGCTTTTTCCGTGAGGTGGACCATTATGGCTCGCCTATCTTCAGGATCAGGTCTTCTCTCTGTAAGGCCATCCCGCTCCATACGATCCAGAAGTCCGGTAAGGGTGGCTTTTTCCAGAGCAACCTTCTGAGCCAGGGAGCTGATAAGTATCCCATCTTCTTCGTAAAGGGCGGTGAGCAGAAAAAACTGCGTCGGAGTAAACCCGTATGGACCAAGTCGCTCCCTGGTGATCCTTGCCATCTTCCGAGCCACCTTACCAACCAGAAAACATAAGCAATCTTGGAAAAGCATAGTTTCCCTCCTTATATATATGTTTGCAGGGATAAATTAAGTACCCATAAAGTAAACATACAAATTATATTTATATTAACTGCATTTTTTTTGGGGTATATGTCAAGAGAAAATTCCGGTAATGAGCACATTTAAAAAAAATCATAAATCAGAATTGATTGATTAAGCCCCTGCTTCAAAATAAGCAGAGCTTTTTTAATTGTTGATTGGAAATAAAGGATATAGTTCACCGCCGAGTCGCAAAGGACGCGGAGAAGAGATATTTTTTCCTTGCCGTTAAGGAGCCGGCAAGGAAAAAGCTTGCCTTTAAATTTTTATATGATCATTATGCGAGATAGTATATATAGTTTGAATTGTAAATGATTTATAGAGTTAGTTCCGCAAGGTGAAATGTTTTTGCTTTCCACCGTTCTTGGCCAGTTAAATAAGAGGTTTATTTAACTGGGGTCAGCGGAAAGCAAAAAAATAAAATCAGCGCCATCTGCGCCTTTGCGATGAGATACTTAATAATTTTGTTACTGACAGGAATCATGGAGTCAAAAAAATCAGAGGCTGTTATTTTAAGGACACGAGATTTTGGAGAGTCTGACCTTATGGTTACAGCCTTTTCTTATCTTTATGGGAATATTAAGGGCATAGCCAAAGGTGCGCGGCGGAGCTCAAAGCGATTTGTTAATTCCCTGAATATTTTATCCCTTGTAAATCTCGCATTTAAGGAGAGAAGGAACAGCGATCTTGTTTGGATTGATTCATGCGAACTGATAGATGGTTATCCAGGAATTAGGTCCGACTATAATATTTTGTCAAATGCAAGTTATCTAATTGAGATGACGGAAATTTTATTTCCAGAGAATGTTCAAAACATCGAACTGTTTAATTTGTTAAGGTTTGCTTTAAGCGCTCTCTCAACCAAACAGGACCCTGAAGAAATATTGATTATTTCTCAGGCCCAGGCCATGAGAATCGGAGGATTTGGGATTAATCTATCTAAGTGCAGTATTTGCGGAAGGTCTTACAAAGGAGAGGGAAGGGCGTTGTTTAATCCTTCAAGTGGTTCACTGATATGCATGGCATGCGATAAAGAGACTCCTTTAAGGCCTGGACTTGATCCTGATTCAGTCCATTTTCTTGAAATGATCCAGTCTCCCGGAATATCTCTGCCTGATAACTTGCATTTAAATGAGCGCATATTAAAAGAATTAAAGAGAGTTCTAAGGTTACATGTAGAACAACATTTAGGGAGACGCTTGCAATCATCCAAATATATTTAAAGATTTTCTATTCAATAGCATTTCAAAAATATTAAAATAATCTTCTTTACCTGATGTTAATTTTAATATACTATATTACCTGATAATTTTGTAACATCTCAATAAGGCAGGGCATTCCTATAGCTTCCCCCTTTGAAAAGGGGGATTGAGGGGGATTTTTTCTAAAGCTAGCCAGGCTTATTGAGATGTTACAAAATTTTGATAAAATTTATTGAAAGGGGGAAATTACATTGAGAAAAGTAGCTATAGTTGGAACAGGACATACACCATTTACCTTTGCTACGGAAAAAACATCCATAGAGTTATTTTCCGAAGCAGCAATGGATGCAATTGATGAGACTGGTTTGAAGCCAAAGGATATGCAGGCCCTTTATCTTGGAAATTGCCTCGGGGACTTTACAGAGGGACAGGCCATGATTCAATCATATGCAGCTAACGATATCGGGGCCTTTCATATACCGGCTACTCGATTTGAAGGTGCATGCGCATCATCATCATTAGCTGTAAGAGACGCATTTATATGGGTAGCATCTGGGTATTATGACATGGTCCTCGTTGGTGGTGTTGAGAGGGCGGCAAGCATGGGGACATCCCTTGCAACGAGAACATTTGCCATGTTTACGGATAGCCATTATGAATATCCTGCCGGCTTGACATTTCCGGCAATGTTTGCAATGTTGGCCCATCTTTATTCGAAAAGATATAATGTTCCCCTTGAAAAACTTAAGGAACAGATGGCGCAGGTTTCTGTTCAATCCCATGCCTATGGGGTGTCTAACCCAAAGGCCCAATTCCGTAAAGAGATAACAAAAGAAAATGTTTTGAATGGATTTATGGTTACATCTCCTCTGCAATTACTGGACTGCTGTCCTTTTTCCGATGGAGCAGCGGCCCTTGTCCTTGTTTCCGAAGAAAAGGCCAGGGAGATAACAGATAAACCGGTGTTTATAAGCGGAATAGGCCAGGCTTCATCAGGGCGCCTTAGCGCACAAAAAGATGACCTTCCAAGACTCAGGGCCAGGGAAGAGTCTGCAAAAGAGGCGTATAACTTGGCAGGTATAGGACCCTCTGATGTTGACGTATGCGAACTTCACGATTGTTTTTCCATAGCGAGTTTAATAGCAGCGGAAAGCCTCGGGTTTTTTGAATTTGGAAAGGCTGGAGAGGCATGGGAAAAGGGTGATGCAAAGATAGGGGGAAAGACTCCTATAAATGTTTCCGGTGGGTTGAAGGCTAAGGGTCATCCAATTGGAGCAACCGGCGCCTCTCAGGTGGGAGAAATATACCATCAACTAAAAGGTGAGTGCGGAGAAAGACAGGTTGAAGGGGCAAAAATAGGCCTTACAGATACCCTTGGTGGAGATGGTGTTATTTGCACGCTAATTATGGAAAAAGGCTGGTAAAGGAGGAAAAAAAGTGGAGTATAAACTTACATTTAAAGATTACAGCAAGGCCCTTACAAAGGGTAAATTATTAGGGCTCAAATGCAAAAGTTGCGGAAACATAACAATTCCGCCGAAGATGACATGTCAGGAATGTGGCGGTACGGATCTCGAAATTGTAGAGGTGAAAAAAAAGGGAAAGATAGTCACCTTCACAAATGTAAATGTTGCGCCGGAGGGCAGGCAAAATGAAGTGCCTTACATTATCGCCCTTGTAATGCTTGAAGAAGGACCCTGGATAATGGGCAACCTGATTGATATTGATCCGTCGACTGCTACCATGGATCTGATAGATAAAGAGGTAAGTGTCGGTTTTAAGGTTTTTCCAGGTGATAAATTTTCACCAGGCGATCAGGCAAGGCCGGTTTTTAGTTTTTTGTAAAATAAATACGACATAAGATTGTAACAGCTCAATATTGAGGGATAATAACTCATGGATTCCTCCCGGATCAAGCCCGGGAGGAATCAAGTAGGTGGGTATTTATCTTTATCTAAAAGCATTTTCCCTTATTTATTGAGCAGATACAATATATCTTCCGATTGGCTGTTGCCTTCTATATTTCAACTCTTCCATTTGTTTATCTCTCAAACATCTCTACATCTGTTGGTTTCCCTCCCCCTTGCCCTCATAAGCGCTAAGTTGTTTTGCAAACACTCCCAGGTTACATTTATGCCGTAGGGGGGTTGTTTTGAAAGATGAACGTCCAACATCGAACATCGAACGTCCAACATCGAATAAAAAAACAAACATCCAATACCGAACATGCAACGACTATTTCTATTTCTTTTCAGCCCTCCGGGTCATATGACCCTACGGGCCGGAGGCCGTTTTGATACTCGTAACGAAAATCTTAATTAGTTCTTCTGTTTCCTGTAAAATATCATTTAATAGTTCAGGTTTTTTAATTAGTGGTACACGCTGAATAAGTTTTAACCATCTGTAGGTCTCCCTAAGTTTCTTTAATGAAATTCTTGCCCTTGTTTTTGTCTTTCATTCAATATTCAATGTTG
>JAYEMW010000414.1:0-9358 GCA_034718555.1 Thermodesulfobacteriota bacterium
CATGGATGCCTGATTTATCAGAAAAAAAAGAGAAAATATCATCAGGGTTTTATATTTTATCATTTTATTCCTTTCTAATTTTTGTTAAAGATGCCCGGATTCATTAAGTGTTGCTATAAATATTCATGAAGGCACTTCTTTTATTTGCTATAACACTGCTCATTATCTTGTTAGGCCCTAACTATAATCTGTACACGAAAAAAGGGTAAAAGTCAAATCCGCTATGTTTTAGCAACAATTCAACGGGAGCATATGGCCTTTTTTATGTTATTGTCTGATCTGGGGCATAAAAAAATTCGTATCTATTCAGCCGCTAAGGCACTAAATTTTTTTGTACAAGTTCAGCCTATCGCAGAGCACGCTGAGGGCGAAGAGGGTTAATTATTATTTTTTAGAAATATTTTTATAAAGCTCTTATCTCTGCGTTCTCTGCGAACTCAGCGGTGAACTATTACAATTCTTTATAAAGGAGTTAAACCCATTTCAATGACACCACCAGTAGCTATAAATAATAATGTGACTAAAAGGTCAGCATTAATTGTCGCCACCTCAAGTTCTTTTCTGACGCCCTTTATGGGTTCTTCTATCAACATCGCGCTTCCATCAATACAGAAAGAATTTAATCTCGATGCAGTCTTGTTAAGCTGGATTGCTACATCCTATCTCCTCGCTGCGGCAATATCCCTCGTTCCTTTTGGAAGGTTGGCGGACATCCATGGGAGAAAGAAAATTTTTACCTGGGGCATTGTGACTTTCACTGTTGCATCTTTTCTCTCTGCCTTTTCGATTTCTGCTCCTATGCTCATTTTCTTTAGAATTATTCAAGGAATTGGGAGCGCAATGATATTTGCCACTGGAATAGCAATTTTGACCTCGGTATTTCCCCTGAGCCAAAGAGGTAGGGTTTTGGGGATAAATGTTGCAGCGGTATACATAGGACTTTCCGTAGGCCCATTTCTGGGTGGGCTCTTGACCCAGCACTTTACATGGAGGAGTGTTTTTGCCTTTACCGTACCCCTCGGATTGATTATCATCGTTCTTGTTCTGTGGCGGTTAAAAGGAGAGTGGGCCGAAGCAACAGATGAGAAGTTTGATGTGTCAGGTTCGATGATTTATGGAACAGCGCTGACAGCAATAATGTATGGCATTTCCGTGTTGCCGAAGGCAATAAGTATTTGGATGATTCTATCAGGTGTTTTGGGTATTTTTGCATTTGTCAAATGGGAAATGAAGGTTGAAAATCCTGTTTTCGACCTCAGCCTCTTTAGGGTAAACAGGGTGTTTGCCTTCTCCAACCTTGCGGCGCTTATTAACTACAGCGCCACATTTGCAGTAGCATTCCTTTTGAGTCTTTATTTGCAGCATGTAAAGGGGCTAAGCCCTCAAAGCGCGGGCCTGGTATTAATTGCGCAACCGGTTGTGCAAGCTGTCTTTTCGCCTTTTGCAGGAAAGCTTTCAGACAGAATTGAGCCACGGATAGTCGCATCAATAGGTATGGCGCTTTCGACATTAGGACTATTTTTATTCATTTTTCTCAATGAAAGTTCTTCACTGGAGATGATCATCGCCCGCTTGATTCTATTGGGATTTGGTTTCGCCCTTTTTTCTTCACCTAATACCAATGCCATTATGAGCTCTGTTGAAAAAAGATTTTACGGCCTGGCATCAGGTTCAGTAGGAACAATGCGGTTGCTTGGAATGATGATCAGCATGGGGATCGTTACCTTAATATTTGTTGTTTTTATCGGGAGGACTCAGATCACCATAGAACACAGTACGGCTTTCTTGAGAAGCATGAATATGGCATTTATTGTATTTTCTCTTCTCTGCTTTGGAGGTACATTTGCATCACTTACAAGGGGAAACCTAAAAACAAGCGCCTCAATACAAAAATGAGCGACACAAGAAAAAGCACCAAAAAAAGCGTTTTTCTGGAACCTTGAACCTTGTCAACAATACTGCGGGGTTAGCGCTGTCTATAAAAAGCTATATCAAGCATAGAGGCCCCAAAAATCTCTTGCCGAATTCCAGTAACATCTTCTTTGAATTGAGTTTATACTGATGTTATTTACACAAAATGAGGGCCGTCATATCAGGTAACAAAGAGATCTTTTGTGGAAAAATTAGGATCGCTGGTCAGATTAACGCCAAGACGTCTCAGGCCTGCTTCATCTCCTGGAGTGGGAATATGGGTCACATGGACCTCGCAACCACGCAGATCGATTAATTTTTCCATAGCTAATTGAGCTGCAGAATTTGCAGTTGCACTGATACTGAGTGCGATAAGTGTTTCTACCAGGTCCAAACTAAGGGTCTTTTCATTTAAAACTTTCGTTTTAAGGTTTCTAACCGATTCTGTGATATTTGGTGGCAGCAGTTTAATCTTTTCAGGAATGTCTGATAGATGCTTGATAGCATGCATAATAAGGCTGGAGGTCGCATGAAGATGCGGGGAATTGCTACCGGTCACCATGGTACCGTCCCTTAACTCTATGGCCGCACCACAATAAATGCCTTCATTGCCCTTATCTTTTTCCTGCGCTTGAAAAGCGGCACGGCGAGCCGGTTCAACAACACTCCTGTACTCGGGTTCAAGACTAAAATCTTTTATAAGTAGCTCTACCCTCTGGACAGTTTCTTTATTTGTTAATCCCATCACATACTCACATCGGTATCGAAAATATCTCCTAATCACTTCCTGCTTGGCGGCCTCCCTTGTGAGCGCATCGTCCGTTATCGCAAAACCTGCTCGATTCATACCCATATCTGTTGGTGATTGATAAAATGACTCACCGCCACTTATTCTTTTCAATATTCTTTTAAGGATAGGGTATACTTCCACATCACGATTATAGTTAACAGCTTTTTTATTATAGGCTTCCAGGTGGAATGGATCAATGAGGTTGTAATCATTAATATCCGCTGTTGCTGCCTCATATGCTATATTTACTGGATGTTTAATGGTTAAATTCCATATAGGAAAGGTTTCGAATTTTGCATATCCTGAATTTATTCCTCTTCTGTAGTCATGATATACCTGAGAAAGACATGTGGCTAACTTTCCACTACCAGGCCCAGGGCCTGTAACAATGACCAGGGGTTTTTCTGTCTCAATATATTCATTAGCCCCATAGCCTTCATCGCTGACGATTAAATCTACGTCTGTAGGATACCCTTTTGTATATTGATGGGTATATACCTTGACGTTTCTCCTTTCCAATTTATTCTTAAATATTGTAGCGGCGGGCTGGCCATTAAAACGGGTAATAACTACACCAAGGACATGTATTCCCCATCCTCTTAAGTCGTCTATTAATTTAAGTGCTTCGGAGTCATAGGTTATACCAAAATCCGCCCTAATTTTTTTTCTTTCAATATCTCCTGCATAAATGCAAAGCAAAATATCCGCTTTTTCTTTCAGGTCCTGAAGAAGCCTCATTTTGATATTTGGATCATATCCGGGCAATACCCTGGAAGCATGATAATCATAGAGGAGTTTTCCACCAAATTCGAGGTAGAGCTTATCGCCAAATTTATTAACCCTATCAAGAATCTCGGATTTCTGTTCTGCTATATATTTCTCATTGTCGAAAGCCGTCTTTGTTACCATAATACCCCTTATGTTGATATTTTCTCGTTGTTAAAATTCGTTGTTAAAAATTGTACCCTGACACTGTTTACCGCTTCGCCTCCTTGTCTTGGGACTGGCTATAGATCATCTCCAGCTCCTGGCAGGCCATGTCAAAGGTGTAGCGACAGATGAAGTTGATAAAAGCTTTCTTGGATACCATCCAGCCCACATCCATGGCGATCCCGATTGGTGAGGACTTCTTTACCGCTCTATAGGCAGTTAGTGGCCATTTCATCCAGCGATACATATCCCAGGTTTTTTTTGCGAAGATTCGCACCTGCCTGGGCAGCCAAATATCGGCGAAGGATTTCATGCGGTAGAGTGATTGTATCTGTATCCTGTGAAATCTTTTCACCACTGGTATTTTCTCGGTCTTGCACAAGGATTTGATCCAAATTTGGCTTCGTGTCAGAAGAGGCCCAAGGGCAGCCTCTTCCAGCGGGCGCTCTACATCAGGGAAATATTTTCCGGCAATGACTTTCGCTGCGTTCCCCACTGCCGTTTTCCAGTCCTCCAGCCCCGGGTTAGAAATAAGCATGGATGGAAAACCCACTAAGTGATTGCGAATCTCCAGGAGCTGGATATCGATGACGCCCGGCTCAGAAGGTTCCAGCGAGTCAAAGTCTTCCAGGGCCTTTTCCAATTCACCTAACTCGGACGGAATGGGTTCCTCTTTCCCTTCCTCGTTATATGCCTGAACGGCCAGCCTTCCCACAAAGAGATATGCATCTACCAGCAGGCATCTGGTGAGGGTCAGCATAGTTAAACGATTGGAAAGGTAGGCCAGCCAGGAAAAAGGATCAGGTAAAATTACCAGGCGAAACTGAAAGATTCTCGTGACGAGCTTCCGATAGCGACTTACAAATCGTACAATCCAGTATTGACTTACCCGGTCGTACCATTCATAGGAGCGCCGAATGTGGCGAATACGAACTCCTCGCAATCTCTGAAATCCAGGTCGGCGCAAAATAAGTTCCAGCCGATCGACGGAATCATGAGCTGATTTGAGGAAACGACTGATGGTGATACGCAATTCAGGATTTTCCAATCCGGGATAATAGCAGGCAGCAATGGAATGTATATACACAGAAATATCCGCCAATTCCTTCAGCTCGGGAGAGGTAGAATGCCATATACCATCACATCGTTCCCGCACTAACTTAAGCGCCTGTTTCTTGCGCTCACCGGCCGCTTCCGCCTCCTTATTCAAGTCTTTTAGCTCTTTGCTAAGGGAGCGCTTCCAGTTTAAAATTCCCCGCAACCTCCAAACGACTATAATACTTGCTGTCGTCAGCAACATCACTCCAAACGCCAACACGCCATGTAGAACATGCAAGGTCGACCACCAGTCCATATTTCACAATCCTCACTAATGATGGCCTCCATTGTCGAAAAGGGTGGTTTTAAAAACCAACCTTAGAGAAATGCTACTACCATCATGGATATTCAATTCACAAAGTTATTATTACGACGTCCTTTCCGTCATCCCGGACGGACCCTGGATTCTCTTAAGGGTTCATTTCGTATTCGCCGTTGAGTGCAAACACGTACTTTTCCCAGACCCTGCTGTACTGTTTGGGATCGGCAAGTGGCTTAATGAGCATAATCTCCTTGCAAAAGGCCCTCTGTTCGTTCTTCGTGTTGTGATTGTAGTAAATTTGCAGAGCAAAGAGGGCTAAGTCGCGCACCATAAAGTCGAATATCTGATTCAATATATCGGGGTCGATGTTGTCTAACTTTGCCTGTTCGAGGATGAGCTGTCCATAGACCACGATGGAGAACATTTCGCCCAGGGGCAGGGAGAAGGAGGGGTCCATATCCTGCATCTTGTCCGGACCGGCCTTTTCCAGCATCTCCTTGAAGGTCTCGATCTGAGAGATGAATGTAGCCACGTTGGGCAAATCCTTGTTGGCCTCGAAAACAGGCTTGTAGTCGTGGAACTGAACCAATCCCAGGCCCCTGGTTGGACCCTGGTTGAACAGGAACATGTCGTCGTTCATGGAGAAATCCGGCTCTGTGGGTGTATACTCAGCAGGGTTGAAAAAATAGTTTTTCATGAATTTGCGGATAAGCTGTACGTTGACGTGGACCGTGCCTTCCAGTTTGGACGGGCCTCTGATGTCGGCCGTGGCCATGCTGAAGTAAGTCTCCTTTTCAAATCCCCTGGCTGCAACCACGTCCCAGAGCAGATCGATCACGTCTTCCGCCTGCAGGGTAACCTTCATTTTACTCGTGGGATTGTAGAGGAGGTAACGTCGATCATTGGCATTGGCGCCCCTGAAGTAGTCGGTGGAGCGGCGCTGGTAGGCCTTCATGGCCACCAGCCTCAACCAGGCATCCATGAAGCTCTTGCGCACATGCGGCATGTCGGTTACGCGCTTGCCGTAGAGAATACGGTTGGAAGCATGGGTGATGGCCTCGTAGAAGCAGTGCTCGGCAATAGCGAGAGAGGCCGGGCCAATATTGAATTTCCCGATATTTACGGTGTTAAGCGCCGAATCCCAAGCATGGGGGCCACGGGAGAGGATGTCGTCGTCCGTGATTGGATAGTTGTGGAGAGCGAAGTTGGACACATACTCCTGATGGGAGATGACGTTTTTCTTCAGCTCATAGGCCTTGTTATGATAGTTGGTGACGAAGAACGTGTAGTCATCCGTACCATCCTTTACCTTCCCCAGGGTAGAAACCATCTCTGCCTCGTTGCCGTTGCCGATGTAGTATTTCTCACCGTTTGCCGTCCAGGCGCCGTCTTCCTTGGGGGTCAGCGCGGTCTCTATGGAGTAGATGTCCGCGCCGTGCGTCCGTTCGGACAGGCCGAAGGCGAAGATGGCCCCTTCTTTCAGGAACTTGGCGGCCTTACGTTTTGCCTTCTCGTTCGGACTCATCCAGATGGGACCCAGCCCGAGAATGGTTACCTGAAAACAGTACCAGTATCCCAGCCCATAAAAGGCAAGGAGCTCACTGTACTCGCTGTTGCGTGCTGTATCCCAGCGGCAGTCGGGATCTCCGTCCGCGTATTTTTTCGGTGTTAGCAGCTTTGCAAAAATCTGCTCTTTGCCGATAAAATCGACGAATCCTTTATACCAGATTTTTTTGTAGTAGTCGTCGAGAAGCCTTTCCTTTCCCATCTTCTCAAAAAATGCAACGGTCTTTTCCATGATTGCGCGAGAACCCTCATCTTCTATAAAACAATGATACTTCTTGGGTTGGATCAAAAAATTCATACCACTCTCCTTTTATAAGATATCTCCAAGGTTTTAACGCATGGAGCCTTCTATCCGAATACTTGTATCATCTGTCGTTGTGTTATTCTTACCATACACGATTGTGTCCCAAAAAGTAATATCTTTTGTGAAGGGTTGGATCGACTATACAATTATTTCCAAGTCACAAGAGGCCGATTACGGATGGGAATGCGTTGGTATTTTAATTTGTGATAACCTACCATCATCGCTCCAAAAGCAAGGTGATCAGATGGCAGACATAGGAGGCTCCTGTCAAGACCCCTTTTCTTTTTCTGGTACATTGGGTTTGACACACTCCTTGAGTTAAATGCTGGTATCAACTCTTCCCGGTAATAACCTCTTTCTGCTTCTCTTTCCCCCTGAGACTCTTTTCCACAAAGATTTTTTCACCGGTAAAGGGATTCAACCCTGTATGGTACATAAGAGTTGAATATGTAGAGGGGGTAGGAGTAAATATCTGTATCTGCTCGGGTTTAATTCTAAGCTTTTCACTTGCGAAGGTTTTCAGTTTCCGCATATCATCAAGATTGCATCCCGGATGTGCTGCGATCAGGTAATAGGTTAGGAATTGTTTTTTTAAAACTGACTTTGACAAACGGTCAAAGATAGTCTTCAGTTCAAGAAGCGAATCCGTATCAGGTTTCCCCATTAAGTCAAGTACGTTTTTTTGGGTGTGTTCAGGGGCTACTTTCATCTGTCCGGATACATGGTGCGACACAATCTCTTCAAGGTACTTTATGCAATGCCTTGTATCATTAAACAACAAATCATACCTGAGACCGGAAGCAACGAAGACCTTTTTTATCCCGACAATCTGCCGGATTTTTGTTAACAGCTCAATCTGCTTGCTGTGGTCGGGCTTAAGATTCGGGCAAATTTCAGGAAACAGACATTTCCTGTCAGTACAGCTACCCTTTTCAAGTTTTCTTCCGCACTCAAAACCATACATGTTAGCGGTTGGGCCACCGACATCCGGAATGTATCCCTTGAAATCCGGTAATCCAGCGATCTGTTTAGCCTCTCTTGTAATTGACCTGATACTCCGTGACTGGACAGTCCTTCCCTCGTGCACCGCGATGGCACAGAAGTTACATTCGCCGTAACATCCTCTGTGTGTCAAAATGGAAAACCTGATAGTGTCCAAGGCCCTTACATGACCGTTTTTTTTATAAAAGGGATGAAGGTCTCTTTCAAAATTCAGTTCATAAATCCTGTCGAGTTCCCTCTCCGACATTATATGCGACGGCGGATTATGGACGAGATATCTGTTTTGATGCTTCTGAACAAGGCCCCTCGCATTTATCGGATCATTATTGTGATAAAACAGGTGAAAGCTCTCAATAAATTTTTTCCCATCATTCAGTACCTCCTCATATGAAGGCAGCTCTATATAATCATCGGGTTTCTCCCTGGAGATGTAGCATATACCCCTGATGTCCCGGTATTCTGTGCCGGCGTCCATAGCACTTGCCAGGCTAACGGCACTCTTTTCTCCCATCCCATAAACGAGCAGGTCGGCCTTTGAATCAAAGAGTATCGACCTGCGGATACTATCCGATTTAAAATCATAATGGCTTATCCGTCTCAGGCTCGCCTCAATACCTCCTATTACTATTGGGGTGCTGCTACCCTTGAAGTGCCGCTTGATAAGATTTGTGTAAACGATAACTGCCCTGTCCGGTCTCCGGTTATTGATTCCTCCGGGTGTATAGTCATCCAATTTTCTTCGTTTTCCCGTGGCCGTATAGTTGGCGACCATGGAATCAATGGACCCGGCGGTAACTCCCCAGAAAAGCCTCGGCGGGCCGAGACGTGTTATGTCTTTTCCTGATATGACATCCGGCTGGGCGATTATTCCGACCCTGAATCCAGCGTCTGAAAGGACCCGGCTTATAACAGCCGTACCCATGTGGGGAGAATCAATATAACTGTCACCTGAGACAATTATTATATCAGGCTGATCCCATCCAAGACTTCGCAGTTCGTTTTTTGTAGTTGGTAAAAATGGCATAAAAATCAGTAGAGAGTGGGCCTTAACTCCTCGCCCCTTTATTCCATTAAGAATGAGGCCGGCTCAGGGACTTTTCATTCAGCCTTTTGCGCTGACGGTCCTTTATTGCCTTAATCTTGTGCCCCTTCTTCTTGTGGGGCGGCAAGCTCCACCCTGCAAACTCACCATCTCTTCCGAATATTTTGCGGGGATGAAGCCTTTTGCCACATTTCGAGCAACGATAAATTCGATCTCCATTAGGAACAAGATCTTGTTGATCACACCAGTCGTCCATATTCTCTCCCATGGAAGGTGATTTGTTTAGAACAAGCAGAGACAAGAACACCGACCATAGAAGGTTTAGTAGGCGTTCACGGGTTCAAAGGTTCAAGGTTCCATTTTCGTCCCCGGACTGCATTTGTAATGTGTGTTTACGATAAAAGCGTTAGGGTTCACGAAAAAATAAGTTCGCAATTTCAGGTGTTGAGGCGC
>JAYEMW010000415.1:0-1827 GCA_034718555.1 Thermodesulfobacteriota bacterium
AAAACTATCATTATCTAAAATAGTCTCACCTGCTTTCAGATTGTCAATTTTGCTGCTTACCGGTATAGCAATGAAATCATTGTATGGTAAATTGTCCTTGAAAACCAATACTGGCCTTTTTTTAGAAATTTTTAAGTCACTAAAATAAAATTCACATAAAACTATATCGGCAAGATTTATTTCCATATTTCGTCCTCTGAAGAATCTTTCCACTCATCTATGGTATCGGCAGAGTGGAAATCTTGGGGACGTTCTTGAATTCGTTGACTTATTCCCCTTTTTTTTGAACCCCGGTTAAATAGCCCTCCGGGATTGAACTGGGTAAACCGCTAAGGCGCGAAGTACGCAAAGATTGTTTTTTAGACAAGATTTTCAGGATTTGATGGATTTCTTTGTTGCTTTCTCTCCTTCCAGATGAAGGAGAGAAAATTGCAATCCGCCTGCGGCGGAAAGGAGCATATTGTCCTTAGGAAGCATTAGAATGAGAAAAGGGAGACGGTCATAAGATTATAAGTTATTTTGATTCCTCTGAATTTAGTGCTCGGGGTCACAGTGCTCGCACAGTGCTCGGGGTCACCTTAACTATTTACTTTCTGTGTTAAAGTAAATGGGTCTCCGTTGGTAATGGGCGACGTTGGTAATAAATGTAATTTTATTTTTTTTATAATGGGCGACGTGGTTACATTATGAAGTTATTGCAGATATTATTATCAGAGAATGTTATTCCATGTTTAGCTTTTTCGATGATTCAGATGACTGTCAGGGAACTAAATGACAAAGCCATCGGCAACCTCAATCATATTGTTGCCCACACCTGTGATAATAAATCGACAATTTCTTCAATGCTTTTGGCGCCAATACTGCGGTGTCCCTCAGGATTATCCAGTGGATGCAGGTGCCATCCTCGCATATTATCAAAATCTATTCCCCAAATTCTTTTTTCTTTTTCGATAAGCGCAAAGGCGGTAGTACCCGTAAGTTAAATGAAATATACCTGCAAATAACGATTCCTCTTTAAGCTTGCACGACCTTTCAGAACAAAAGCCTCTGTCTTGAAATCGACTTTTTCAACAAACTCAAGAGTTGAAAGATTGCTCAGCAGGGAAACAATAAATTGATTTACGTCCATTGCTTTTGCAATGTTTCATAATGGCTTTTCAAGGTTTCCGCCTCTTCCCACTGCCAAAAGTCTTGTTCAGTATCAAATTTATAACTGTCAACCTTTAAGGTTCCTCCCTTGAGGCGAAGTTGGAACTCACTAAAATTCATAGACCATTTTTTTTTAAACCCTTCGGAGGTCTTTGCCAAATTTGCAATTTTCATTGCCAAATATTCCGAGAAAACTCTTCTAAAGGCATCATCAATGTCTTTTGCTTTGGTTGCTTTGACCAAAAACTCTCCTAATTTCGGTGATATAGCCAGCATTTCCTATTTCTCTTTATAATGTAATAAGCGACGTTGCTATTTAGATGCATTACTATAATATCGCGAATTTCTTCGTAACTGTCAACCAATTTTTGAAGAGCTGTCATTTAAGAATTAAAAGTGGTAAAAAAAGTAAAAAAGGGGGACGGTCATAAGATTATAAGTTATTATGAGTCCTCTAAATTTTTATTATCGGGCACTGGTTATCGGTTTCAGTTAAGGTCAGAATGGGGTCATTATGTTGTGACTCTTGCCAGTTCGTTGACTTATTCCCTTTTTTTTGAATCGTTAAGGCGCAAAGGGCGCTAAGAGGGTTTATTCGGCACGGATTTCACGGCTTTATGTCTTTTTTGTTGTTGCACTAAGAATTTAGGCACCTAAATTCTTAGTGCACACAATCCT
>JAYEMW010000416.1:0-1826 GCA_034718555.1 Thermodesulfobacteriota bacterium
TGCTCGTTACTCGGTGCTCGTTGCTCGTTACTCGGTGCTGGTTGCTCGGTGCTGGTTGCTCGGTGCTGGTTGCTCGGTGCTGGTTGCTCGGTGCTCGTTTCTCGTTACTGGTTTTGAGTCTCAAATTTCCTGATTTCTTTTGTCGCCTCCATGCCATCCACCTCCGGCATCTGGATATCACAGATAGAAAGATCAAACGGTTTTTCACCCTCCAAGGCTTTTTGTAAGGTCGGAAGGAAAACGAAGTTTGCTTATAGGGCAAAAATAAGGTAAAAGTGAATGAGTAAAGGGTGGAAGTGTTTATATTTTGTCCTATATCTTGTGCCCTATGTGTCTTCGTGGTGAAAAAAATTCTGGTTAACTAATGTGTTTAGAGGATAAATGAAAAACTCCAAATTAATATCTTTCGACTTGGACAATACGCTCGTTGATCCAGGCTATGTAACCTATATATGGGAAATTGCCGTACCTCGGCTTTATGCAAAAAAATACAATACCAGCCTTTCTACTGCTAAAACAAAGGTGATTTCAGAATACGAAAGGGCTGGTGACTCATCTTTAAAGTGGTATGATATTAAATACTGGTTTGATTTCTTTAAACTTTCTGAAAGCTGGGAGTATGTCTTAGATAAACATAGGCATAGGGTACTGCCGTTTCCAGAGGTTAAAAATGTTATCAGAGACCTTTCACAGCACTTCAATCTTATTATTACCTCCAATGCAGCAAGGGAGTTTGTAGATATTGAAATTAAAGAGGCAGGTATTGGAGATTATTTTATTAAGACCTTTTCAGCCACATCAGATTTTGGTCAAGTTAAGAAAACCCCGGAATTTTACCAAAAAATTTGTACAATAATGAAGGTTGATCCATTGAATACCATTCATGTTGGGGATCATTATGACTTCGACTACGTGGCCCCTAAAAAACTTGGAATTAAAGCCTATTATCTTGACAGGGATGGGGCAAAACCCAAAGGAGGTTTTGTAGTTAAAAATCTCAGTGAATTTTCGACCCAATTGAAAAAAAACGAATTGCCATAAAAAAAATCATTTTTTGAAACAAATTTATAACCTTTCTGGATATAGGTGGGTCTGGAAGAACCTGTAAGGAATTTTTCTAAAACAGCAAATATGCAGCACCCTGCAAATCCCATTTGACAACCCCCTTTGTGTAATGATATAAAGTAGCCTTCCATTCATAGACCTTTAACGACCATGCTCATATTTGTTATATGCAAGATCAGACAATATTTTACGTCTGCAAGATCAGACAATGTTTGTCATCCTCGCTGAAAAGATATATACTGCGTAAAAGGTCTTCATAAATAAACATCAGATAAGGAGTTGGTTATGCAAAAGCAAAAAGAAGAAAGCTTGATCCTCTGGTTTGATGAAATCACCATTCACGATGTTGCCCTTGTAGGGGGAAAAAACGCATCCCTCGGAGAAATGTACAGACACCTCACTAATAAACACATAAACATCCCCTTTGGCTTTGCCATAACCGCCCATGCCTACAGATACCTCTTAGAGCATTCCAGGTTAGAGGAAAAAATAAGGGATGCCCTGGGTGGCCTTGACACCCATAACATGGAAAACCTCAGGCAAAGGGGTGAGAAGGCCAGAACAATCATAAGGGAAAGCCCCTTTCCCCGGGAGCTTACCCAGGCCATAGAAGATGCATACAAAAAGATGGAGGCCCGCTACAGCGATAAAGTGGATGTAGCGGTAAGATCCTCTGCAACAGCAGAGGATCTTCCTGATGCCTCCTTTGCGGGCCAGCAAGAGACCTTCCTCAATATACGGGGCAAGGAATTTCTTATCAA
>JAYEMW010000417.1:0-1824 GCA_034718555.1 Thermodesulfobacteriota bacterium
ATTAATTTCAACTTCAGGAATAACTACTCCAAACTCTTTTAATTCTTTTTCAGAAAATGATGTTCTTATGCCACTTCGCATAAGGTTTTGAACTGTATTGCCTATTGCATCTTTAATAGTTTCTCTCATATCTCTTCCTCCAAGCTGAAGAAATTACCTAATTTCTCTTGCCTTGAATATTCCTTATATATCACATTGTGATAGACTAAAGCAAGTTATTTTTTACTTTTTATTATTAGCCGCAGACAACCGCAGACAATCTCCGACCGACATGGTCGGAGATTAACTATCATACCCTTTGGGCAAAATTCCTTTTTTCTTTTGACAGGATTAACTTGATTTACGGGATGGTTTATTTTTTATTTCACTTTCCTGATGAAAGTGAAATTCCCAATCTGCCTGCGGCAGATAAGGTAATTATTGCAATGCTGCCGGAGTTATAGCACTTTCGGACGTTCATTAGTTTATAAGTTTCTGTTTTTTTCTTACCGCCCATTCGCTTCGCTCATTCGACGCAGAGAACGAAGAAGGGGTCTTATTTTTATCCAATGCTATCAGAATAGAAGAGGAGCTATTTTACTTCTGCAGCCAGTTGTCTAACCTTAAATCTTTCACCCTTTTGAAGTGCTTAAGGTTGTTGGTTATAAGAACCACATCTTCAACAATGGCAGTAGATGCCATCAAAATATCAGCATCTTCGATCAAATTTCCTTCTTTTTTTAGATAAGCATAAATTTCAGCGGCTTTTTCTATAATATCTTTTGTAATAAATATTAATTCATTTTCCTGTATGAAATTGTCAAACCTGCGCAGCTTTTCCTCATTTCCAAGGTCTTTTAGCCCTCTTAGGATTTCATAATAAGAAATAATATTGATGGTAAGCTTATCAAAAAATTCAAGATAATCTGAGACCCTTTCTACTACTCGCGAATCATTCTTCAGAAAAGCCGTAATGATATTAGTGTCCAAAGTGCATCGTTTCATATCTCTACTTTTCTCTGCCCGAAAAGACTTCTTTTTTCAATGGATTCATCAAATCGCCTTTGTTCTTCCGCTGTCAAATCGGAAAGTAAGCCTGCGTAAGACAGGATCTTTTTCTTTGAGATCCCTTTTTCCACCTTAACTATTACACGTAGTCTACTTCCTCTATCTATCTTCAGTTTAGCGATTATTTTTTTCGGAATGGAGATGTGTCCATCTTTTAACAATATTCCAGTATATTCTTCTTGCATACCCGACCTCCTTTGTTACGAAAAAAACTATCATTTGGCAATCCAACTGTCAAGAACTGTCAAGAAAGAAAACATTGTATTGCAAATCCTTCCATTCGCTTCACTATTGTCCTGATTATAGTCTCGGGGCAAGCATAATTTTTCCTCTGTCGACCTGGCAGATGAAAAAACTATCGTGCCCTTCGGGCAAAAATAAAGTCTGTGCTTGTCTGCGACAGTCTGCCTGCCCTGTTAAATTTTTTGTAGAAAACAAGCGTAGCGTATTTAACTGGGGCGGCTAAAAAACTTTAAGTTTGAGTGTCTTTTTAAGACGCTGCATCTGTTCTGTACGGATGAATTGCATGAGTTCTGTTGAAATAGGCCTTTCAACTCTTCTAAGGCCTGCCCATGCAAACGCGAAAAATAAAAATGATCCCCCAATAATAATGGGTTTTTTGGGCTCAACCGGAATGAGTGTGGTCAATTTTCATAAATTTTCAGATTATTCACAATATTTTTCAGATTGAGCTGTGGAAAATCAAATTTTAGGTAGTATATTAATTTTGAATTGGATTTTGTTGGTTTTTGCTTGAAGAGCTAAATATTAGTGCAG
>JAYEMW010000418.1:0-1823 GCA_034718555.1 Thermodesulfobacteriota bacterium
CGATTTTACCCATGGTGTTATCATAAATCTCCATTACCCCTTTATCTTTATAAATAGCTAATTCCTCAGCCAAGCCCTTTACAGGGTCTTCATCAACGATTCCTGGGATCTCACCCCAGTTCCATAGAGGGTAGGTACCAGAATGCCAAGGCATAGGCACATCACCCATGTCAGCCTTTCCCGTAGCCACGGCCTGCAGTATATCTGTCGCCGGGAACATACGCGAAACTATCTTCAGCTGTATTCTTCCTCCACTTCGTTCATAAAGCATCCTCTGCATCTCTCCACCCGGTTTGTATATCTGTGAGCATCTAAATTTAGGGCCCCATATATCATTCCAGGCAAAGGTAAATTTATAAACTTTCTTGTCTGCGGACATTGCATTAAAAGGCACCGTCATCATAACCAAAAGCACACAGATACTCGCTACTAATACGACTATTCCTTTCTTTCTCATATTAAATCCCCTCCCTTGAGTTAACAGGTTATAATTACAAAACTTTTCCTATAATGTTCACCTCCTCTCGCGAAGCGTTCCAACTCTCATAACCAGTATTTTTAAGGCATTTTCAATAAAATTAAAATATCAACTCTATTTACACCTTAGTTCAAAGTTAATTTCATTCCTTTATTTTCTTATCAAATGGAACATAGTTCCAGGCTCAGTAAATGCCATAAGTTTTACATCTGTATTACTTAAAAAGCACTACATTAATTGAATTCCGGCAATCAGCCGTTTGTCATGCTGATTCTTTGCAATATTTAAAATAAATTCTTATAGAGGTATATATTGTAAAGTTTGGTGAACTACATAAAAAAATAAATCAAACTACCGCCCATGCCTCAATCTCAATCAGCCATTCAGGCTTTGCGAGTCTTTTTACTTCCATCATTGTGCTCGCTGGATAATCAGCACCAAAGAACTCTTTTCTTAGCTTGCCCAGACAATCATAAGAAAATGAGTTAATTTCCACCATGAATATAGTTATTTTAACAATATCTGACATGGCGCCTCCAGATTCTTCTATCATAATTTTCAGATTTTCAAGAACCTGTCTTGCCTGGACATCAATATCTCCTTTCCCAATGAGGTTTCCTTTGACGTCCTCCGGCACTTGGCCGGAAATGAAGACAAATTTACCGCCAGCAGTAACCACAGCCTGGGAATATGGGCCCATCGGCTTTGGAATACTATCTGGATTTATAATTTGCTTGGTCATAATTTAGCAGCCTCCTTAGTAAGGAAAATAGGTTTAAATCTTGAAAACACTACAGGTTATATCTTACATTAAGCACATCCAACAGCCTATGATGACTTGTGTATAGATAAGGATTACGTAAGATTAATTATTTTCTCAAATTTATTGTCTTTTGTATACAATAGGCTAATATTTTTGTCAAGAAAAAAATAAATTGATTAGCTTTTTTAGACAACATAGATCCTTCAAATTTCAATCATGACCAGGTATCTATGACAGTTCAGTTTATTATAAATTTATTGGTTTTACTTATTAGAAGTTAAACATTTGCATGTTTCTGCACCTCTTGGGAAGTCAAAATTATTCCACTAATCGCAATCCTGTTTCGCATTTTAAGCTTAAAAAAATACTGCATAATGGAAAAGGAATCAGATCTAATGGCAAATGTAAACAGCTAAAGAAGCTTATGAATAAATTGAAATAACCTCTAATGCACTTTTATACCTCAATCATGCCTTCTCCAGCATGTATCCTTGTGCGTACACAACTGGCAGACAGACACAATATCCATAGGCCCATATTCAGGACCAATGCATTTTATTGCTGAGGCCGATTTTAAAGGAA
>JAYEMW010000419.1:0-9301 GCA_034718555.1 Thermodesulfobacteriota bacterium
TCTAAAATTTTATCCGTGCCAATCGGGCTTGCCGCTATAAGAAGGGCTCCTGAAGAAATAATACCCATTGGGTCAAGGCCATACAATTCACAAAAGATTTGAGATTCCTTAAAAACCGGTATATTTTTTTCATCGATCTCAATCTTAACCCCTGACGCAATGGCCAGCTCATGCAGGCCGTTGGCAAGCCCCCCTTCGGTGACATCGTGCATTGCATGAACATCGCCTATTTGAAATGCTAACCGTGCCTCTTCTACAATGCATATGCCCGGGTCAGAAAGGAATCCTTTTGCCCTTTCTATCAAGTCTTTTGATATTCCATGATGCAACAAATCCGCCTCTTTTTCTCGTGCAATAATAGATGTTCCCTCAATAGAAATCCCCTTACTCAATAAAATATA
Source organism: Thermodesulfobacteriota bacterium (assembly GCA_034718555.1). Classification (GTDB taxonomy): domain Bacteria; phylum Desulfobacterota; class DSM-4660; order Desulfatiglandales; family B25-G16; genus M55B121. Next base: position 402 of record JAYEMW010000419.1, read on the forward strand.
ATCACCCGCCTTTGCCCCTCCTGTGTTAATAACCTTATCTTTTTCAATCTCTCCTAACATCTGCCCAACAATAATAGGGCGATCAAGCCCATGCGTTATTTCAGTATGGCCGCCTATAAGAGAAATATTCAACATTTTACAAGCGTCATGGATCTGCTTAAAGATGGAATCTACCTGATTTTCCGTAGCCGACCCCTCCGGCAGGAGAATGGTGACCGTGTACCATTTTGGTTCAGCCCCAGTAGTGGCTATATCATTGGCATTAACCATTACACTGTAATACCCAACCGCATCAGACGCAAAGGTTATAGGATCTGTAGCTACAACAAGTGCGGTTTTCCCTATGTCTATTACAGCTGCATCTTCGCCTATTCGAGGACCTAAGATTATTTTTTTGTCGGTTTTTGTATATCTCCGGAGCATCTTGCGGAGAATCTTAACGTCAAGTTTTCCAGTTGGCAATACATCATTTTTCATAATATTTGCTCATTAAAAATGAACTCCGGGATTTTTGTTGCATCGTCTAATATAAAATCAGCTCCAGCATCCATTAAATCCTGACGGGATTTTTTTCCTGTTAAGACACCTATGGTTTTTATGCCCATACGCCTTCCAGATTCAATATCCATTGCATGATCTCCGACCATTAAACAATATTTATAGTTGTTTTCAGAGATTTTTCTCAGGGCAAGGGTAAGATGATCAGGGTGTGGTTTTACCCGAGCTACATAATCCCGGGGGATGAATACATCACAAAAATTATCGATATCAGGAAAGACAATCCTCACCGCTTTGTTGCAGTTTCTGGTAATGATGCCAACCTTTACTCCTCTAAAAGAAAGTAGTTGCAGCATATCAGGTATGCCTGGAATGATTTTGCCCTCATTAGCCGCCTTGACTTCATGCCTGGTAACAATCTGAAGTGCCTCATGGTTAAAAGATGCGGCCTTAGAAGGATTATAATCTGACAGTAGCCCTGTTGCCTCGTCTATTATCTCCAGCGCATATAATTCCTTTAGAGTATCCGGCCTTACCCCATAATCTGTCAGAAGATCTTCAACTTCCATACGGATAATACTAAAATCAATATTTAAATGAACCAATGTGCCGTCAAAATCAAAGATAATTGTCTTTGTGTTCATGAATTCTCCAATTGTTTTTAGTTTTGATTTTAAACTATATTAACTGCCGGTTCAATAGAAATAAATTCGAAGAATTGCCGTTTGATTTGAGTTAATTTTATCGGCCTGTGCGGTTAGCCATTAGTTCCGCCTATCTGAGACGGAATTAGCATTAAAAAGGGGTGGAAATGAAAGATTTTAGAGAACTTAATCAACAGATCAATGAGATAAAGAGGGTATTGAACAGCTTTGTCCAAAAGCTAATGGCTAAAAGCTAACCGCACAGGTAGAATTTTATTGCGCAAGTAAGGTTTGGTGATTAGATGGAAGAATGTGAAGTTATTTTTTTAGAAACACCCTGACCGCTGTAAAAATAAAGGTAATTGCTATAAAAGGTAAAAATATCTTTTCATTGTTTTTCTTTGCAAGCTTTGCGCCTTTGCCTGTCCAGTTAAATTCCGAATGGCAGCGAAGCGTATTTAACCGGGGCGAGAGACCTTTTTGGTTCCCCGATGAATCGGGATTTCCGTTACTCTCCAACCGGCTTGTCTGGCATAGGGGCATACTTTGTCAATGAAAGGCGGGAAAAACGAGCTCAATCTTAATGGAAATATGGAATGAAAGAAAAACAGATTAATTTAGACCAGATGAATTTAAGCAAATCAGTTTCCAAACATAATTTTTATTCATTTTTAATGCATGCCGTTTTTTTAGCCCTGGCGAAGAATTTTATGGATGTTGACACTATAATCCCATCAATGTTGATTGAATCAGGCGGCAGTTCAATACATATAGGTTTGTTAACAGCCCTTATGCTGGGAGGATCAAGTTTTACCCAGCTATTTTTTTCGCCTTATCTGCAAAATAAAACCTTTAAAAAGAAGTACCTTTTATTTGGGATTAATTCGAGAATTGCATCCCTTGCGGGTTTGTCCTTGTTGTTCTTCTTTTCCGTATCATTTAGTGGGGATGCACTTATTTTATTTATCTTTATTCTTATCACTATATTTTCCTTTAGCGGAGCTTTCGCCAACATTAGTTACACTGATATTTTAGGTAAGTCGGTTTTGCCTGATTCCAGAAAGTCATTTTTTTCAATAAGCCAGGCATTAACCGGCTCCGGAGTTTTGATTTCAGCCTTTTTTGCACGCAGGGTATTAATGTCTCGTCAGTTTCCGGAAAATTATACATTTATGATGCTTATTGCCGCAGCTTTTCTCGGCCTTGCATCCATTGGTTTTTGGCGGGTTAAAGAAACAGTGGCATCCGGTTATAAAATTAAGGGGCTGAAGGCATTTTTAAATGCCATTAGGGGCGAGATACAATCAAATTCAAAACTTAGATATTATCTTGGTTTTGTAAACACCCTTGGTGTAAGCGTTGCCATATTTCCATTTCTAATATTGTATGCCAAAGAGAATTTTCAGGTCGGTAGCTCTGAAATAGGTGGGTTTTTAATATTCAAGGTCACTGGAGTTGTGGTAACAGGCATGTTGCTGTTTTTTCTTTCAAAGAAAATTAGATACCGGTATTTATTGTACAGCAGCGTGCTGTTGGCATTGTTTATTCCTTTATTTGTGATGGCCTTAAATAGCGCTTCAGGGTTTTTTTGTGTTTTTATTGCAGGGGGTATTGTTTACTCTCTGTATTCAATCTCGATAAATGGCGTTTTACTTGAAGTTTCGGACAAACAAAACAGGGCCCTTTACACTGGAATTGCCGGTGCAGGAAGTATTGTCCCGACGTTATTTCCGATTTCAGCAGGATGGATTATCGAGGCGTATGGATTTAATATCTTCTTTATCATCTTTATGGCAGTTGTCACATCTTCGATATTTTTTATTTACAAACTACATTGCACCAAATAAAGAGATATCCAGATGATAGGCTAATTAATCAGGGATATGGGGAAGAAGGGATAGGGCACTCCATTGTAAGTTTAATGAAATGCCCTATTGATGTTAAAAAAGCAAACTAAGCTACTGTAACATTTACTGCAGCCGGGCCTTTTGCCCCTTGCTCAATATCAAAGGTAACGTTATCGCCTTCATTGAGAGACTTAAAGCCTTCGGCATTGATTGCTGAATGATGAACAAATACATCTGGACCATTTTCTTGTTCGATGAATCCAAAACCTTTACTGTTATTAAACCATTTAACTACTCCATTAGCCATAGTGACATCCTCCTTTCTTAAATATTTTCTTGGTTCTAACTTAAGGTTGCCACTTTTTACAAATGGATCTTTTTTTCAGAACCAAATCAGCCCGCTAAAAAAGCCGGACCTTTATGATTATGACTATAATAAACCATCTTTAACAAAAATCAAGTTATTTTATCGTAAATTGATAAAATTTGATTTTTTGGCGAATTATTTTAGGAAAAATAGGCCTTCTATGTTTTTTCCTTAACGGAGCGTATATTATGAAAACAAAAAAAGCAGCTATATACACAGCGTTTTTTCTATTTTTTTGGGCAACAATCTTTTTTAACGGTTGTCGAGTCCATGACCACCATGCAATATCAGAAAAATCGTATTTGCCGTCACCTATTCTCAAGGGTGAAATAATCCAAAAAAAGGGCACGAAAAGGGTATCAGGAGTAAAGCCTAAATTAATTGTCATGCCCCTTAGGCCTGCACAAGACCAGACCTATAATGGAATAGGCCTTGGGGTGCATTTTTTGTTGGGAAACATGGTAGCCCATCATAACGGTTTAAAGGAGTTTTGGTTTGGGTGGAGGGTTAAAAGAATTTTTCATAAAAAGAATAATTTTTTGGACTATTGCCAAGGAAAGGACAGTCTCATCGAGATTAGCAGTCTTGGCAAGGGCCAAGGAATACGCTACTGGTTATGGGGATGGTTTAAACAACAGGGCCCTAACGTTAAGATAAACTTAATGCTCACAGACACAGAAGAAGCACATGGCCAAAAAAATGCCGAGTTTATTATAAAAACTCCCGGTAAGATTACAGATTTTCAGGAAAATTTTTTTTTATGGCTCGAAGACTGCGGTATAGAAAGTTTGGACGGAAAGATAACTAAGTCATTGTGGCAAGAAGACACAAACATGCAGGGGCTGGACTTTCTGGGAAGAGCCTTGGAAGCCTATTACATTTATTCATCTTGGGGGCATGAAAAAGAACTTGATATGGATTTATTCAATAAGGCTGTTTCTGCAGCGCCACATTCGTATCTGGCACATGATTTGAGGGCATGGGCCTTATACAGGAAAAAGGATTATCAGGCTGCAAAGAAGGGTTTTAAATCAGCCCTAAAATTAAATAAGAATGGATTAGGCGCCCTGAGCGGGCTTATGTGGTGTGCAATAAAAGCTAATGATGAAAAAAGCGCTATTTCCCTGGGGGCTGAAAGGTCCAAAGTTAGAATGGAAAATACATCTATCGGCAAGGCCTATGCCGCCATTCGGATGGGCAACATTTCATACAAAGGAAATGATTATGCAAGGGCTGTAGGGCTATATGAGAAGGCGGTAATGTGGAATCCTGAAAAGGCTGCCTATATAGGCAAACTGGCCTTAGCCTACTCCAGGGCAGGGGAGTTTATACGGGCATTAGATCTGCTGGACCATGGCCTAAAGATATTTAATGCAGGGAGAGATAGGGAGAATATCCTTATCAGCAAGGCTGATGTGTTTTATAGCCTTTCCATGTCATTGAGAGAACAAGGCAGATACATAGAAGCAATCAATAGGCTCGAAAAGGCATTAGCCATAGATAAAATCTATCGGTTAAAAAAAGCGGTAGACGACCTTAAGGTAATAGGCTCAATTTTTGATCAAATGGGAGATCATAAACGCGCGCTTGAAAACTACAAAAGATCAAAAGAAATGGAAATAAAGATTAATAAGTCAAAAAGTTAAGGTTCACGAAAAAATAAGTTCGCAATTTCAGGTGTTGAGGCGCCCGTCTGACAAGGCGTGGAAACGCAGGAATATCAGTCATATTCCGAGTTTTCACAACGCAGTCAGACGGTATGTATCGGCGCCTGAAATGTGAAGTTATTTTTGAGTGAGCCCTAAACAGTTTTCTTCTCAATAAGACGGGGCATTCCTATATCTTCCCCCTTTAAGAAAGGGGGATTGAGGGGGATTTTTTCTAAAGTTGTCTGGACTCATTGAGAAGAATTACAAATCAGCTTCCACCGAGCAATGACCTGATCCTGGCAAACAAACCTTTTTTTACAGAGCTTCTTTTACCCCCGACATCTTCTATCTCAGGTGATTTAGTTTGGGATATAGGAGACATACCGGTCACGCTTTTGGATTTTTCCTCCAGGGATTTTAAAATTTCCCTGATAAGCTTTTCCCGGATCTCTTCCTGGGAAATCTGCAAATCGGATTGTTGGCAAATGTAGGTGGAAGAAAGATCCATTAAAAGCCCGTCTCCATTGCTTCCGATTCCTGACATGGAGGCAATATAATAGGCAAACTGGGTCAAACCTGCAATTTCTTTGTATTCATCCGGCGCAGATTCAGGCATCTGATGAAAAGCCACTCCAGCACAAATATTGGCAGGAAGATGCCAGGCTTCCATAATCTTGGAGGCCACAAAGGCATCCGTAGTTCCGAATACATCCTGTTCCATTTTGTACAGAGGCTGCTCCAGATCCCTGGCCATTATTACGCACTTGGAAAATTTATCGGGGTAATGAATGGCTATCAGCAGTTTTCCCATACCATGGAGCAGTCCGGCTATATAAAGTTCTCCAGGCAGTACACCCATTTCTAAATTTGGGTGGCCAAGACGCCGATTCGCCATACCACATGCCCAGGAATATGCCCAATGCTCTTTAGACGAAAATCCCTCAATGGCAGGAACCTTGGGCAACATTTTCTGGAAAAAATACATACAGATTGAATTTAAAGTCTCTGTTAGACCGATACGAGTAATAGCGGCTCTCAGGCTGATAATTCCTCCTACCCCACTGTAATAAGGCGAATTGGCTAATTGCAGAACACTGGCAAAAAGCCCTGGATCCATCTCCACAAGTTTGGTAAAAGAAGCAATATCTATTTTATTCATGGGCTGCTGAGCCATCTCCAGAAGCTTTGCACCATTAGTCGGAAGCGGGGGGAGCTTGACACCTGATGTCATAATTTCCAGCGAAATACTGTCGGCAATCGTTTTTTCGTCCACCAGGTTGTTTTCCATTTTTTTTGTCTTTCCTTATGCAAAATAAATAAAAATTTCAGGTTATTTCAAGTAATAATTTGATAAGAACTCGCTTTTTTATTGGCAAGTATAGGAAGACGTAGGCTTGTATGTCAAGAAAAAAGACATCAAACATATGGTTGTTGGGTTATTCTGTTACGTGTGGGCTTGTGAATGATTCCGGGTTTGCAATAGTGCATAGTCTAAGCTTTCGATAGGTAAAATTTTCTGAGCATTTTGAACACAAAATTAGTAATTTCTGAATAAGACGGGGCATTCCTATATCTTTCCCTTTTTTATCCACCAGTGTTTTTGCCGGGTTAAGAAAGGGGATTGAGGGGGATTTTTTCTAAAGCTGCTTGGACTTATTGAGATGTTAAGTAAATCTTACATCTTGCATTCTAAATATATTTTTTTTGTAAAAAAATGTAAAATTTACTTTACAATAAACCGAGAGTTTGATATGAGTATATTTAATATTTTACAAAGCAATAAAAACATATAAATATAAAGAGGTTATAATGGAATGGTTAGGGGAGAAAATTAAATATTTGATTAAGGAGAATAATTCTTCCATAGTCAAATTGGCAGAAAAGACAGGTGTTTCCAGGCAGACAGTAAATGACTGGATTAAAGGCCAGATTCCCAAAGGTAACCATTTAATTAATCTTTGCAAAATTTTTAATGTCAATCCCGATTTCTTCTTTTGCAGAAATTTTGATCCTTCAATATCTGTGCCTGTCCATCGTACAAGAAAAACAGCTAAAGTTACACTGGAAATGCAAAAAGATGCGCTTGAAATGGCCAGCAAATATGAAGTTCTTTTCAAAAATGATGCGAATTCAGGCATCCTTCCTGTTGCAAGAATTCATCACCGCACTGATGTAGTTGCAAAAAAAATTGCATCGGAGTTGAGATTACGAGCCGATATCGGTCAGGATTTTCCGCCTGATTATGAACACACTTTTTCTCTTTTGGAACAACTTGGAATTAAGGTAATATTCCGGTATTTTCCTGAAAAAATTAAAGCCTATGCTTTTTATACAAAAATTCATGGTCATAGAATTGTATTTGTTAATAACAGTACAAATATTATTGATCTGATTTTTCCAGTTTTACATGAAGCTGTACACGCAATACGAGATGAAATCCAAACAAATGACGGCTTTGATGTAGCAGAAGAAGATTTTTGTGACAAAGTAGCAAATTATGTTCAATTTCCTGATGAATATGTTCGTATTGTGTATGATGTTATCAATGGCTTACCTGTGGGGATCCAGGTAAACAAGCTTAAAACTTTTGGAAAAAAATACGGGCACGCATTATTTGGGATAGTTAAACAGATCAAAACTATTGATCCTAATTTTAATCTCAAAATTGGAGGCGCTGACTCAAATTTAAAAAAAGGGTTTCCTAAAATTGGTGATGTTCTGTTTATAGCAGATTATCCCAGAGATTATGTTGCAAAAATTTCAAAGCTAAGCCCTCTTTTTACAAATGTCATACTTAACCAAATTTACAGTATTACAAATAGAAAACTCGGGGAAATGCTTGGGATTGAGAGTGTGCTGGACGCAAGAGCAGTTAAAGATGAACTTGTTAAATTAAAAAGCATGGCTTCCTAATATGTATATTCTCTGTGATACTTGCAGTGTATTGATGTTGATAAGGATAGCCCCTGATATGTTTTGTGATGAACGGTATGAATGCGTTACTATTCAGGAGATGATTCAGGAAATATTTCGTACACAGAAATTTAAAACCAGATATCCCTGGAGAACAAAATATAAAAGCAAAATAAAGGCATTAGAAAAATCAAAGGTGGAAAGTGCTGATTTTAAACTATATCTGGAAGCAATACAAAATATTATCGTGACAAGTAAAATAAATGAAAGGACCAAAAGTTTTTTCAGTTTGAGCTACGTTGATCAAAAAATAGCTGCATGTTCCATTGCCCATGGTTTTAAGCTGACAACTGTCGACGACGATCTCAATGATTTTGTGACCCAGGAGTTTGCAGGGGAAACGATTTCACCGTTGGAGATAGTTAATGACTGGATAATAAAAGGGCTTACTAAATGGAATGACGATCATCAATCAATTATAGAGGATTGGGATAAATGTAATGAACATCCCCAACCTGAAAAGGAAGTCAAAAGATTCGAAAAATTGACTGGTTTTAAATACTGTGGGCCATAATGATATAAACAGGGCAATGATACTCTAATTTTTTTCTATGGAGATAACATACAATGCCAGAAACTCAAAGTCACAAACGGGGTAAAGCAAAAGCTCCTGGAAAACCAGAAGTGCAAATATAGAGGGGTAGACGTCTTGATTGTGCCACAAAGAAAACTGCCATTGAAATTGAAAGGAACCGCCCAAATATTTACCCAAAAACTTATTGCCAACCATATCCAGTTCTTCACCGCAGGTAAATTGGATTAGAAAATATCCAGGGTCTCAAGCCAAAGGGGGGCATTTTACGAAATACCTCTGCCCTGTAAACACCTTTTTTATGTATTTTTACTGATAACCTGTTACCATAGGTCTCCTTGAAAAGAAGACCGTCTCTTATTATCCTAATAAGGCCATAGGCTGGGGATT
>JAYEMW010000420.1:0-9291 GCA_034718555.1 Thermodesulfobacteriota bacterium
CAGCTTTCGAATAGCAGGTGAAAAGTCGGTTGGCCTTAAAAGGCTGGTTGGGATATATGCCGTATTGGTTGGGCAGGTAAAAAGCCCAAAAAGTTGATGCTGTTCTGTTAGGTTTTGAATATTAAATTCAGCAAACAACCTATTGTTATATTCTTTGTGATCTGCCAAGTGGGCAAGCGCAAAATGTTTGGGGCCATATTTTTGGAACTTGTTTTCTCTGAATATATATGACCATATTTGTTTTGGATAATCGTTGTCGTCTAGCTTGACAGCATATTCTATTTCATCACTTGATAGTTCTGTGTGCTTTCTGAAAAAAGCAATTTCTTTACTTCCTGCGTAGCGCCGGACCCTGGGAAAAGCGCACGGAGAATTTTCCCAAAGATAAATTATGGAAGGCACACTTCTTTTTTCTAACTGTTCAGACCATTTAGCCTTAAATCTATTATTGTCAATTACAATTTCTCTTATTATGTCAGGGTGTAGGAATTTTATGTATTTAGCGGTGAGTTTGATTATTTCATAAAGTTCTTCATCGCATGGATGATTCCAAACGGGCCAATCTATTTTCCTTTTGCGTTTTACTGGTAAGGCTCGTTGGTTTGTTCCTCTTGCTGGATTCTCTCCCGTTTTAAATTTTAAATATAAATTCACCGCCTGTTTTAACGTTGCAGTTCCATTATATATATCGCCAGCTATTGGTATATTATGATTTGCACTTCGGTTATTAAGCTGGTCATCTTTTGAATACGATAATCTTTGGAGTAAAGATACCCCTTTATCATTTGTGAAATGATCGTCTAAGTTTCCTTCGTACTGCTCTACTCTGAGACAATTTGAGAGTCTGGATTTTGGAATACCGCCTGTATATTTATCACACAACCAGTTATAAAATTGTGTTTCATTCATGCCATTATCCCAAGGTATAACCATTAATTATCAGGCCAATATGCCCTGTTAAGTTGATAATTACCCTTAAAACGAGTCGCCTTTACCTGATAATAATTATCTGGTAAAATTTTCTTGATATTTGATACCATTTATTACATAAGCGAAGCCTTAATATTAAAATCACTAACTAAACAAACGATATGTTTATTTTTAAATAAAAGCAATTAATATGTCAAAACAAAATCTGTGAAACCAGCAATTCTAATTATAGCGAAAGAAGAGACTTTGCCACAGACCCACACAGAAACACACAGACATTTTAGCCGAGCAAGTCGCTCGGCTAAAATAGCATCATCGCTTCGCGAAAAGAGGTAAAGACTAAAGGATAAATAATTTGTCCGTGTCCGTCCGTGCCTGCCCCGTAGGTCCGGCAGATCGTACTGGGGTGTGTCCGTGGCTAATAAATTATCCCAAAATGAGAATTGCTGCTGTGAAACTGCAGCTCTGAAGCATGAATTAAATAAAAAGGATCCTAAAATAGATCATGTGGGAAATTTTCATTGTAATGAGAAAATCTACCATAAAATTACGAAGATAATCAGCTAAACACCAATGGCCTTTTCAAATATTTTGGACACAAACCTCTGTTTCCAGTCCCGCCCTGGCGGGATTAAATGGTTTCCCGCTGAAAGCGGGATTAACAGGTTCAGAGGTCGAGCTCTCTTGGTATTAAACCAATGGAATCAATTACTAAGGGAAACATCGCGAAGCAGTTAACCCTGAATCCCGATTTCAGCGGGAAACCCTGAACCCATGAACGGTTACAAAAATAAAAAACATCGCAGCGGAATATCAGGCAGAGACACGGTCGTTTTCGGAAGATTATTACAAATTAATAAGTTACTATTTGTATATCTCCACTAAATATTGAGCTATTGACATCGCTTTTTGCTTTACATTCTAAAGAGCTTTAAGTAAAAAGGCATTTTGGGGATTTTAGCTTTTGAAGGCAGCGATTGGGACGGATAAATATGGTAAGAAAATTTTGCCAATTAATGTCTTCTTTAGCAAGGCAGGCGCGGTAGTAAAGATTTTTAGTATCCGTTCACGACTTGAAATTTGTCGAAGATCCCGCCAAGCGGGGAAATTGGAAAATAGAAATTTGGGAGACCTGTCTGCGTGCGGGTACGCACAGGCAGGGATGAAATGAGCTTACGAGTCGGATGTTTACAAACTGGCAGAATTCAAAGGGGTCATTTAAAGAAACCAAATCATGGTTGTGAAAACTCATTAGAAGAAATGTTTTATCTGAATAAAACGCGACAGAATACATGTAAATTCGTTCATTAACAGTCCAAAAACATAAAGGCCAAATTTCCAGTCCCGCACTGCGGGACTATTTTCTATTTTCTAATTTCAGCGTTCTGTGTTATTTTATTAGTTAATTTTTCATTAAGACTGCGGAGAGATGTCCGAGCTGGCTGAAGGAGCGCGACTGGAAATCGCGTGTACTACCAAAAGTGGTACCGGGGGTTCGAATCCCCCTCTCTCCGCCATCTACATCAAATAATCTTAATCATGGCATACGAAATCTTTGCAATAAAATGGAGGCCTCAACTATTTGAAGATGTTATAGGTCAAGAGCACGTTGCGCAAACACTTAAAAACTCCATCCTGTTTGACAGAACAGCATCTGCCTATCTATTTAGCGGCGCAAGGGGAGTGGGTAAAACATCTCTTGCGCGAATATTTGCAAAGGCCTTAAACTGTAAAGACACCCACGAAGGAAATCCCTGCAACACATGCACCTCCTGTATTGACATAACTAATGGGTCATCTGTAGATGTACAGGAAATCGACGGCGCATCAAATAGGGGCATAGATGAGATAAGGAATATAAGGGAAAACATAAAATATCTCCCCTCAAATGGTAAGCACAGAATATATATCATAGACGAAGTCCATATGCTAACCATGCATGCATTCAATGCCTTGCTTAAGACCCTTGAAGAGCCCCCAAATCACGCAAAATTTATTTTCGCAACCACAGAACCCCATAAGGTTCCTGTAACTATTCTATCGAGATGCCAGCGTTTTGATTTCAAAAGAATACCTCTGCTAAATATAAAAAAACAAATAGAGAGGATAGCAGAGGAAGAAAATATAAAGATAAGCGATCATGGCGTATCTATTATAGCAAGACAAGCAGAAGGAAGTCTGCGGGATGCGGAAAGCCTGCTGGATCAAGTTGTTTCATTTACCGGACAAGATGTTGATGATAGCCGGATAACTTCTGTATTGGGCATAGTAGACAGGGGTTTTATTAACAGAATGTCTCAGGCTATAATTGAGGGGAATGACAATGACTGCCTTGAAATAATTGATGAAATATATAATCATGGTTATGAAATTAAAGAATTTTATCGAGAAATAATGAACCAGTTTAGAAACCTTATTGTATCACTTATCCCTCAAGCCCATAACCAACTTTTGGACCTGTCTGATAGTGAGATAGATGAGGTGCGAAAACAATCAAAAAGAGCTGGAATGGCAAGACTCTTGCAATCCCTTAATTTTTTGATAAACAGGGAGGCAGACCTCCGCTATACGAATAGTCCTAAGATTGTCCTTGAGGCCATCTTGCTGAAACTTATAGAGATAAAAGACTATCTCTCTTTTGATGAACTAATCAAGAAGGTTGAGAATATTGAAAAACGGCTAACCCACACGACTGTAACAAACCATGGAAAAGACCCTGTTTTATTTTTAGAAAAAAAAGAAGACCTGACTGAAGAAATACAAGAAGGGGACAGCAAAGAATGGAATGGCTTTATACGATATCTTGCCACCAGAGATAGGCCTATGGCAAATATACTTAAAGAATTCACCTATTATGAATTCATAAAAGGCGGAATAGAATTAGCCTCGGCTAAAGGGACGTTCACGGAAAGCTATTTTGATGACCCTGAGCATTACGAGAAATTGACTTCCTTTGCCAATGATTTTTTTAAAGCAAATTTCAACATTAAATTTAAAAAGCAAGGTGACTTCAAGAACCTCAAAAAAACATCAAGGGAAGATAACGTTCCCAGTTTAGTAAAGGATGTGATTGACGTATTCGAAGGCAAGATTGTAGGCAATGACTGAAAATTAATTATTTTATTAAATTTACCATCAAGACTTTAAAATGAACTTCTTTGAATATAAAAATGATGACCTCTTTTGTGAGGATGTGGATGTAGCAGGTATAGCTGAGCAAATTGGAACACCTTTATACCTATACTCCTGGGCGACCATGGCAAGGCATTTCCGTATTTTCAGAGATGCCTTTAATGGCCTGAAACACCTGATCTGTTTCTCTGTAAAATCTAATTCGAACCTTGCCATCCTTAAAACAATGGCTTCAGAGGGTGGAGGGGCGGACATAGTATCAGGAGGAGAACTCTACAGGGCTATACAGGCAGGTATACGGCCGAACAAAATCGTTTTTTCCGGCGTAGGGAAAACACCTGAGGATATTGAAATGGCCCTAAAGTCAAATATCCTTATGTTTAATGTAGAGTCAGATCAGGAACTGAAAACCATAAATAGTGTTGCAAGGAAAATTGGTCGCAAGGCCACAATCGCCTTACGTATTAACCCAGACATAGAGGCGGACACTCACCCGTATATTGTGACGGGATTTAATGAAAATAAATTCGGCATACAGATAGATGATGCCCTGAATACTTACGAAATGGCCATGGGGTTGGAAAATATTGATATAAAAGGCATCTCCTGCCATATAGGCAGCCAACTTACCGAGATAACCCCTTTTATTGATGCATTAGTAAAATTAAGGGAGCTCTCTCAAAGAATAAGAAAAATGGGCATTAATATAACCTTTCTCGATATCGGTGGAGGGTTGGGCATAACCTATGATACTGAAAATCCTCCCAACCCATCAGAATACGCCGACGCCTTAAAAGAGATAATAGGGAAAGATCAACTAACCCTTATCCTTGAGCCTGGCAGGGTTATTATGGGTAATGCCGGTATCCTTGTAACCAGGGTTATCTATACCAAATCTACACCAATCAAGAAGTTTATAATTGTAGATGCCGGGATGAACGATCTCATCAGGCCTTCATTGTACAATTCTTTCCATTCAGTGCTGCCTGTAAAAAAGACCGACAGTGAAATAATTACAGCTGATCTGGTTGGCCCTATTTGCGAAACAGGCGACTTTTTTGCTAAGGATAGAAAAATGCCCTCTTTTAAACAAGGTGATTTAGTGGCATTGATGAGCGCAGGGGCCTATGGTTTTTCTATGGCCTCAAACTATAACTCCCGTCCACGTCCGGCGGAAGTTCTCGTAAAGAAAAAGGAATTTTCTCTAATTAGATCAAGGGAAACATTGGATGATCTTGTAAGGGGTGAAACGATCCCTGAATTCATCGATTAGAGTAATGTCTGTGCGTTTTTACACATTTCTGCTCCTGACTACCACGGCGTCAGACGGCAGGTAGATGCATTTTGAAGCAAAAATAGCCAAAGCATAGGAGGCTGTCCGAGAATAGTAATTTTTTAACAAAGGAGGTGCACCATGATAAAAGGATCTATTGTCGCACTTATAACACCCTTCAAGGGAAATAACTTTGATGAATCAGTTTACAGGGAACTCATTAACTGGCAGATTGATGAGGGTACTAATGGGATAGTGCCTTGTGGCACTACCGGTGAATCAGCAACCCTGAATATGGAAGAACATAAAAGGGTTATTCAGGTAGCAGTTGAGGAGGTAAACAAGAGGGTGCCGGTAATAGCCGGAACTGGTGGAAATAGCACAAGCGAGGCCATAGAGCTGACAAACTTTGCCAAGCAGGTTGGGGCTGATGCTACCCTCCAGGTTACACCATATTACAACAAGCCTTCCCAGGAGGGTCTTTATCAACACTTCAAGGCCATTGCCGATGCCGTTGCATTACCTCAGGTTCTATACAATGTGCCAGGGAGGACGAGCGTAAATATGCTTCCTGAAACTGTTGCCAGGCTTGCAGAACTCCCTGATATTGTGGCCGTTAAAGAGGCATCGGGAAATTTAGGGCAGATGGAGGAAATAATTCGACTGGCAGGAGAAAAAATTACCCTTCTATCAGGAGATGATAATATAACCCTCCCGGTAATGGCTATTGGCGGAAAAGGTGTGGTTTCCGTAGTCGCAAACATCGTTCCTAAAATTACATCTGATACTGTACTGGCCTGGGAAAATGGAGATATTGAACGGTCCAGAGAACTCTTTTATAGACTTTTACCACTTTGCCAGGCTATGTTTTTTGAGACTAATCCGGTTCCCGTTAAAACGTCTCTGGCCCTTATGGGTAAGATAGATGATAACATCAGGCTGCCCCTTGCAAAAATGCAGGAAAATAACCTAAATAGGTTAAAAGAAGTTCTTAAAAGCTATAAATTAATCTAAAAGGAGAAAATATGATAAATACTGTTGTAGCTGGTGCAGCCGGAAGGATGGGCGGAAGAATCATACAGATGATTCAAAAAAGCGGGGAGATAAATTTATCAGGCGCCTTTGAAAGACCGGATCACCCTGCAATCGGCAAAGATGTTGGACAAATAGTAGGTCTCGGTAATATAAATATGGAGCTAACGGGCGATATAAACGAGGCTATGGAAAATGCCGATGTTCTGATTGACTTTACTGCCCCGGAAAGTACCCTGGAAAATATCAGATTCATCTCCAAGGCCGGTCAAGCCATAATTATCGGCACTACCGGCATTACCGATGAAATCAATCAGGAATTAAACCTCCTTTCCCAAAAAATCAGGTGCGTCATGTCTCCTAATATGAGCGTCGGTGTTAATGTGCTTTTTAAGACTGTAAATGACCTGTCGAAGATACTCAATAAGGGATATGATATGGAAATCATAGAATACCATCACAGGCTCAAAAAAGATGCGCCGAGCGGCACAGCTATGCATCTTGCGAAAATACTTGCAGACTCAACCGGTAGAAATCTTGATACAGACGCTGTATATAAAAGAAAGGGTTTCATCGGGGTCAGGAGAGATGAGGAAATAGGCATCCAGTCCATAAGGGCCGGTGATATTGTTGGTGAACACACCACTATATTTGCCGGTGTAGGAGAAAGAATTGAAATCACACATAGGGCTCACAGCAGAGACAACTTTGCAAGGGGCGCATTATTGGCGGCTACATGGGTTGTAAAACAACCAAATGGTCTTTACGATATGCAAGATGTATTAGGACTAAAGGAGAACGATAATGTTTGAGCTGGCTGAAAGGATTAAAAAGCTCCCTCCATACCTGTTCAAGGACATCGACCGGAAGATGAATGAAATGACCCAAAAAGGGGTAGATATAATCAATCTTGGGATTGGAGACCCTGACCTCCCAACTCCTATGAAAATTATTGATTCAATGATAGAGGCTATTAAAGACCATAGAAATCATCACTATCCATCTTATTCCGGCATGGACGAATTCATCTCATCTATAGGGAAATGGTATGATGAAAGATTTTCAGTCAGCCTGAATCCGGAAAATGAAATATTGGCCTTGATAGGCGCAAAAGAGGGAGTAGCCCATCTTCCTCTGGCGTTCATAAACCCTGGGGACCTTGTACTTATAACTTCACCGTCTTATCCGGTGTATAACAGCGGCACCCTTTTTGCCGGCGGAGAACCCTACTTCCTTCCCCTTACAAAGGAAAACGATTTTATGCCTGATCTTGCCTCTATACCGGACAATGTTAAAAGAAAGGCTAAAATGTTGTGGTTAAACTATCCCAACAACCCAACTTCCGCAGTAGCTACCAAGGATTTTTTCGAAAATGCAGTCAATTTTGCACACAAAAATAATATTCTCATATGTCATGACCTTACATACAGTGAGGTAGCCTTTGATAATTACAAACCCATTAGTCTTCTTGAAATTGAAGGGGCAAAAGATGTGTGCATTGAGTTTCATTCATTGTCAAAGACATATAATATGACTGGGTGGCGGATAGGTTTTGCCGTAGGCAATAAGGAAGCAATAAGGGGCTTAGGACTAATAAAAAGCAACATTGATTCCGGAATATTTCAGGCTATTCAAATAGCAGGCATAGAGGCCCTTAGGTTATACAGGGAAAGCGCTGAAGAGATAAAAAATATCTACACAGGAAGAAGAGATGTTATGGTCCAAAAACTGAAAGAATCCGGCTTTACAGTAAGTAAACCAAAGGCTACGTTTTATCTCTGGGTTCCAGTGCCCCACTCATATACCTCTGCCAGCCTTGCAGCAAGGCTTTTAACAGAGGCTGGCGTAGTAGTGACCCCGGGCAATGGTTTTGGCCAACCTGGTGAAGGTTATATAAGACTGGCCTTGACACAGAAAGAAGACAGATTAATCGAGGCCGCTGACAGGATAAAAAATATTGGGCTATAGGGTTGAGGAAAAAACAGCATATATAGGTATAGGATCAAATTTAGGGGACAAGATTAATAACTGCCTCCAATCCATTAAAAACATAGATAAATTACCTAAATGCCATGTAATTGCCCGTTCATCAACATTCAAAACAGAGCCGGATGGTGTTTCAGGACAAGACTGGTATGCAAATTGTGTTATCCAAATAAAAACCGCACAAAGTCCGTCTGAGTTGTTAAGATCCCTGATGGAAATAGAATCAGGGATGGGCAGAATAAGGAAGAAAAAATGGGAGGAAAGAATAATTGACCTTGACATATTGCTATTTAATCAAGAGATAATAAGCTCGGATAGCCTGTCAATTCCCCACCCACTGCTACACAAAAGACGGTTTGTATTAGAGCCATTGGCCCAGTTAGCGCCTGACCTTATACATCCCGTACTTAAACTATCCGTTCGTCAACTGAAGGAGGAACTTCCGAGAGGGCCTTATGTTGAAATGTTGTAATCGTTCTAAATTTAAATATTATAGGAGACAAAATGAAATTTTTTATAGATACTGCAAATATAGATGAGATTAAAAAAGCGAATGAATTAGGTCTATTAGACGGAGTAACCACTAATCCGACACTGGTGTCAAGAGAGAAAAGAGACTTCGAGGAATTGATTAAAGAGATATGCGAAGTAGTAGATGGGCCGGTAAGCGCTGAGGTTACAAGCCTTGATGCGGAAGGAATGGTTGAAGAGGCAAGGCATCTGGCAAAAATAGCCCCTAATGTAGTTGTAAAAATCCCTATGATTACAGAAGGTATTAAGGCAACAAAGATACTTTCCGGAGAAAACATAAACACCAATGTTACACTGGTATTTTCACCATTGCAGGCGTTAATAGCAGCCAAGGCAGGCGCTACATTTGTAAGCCCCTTTATTGGAAGGCTTGATGATATAAGCAGCGTTGGGATGGAAGTAGTGGA
>JAYEMW010000421.1:0-1813 GCA_034718555.1 Thermodesulfobacteriota bacterium
ACGATTGAATGAGTACATCCGCAAAGGTTTCACCATGGATGACGAGCGGCTCAAAAATCTGGGCGGTGGAAACTACTGGAAAGAATTGCTTGAGCGTATCCGTGATATTCGAAGCAGTGAAAAGGTGTTTTATCGGCAAGTGCTGGATCTCTACGCTACGAGTGTAGATTACAATCCAAAGAGTAAAGAATCAGTGGCATTTTTCAAAACCGTGCAAAACAAACTGCACTACGCCACCAACAAGCAGACCGCGGCCGAGACTATTTATTCGCGCGCCGATGCCGAAAAAGATTTTATGGGGCTGGCAACCTTTAGCGGTTCAATGCCCATCAAAGCAGAAACCACAATCGCCAAAAACTATTTAAACGAAGACGAACTCTTCCGTCTCAACCGTATGGTTTCGGCATTTTTCGACCTGGCTGAAATCAAAGCTCGTGAGCACACCAAAATGTACATGCATGACTGGGTGGCCGAGCTGGATAAGTTTGCGGAAATATATGGTAAAGGCGTATTAAAAGATGCGGGCAAAGTAAGCCACAGACAGGCAACAAAAAAAGCCGAAAATGAGTACCGACAATATCAGGTTAAAACGCTCTCTTCCGTAGAAAAAGCCTATCTGGACACCATCAAAGGCGTGCAGAAAAAAATTGAGAAAAAGGCAAAGGATGAGAACCGCCATGACTAAGCCCATGAATAAGATAGAACAATTGATTGAGGAGCTTTGTCCGCAGGGGGTTCCTGCCTGCCGGCAGGCAGGGAGTTTCGGGCGTTGGGGGAGGTTTGTGAGATTAGTCGTGGCAGAGTCATGTCAAAAGATTATTTAGCAACAAATTTAGGAGAATATCCTGTGTATTCTTCGCAAACAGCTAACCTGGGTGTTTTTGGGCGCATAAATACTTATGCTTATGATGGTGAATATGTAACCTGGACAACCGACGGAGCAAATGCTGGGTCGGTGTTTCATCGCAATGGTAAATTTAGTGTTACAAATGTCTGAGGATTATTAAAACCAAAAAAAGATGACCTAAATATAAAATATTTATCATATATTTTGGGGGCGACTGCAAAATCCTATGCATTAGGAATGCATTTTTTGGCAACTGAATACACAACAACATTCGGTGGAAGAATAGATACCCTTGCCGTTGATTACACTGGAGCGCCTGTAATTATTGAGTACAAAAGAAATAAAAATGATAATGTAATAAATCAAGCACTCTCATATCTTCGGTGGCTTACAGCACAAAAAGAAGAATTTTTTGAAATGCTTCTAATCAAGAAGCTTGGACAAGAGACAGCAAAGACAATCCAAATAGACTGGAAAAACCCAAGAGTTGTGTGTATAGCGGAATCGTATAGCAAATTTGACATAGATACAGTGGAAGTAATTCCAATGAGAATTGAGCTTTTTAAATACAGATATTATGAAAATGGTATATTTAGCTTAGAACCTCTCAGTGTTAGCGAACAAAAGGCAACTTCAGGCAACGTACTAACCATTGAAAAGTCAATCATTGACATAACAATAGACGCTCTTCTTAATAAGGGTAATGAATCAATCAAAGAGTTATTTAAAGAGCTAAGAAAGAGAACCTTTGAATTGGATGAAAATATCAAAGAAAAAACTACAACACTTTATGTTGCATATCGCATTACAAAGAATTTCGCTGAAATACATATAGGAAAAAATCAGTTAAAGATATATCTACGTCCTGTAAATTACACCGATCCTCAGAAAATGGTAGATAAGGTACCTGATAGCTATCAATGGGTAATGGATCGCAGAGTCTACCTTAAAACAAAATCAGAGTTA
>JAYEMW010000422.1:0-1796 GCA_034718555.1 Thermodesulfobacteriota bacterium
CCTGATTTAAAAAGCTAAAAATATACCGGTATAATATGTCTATTGCGACAAATATTTTATTGATTGTTTTTTAAGCATAATAAAATCAATAGGATAGTTGCCTCAAAAAAGTTATGCGTCAGCACTGTGATTTGTATCAAATTATATATTCACAACAGAGACACAGGGATCACAGAGATATACTTTTTTCATTTTTATAAGAGATGGAGGCAAACAAAAGGGATAAATGCAGTTTTCAGCCGGAGAAATAATCACTATTTTTCCCGGAGGGACAGGTTGTTTTTGCCCATCGCCTTCTCCCGGTAGGCAAAAAAAGATAAACCCTCTGAGTGCTCTGTGTCTCCGTGGTGAAAAACATTTTAGACAGGATATTCAGAGTATAAAAAACTCTGCGGTAAATAATCGTCTGTGTGTGTCCGTGGCTAATTTATTAATGAATAAAAACACAAAATCAATATCGGATTTTGGGTAAACATTTTAGATACATATTGACATAAGCAATATTTTTTTATAGAAAGTTAAGATGGAGATAAAAGAATTTGAATGGGATGAAAATAATATCGAACACATCGCAAGGCACAGAGTATCTATGGATGAAGTTGAAGATGCAGCGTTCGATGATGACCCCTGGATAAAAAAAGGTAGAAAAGGAACGAGATATATGCTCGGCTATACATTTGCCGGGAGATATCTATTTGTTGTGTATATCCTGAAGGATAAAGGTGTTGCCAGGGTTATCACATCAATGGATATGGATGAAAAAACGAGAAAACTTTATAAAAAAAGAATTAACAGAGGTAAAAAATGAAATTGCCTGAATTAAGTGAAGAAGAAGAGATAAAATTCTGGGACCAACACTCCGTCGGAGATTACTGGGAAGATCTTGCAGAATGTAATGATACTTTTAAAAGGCCAAATCTAAAAACTGTTACTCTAAAATTTGACCCTCTTATACTTCAAAAGATCAAAATGCTTGCAAAAAAGAGAGGCCTTCCATACAGCGCATATATAAGGTATCTTCTGTCAAAGAGTATTGAAGACGAGATAATGAATAGACAATCATTTGAAAAGATGTGAAAATTAAGAGATTTGCTATGTTAGGCCAACAGATTGTAAGTAGTGTCTGTGTATGTCTGCGCCTGCCCTGTTAAATCTTTACCCCGTGAAATACGAAGTCTATTTAACTGGGGCAAAGGCTATTTAACCGGGGTGTGTCTGCGGCTAAATAAACGCTTTGCTCAAACTCATATAGCTATTCTTTTTTCATTTTTTTTTATCTCCCTCTTAGTTGCCACTATTCTCAGCGTAACAAATAATTCCAGTAATACCAACTGCTTACCACCAAAAGTGGGTATTGGCGATACCCAATTCATACCCACTAAAATCACCCTTGCAATAAACAAAAAAGTCTTATATGCAAATGTTAGCTTAAGGGATATATTTGTTCCCTTTTTACTTTCTATCTGATGTTGATGGTTTAGCCGCAGATAAACGCAGACTTAGTACGCAGAAAAAATCTGCCAGCAGGCACAAGCAGGCATGGCTAAGTTGCTTGGTATCTACAACATTTTTGTTATTTATGATTATGTAAATTGAAACGAGGAAGTATAAAAATAAATGGGGATGCGTTCAGGAAGAATCAAGAGAAGGGCTTTTTCTGATTTAAGTTATTTGTTTATGGATTGTTCCTATTTAATAAGGATAGAGGATTAAATATCTGATGAAAATAAAAAAAATATTTATATCGGGTTTGCACAGAATTATTCTAATTTGTGCTGCGATTCTTATGGCAATGA
>JAYEMW010000423.1:0-1793 GCA_034718555.1 Thermodesulfobacteriota bacterium
CCAGAAATTTTTCACGATCCCGGATACTATGAAATATGTCCTCACCGGCGTTTCCCCGATTAATCACATGATAATATGCGCCAGGGTACTCCACACGCAATGGCCTTGCCATATATACCGCCAATTTTTTTAAATTTATTGCATGATTTTATCATCTCTTTCTCTTGTAGAAAAGCTGATTTGATAAGTCAATAGTTAATATTTAAGATGTGACCCCGCTGTTTTACCCAGCAAGTTTGGGTTTAAGAAGCCTTGATCTAACCGGTTTAAGGCCCGTTACTTTCACATAAACAACCCTTTGGCTTGGCTCTCTTTGCCTCTCTGCTAATTGCATGCTCCAGTCGTTATATTGTTTATCGCCCTCCACCTGGAGAACAATCTGGGCATTTTGCGGTATGTTGACTGCAAATTCAGGGTGCTCCACAACGTAACGGTCAAACTCTGTAACTAATATGGCATGCTTTTTCTCTAAGATAGAGATCATCTATTTACCCTCCAAAAAAAGTTTTTGGTAGATTTTCCAATTTTCTTTTATATCTTCATCTCCCAAAGTCAAAGCTTCGCTGAGTTTCAAATGAAGTTCCATTTTATCCTTTCTACCATCGAGATAGTAGCGGTCTATATGAGCAAAACCGTGAGCAGAATCATAACGAATTACCACTTTCCATTGGTCATTAAGTAAAACTTCCAATTGAACAGCAAAACCAATAATATCACCTTTATCAGTTTCATGATAATGCCTTTTTCGTGCATTCTCCCCTAAAGGAATTACATATTCATTAATCCTCAAATCTTTGACACCTCAACATATTAATTTCTCAATTATAATATGATTTAGTCATTTTTGCTTTAGCAGGAATCATATATGTTCAGCTCGACAGGAAGCATCTGAAAACAAAGGAAAACTGACCTCTGTTATTTCCAGACATTTGACATCCGACCGCCGCCCTCCGTCCTCCGACCCCCCCCATTCTATTCAATGTTGGATGTTTCCCGCTGGTAGCGGGATTCGATGTTCATTTTCTTTTGTAGAAACATATCTGTCAACTGTGTAGGCCTGACACCTATACCTTTCCTCTTTATCAACGAAGTACAATTACAGGTACTGAAATAATTTCCCGGGGAACTAACTTATCTTCCTTACGCATCATTTCTCCTATTATTTCAGCCCATTTCCCTGGGATATATTGCTCGCCACATTGACGGCATTGGCTTAAGGGAATATCTTTAAAAATTATTAGGCTGCCATCTTTCTTTGTCATTCTAACAGATCCTTTTGTTTGAATGACCTCGCCCCCACACTCAAAACACTTCATTTAGATACCCTCCTTGTTTTTGAGTTAATCCATTCTGCTGGATCCGGTTCATATACCGTAATTATCCATAGTATATCATATGCCATCCCACATAGCACATGAATATCTCTACCAACTTGAGTTTTTCCATAAACAAGACAGCTATGCCCTCTTTTATCCTTGGGGTAATCTTCTACGATTTCTCCATTTAAAAGTGTCTCTTTCGTTTCAAGTGGATCAATCCCTCGAATAGAAGCTCTTTCCACCGCATGGAGTTTCAACTGATAGTTTCCCTTTCTTACCTGCTCTTTGATCCATTCTATATCCATTGATTTATCACTTCTTCCTGCGTACAAAATCCGACTTCTGTCCTCTGTGCAAGAAAATTAATGGGCGACCCCTATTGTTTCTAATTATAAAATGCTATTGTCTGGGATATATGGATCGTTTCCGCCTCCAAGCGGATTGTCTTTTCTCAGTTTCGTCCGGAAACTGAGA
>JAYEMW010000424.1:0-38924 GCA_034718555.1 Thermodesulfobacteriota bacterium
TTCCAAACGTTGGCAAGCCTATACGCATAACAAGTCTTCAGTCAGTAACAGGAGGTATGTTTAATAATTCGGATATTATGCGGATAGATTATAGTGCGGAATATAACTGTGATAAGGTTGAGAATGTAGAAAAAAAACACATCCTTTACCTTAAGGCAAAAACAAAGTCCGTTGCTTATGACAGGGTAAAAATGTGGGTTGATGGCAAAAGCCTTCTCCCCTTAAAGATAGAATGCTTTGCCTCATCCGGTATGCTTATTAAAACCCTTTCTTTTAAACAGGTAAAAGATTTTGGCGGCGGTGTTGTTCGTCCTGCTTTAATAGAAACGGACAGCCCCCTCTATAAAGGATACAAATCAATTATAATTTTTGCAAAGGTGAAAACAAAAGATTTGCCTGATGAGATCTTTACTTTAAATTATATGTCAAAGGTGGAAAATCTCAGGTAGCGCACTCACAATGCTGAAAAGAAAGAGGGACTAAAAAATCAGGTATGTTTTTTACACACCTTTCACAATCTTGCATATGTAACCTCAAGAAATATATCTTTTTTCTCCTGTATTGTCTCCTGATTTTTTCTGTTATCTCTATGTACGGATATGCAGGAGCAGAGGACAAGCCCTCAGATGCAATAGATCTGGAATTTGAAATTCCCGAGGTAGAAAAAAAGCCATACGAGTTCAGGGCTGAGTTAAAGGCATTGGAGGCTGTAAAGGGCCTGGATAAAGACAGCCTGATCTTTCGTCAAAAGTACCCGGATGGCCTTGATGACAAAATCTTGTATCAGACAGATTTAGATCTAAAGGTTGAAGGAAGTTATCAGGCAAAAATAGCAAAATTTTACGCACGCTTAAGGGAAAACCTTTCATATAATGATGAAGAGGACTGGGAAAACTACCTGCGAACAGAGGAGGCTTATGTATCTTTGCAGTCAAGTCCATCTATAGCATTAGATGCAGGTAAAAAAGTATTAAAATGGGGCAAGGGATATGCATGGAATCCTGCAGCCTTTTTTAGCCGCCCAAAAGATCTTGATGATCCCGATTTAACCCTGGAGGGATACTATGTTGTCAGCGGTGATCTGATAAAGAGCATGGACAGCCCTGTTAAAACTATTGCCCTGACACCTGTAATTCTTCCCGTATCAGGAAGTATCAACGAGGAATGGGGAACAAAAAAGGAGATTGTCTGGGGAGGTAAAATTTATTTTTTTACCCTTGATACGGATTTGGACCTTATGTTCCTGTTTGGTAAAGAGATTAATGACCGTTTCGGATTCAGCTTTTCTAAAAATATCTCAGTCAATTTTGAAATCCATGGCGAAACAGCCATTGTTCTGGATTATGTAAAATATTTAACTGATGAGCAGGGTAACGGGGCTGAAAAAAAATATGATGCAAAAGATTTTCTTCTCGGTATTCGTTACCTTACTGCTCGTGATACAACTTATATTCTTGAATACTACAAAAACGGGCAGGGCTACACTAAAGATGAAATTAAAGACTATTTTTCCCTTATTCAAGCCGGATATGATGATTACATTAGCAACCAAAACATGGAGAAGCTTGCCATAAGCAGGGAATATGGCAGACAATTCTATAATAAACAGACAGTAATGAGAGATTACCTTTACTTAAAGGCTTCGCAAAAAGAGCCTTTTGATATTTTATATTTTACCCCGTCCTTGACCTGCATATACAATATAAATGATAAGAGCGCATCAATTGCATCTCAAATGACATACACCCCCATAACCAATCTTGAGTTAGATTTTAAGGCTATATTCCTTTTTGGGAAAGACTACACTGAATATGGTGAGAAAATAAACGACTACAAAATTCTTGCATCAGTGAAATACTATTTTTAATATAGGTGGTGGCCGGTTCTTAATTCGTTACGGAGCAGTGAGGAAATTGATAATTCATGGAAATTATTTTTCTTATGTTAACAGGGGTTATATCAGGTTTTGTTGGAGGACTCCTGGGACTTGGCGGTGGAATTTTGCTCATGCCTGTTCTACGTTTTGCCCTTGATATTCCTGCCATGGAGGCTGCGGGGATAAGTATTTTTGGTGTTTTTTTCGTTACAATTTCCGGCAGCTTCCGCCACTATAAGCTTGGACACATCTATCTACCTTCTTTGACTCCTGTTATCATTGCCGGCGCATTCTCATCACTTTTCTTTTCATTGGCATTCAGAAAAATGGCGGGGCGTACGGAATGGATTGATTTTGCCATAGGCATCGTTTTTTTAATTGTTGCCGCTCGGATGATCCGTGCTGGATTGCGGAAGAGAATGGGGAGGCAGGGGTTTTTAAAGGGGAACAACAGGTTGCCGGGTACGGCGCTAAAAAAAGGCTTAATCGGAACTTTCGCCGGCGCTATTCCTGGACTTTTAGGTATAGGAGCGGGAGCTATTCTTGTGCCTGCCTTTAGTTTCACCTTGAAGGCCCCAATAAAGGTTGCTATTGGCTCATCTTTGGCATGTTTTACCATCAATGCCCTGGTGAGTGCGGTTATGAAATGGCATCAGGGGTTCATCGATTTTTCTGTCGCACTTCCAATTAGTTTGGGGGCGGTTTTAGGGGCAACCATTGGATCAACTGTTAATAAGCGCATTCCTTCATCTGCCCTTAAATTCATTTTTGGTATTGCCTTCCTTTACGCATCAAGCAAGTTTATTTTTTTACCGTGGGGGATTAAAATATGAGTAAGCGTTCACGGAACGCTGAAATTAGAAAATAGTCCCGCAGGGCGGGATTGGAAATTCGGCCTTCATGCTTTTGTACTGTTGATGAACGCATTCAATTTTTGGCCGAGTTTTTCAAATATTTCTTTAAACGGCTACCCAAAATTATATGCAGCATGGCATATTGGAAATCTATAAGACCAAATAAAGCAACTACGCAGTTGTTTCCTCTAATACAGAAAGTTCAGGCAATTTCTTTGGTGTATAGTATTTTTGCAGAAAGACTACAACAGCAAAGGCGATTAAACCTGCCAGGTCGGCGGAATATTCAGGCCAGAAGAATCCAGCGGCAGCCAGCCATAGAAGAATGGTTTCGAGCCAGGTAGCCTTACGCAGAAAATAGCGTTCCAGCGCGGAAGCAAAGGCTATTAGCCCCAATGTTGTAATAAGCATGGTCAGCCCCACCTCCCAGTGCATCAATTCGTAATCTTTACCCATGCCCAGGAGAGGCCTGTAAGCCATTATTATAGGAATGATATAAAGACCCTTGGCAAGCTTCCATGAGGTAAACGCGGTTTTCATTGGATTTGCCCCTGCGACTCCTGCACCTGCAAAACTCGCAAGACTCACAGGAGGAGTAACGTTTGAGTCCTGTGAATACCAGAATACGATCATATGGGCTACCATTATGGGCACTCCCATATCCATAAGGGCGGGACCGGCCAGTGTTGCCAGCACGATATAACTGGCAGTGACCGGAAGCCCCATGCCCAGCACAAGCGAGGCCGCGCCGATCAAAAAGATAGCAAGCACCTTAATTCCATAGCTAAGATCCAAAACTAAACTTGAGAACTTAAGTCCCATGCCTGTTAGTGTGACCATGCCTACGATTATACCTGCCGCTGCGCATGCCACGGAAACCATTATGGCGTTTTTTGCTCCGTTTTCAAGGGCCCTGATAAATAGTTTAAACTCATTAAGACCGAATCTGCCCAGGCTGATTCGTTGAGAATCCCCTCTGGGCAGTCGAGTAGTATCCGCCGCCCATCGTACAGTGTTTGCAATCAGGCTGATGGCCAAAGTGCTCATCACGGCAACAAATCCGGCCATCATGGGCGAATAATTTGACACCAGAACATAAATCAGTATCCCAACCGGGATAATAAAATGCAGTCCCTTTTTGATTACGTTCATGATCCGTGGCAGACTTTCTTTTGACTGTCCCTTCAGACCGAACTTCTGAGCTTCGTAGTGTACGAATAATATCACCGTTATGTAGTACATGATGGCAGGTATCAACGCCACCTTGATGATTGTAAGGTAACTTGTATTGGTAAACTCGGCCATTAAAAATGCACCAGCCCCCATGATGGGAGGCATAAGCTGACCGCCTGTTGAGGCAGCAGCCTCTATAGCCCCTGCGACATGTGGCCTGTAACCTACTTTTTTCATCATGGGAATAGTAAAGGAACCGGTAGCTGCTACATTACCCACAGCCGATCCTGAAACTGAACCCATAAACCCGGAAGCTATTACCGAGGTCTTGGCAGGACCGCCTGAAAAGCGACCCGTAAGTGAATAGGCAAGATCAATAAAGAAGGCTCCGCCGCCGGTGGTCTCTAAAATTGCGCCAAAGAGTACAAAAACAAAGACAAAAGTAGCGGCCACTCCAATGGGAATTCCGAAGATTCCCTCGGTGGTAAGCCATAAGGTGGTGACAATACGCTCTATGCTGTAACCTTTGTGAATTATCAACTCGGGCATATAAGGCCCGTACATTGCATATAAGATACCTGCTGCGCATATGCCCGTCATAATAAAGCCAATCACCCTGCGGCAGGCCTCGAGTACCAGGATGGTGCCTATAATGCTAACCACCAGGTCACTTCTCAGCCAGTCTCCCTGTCGTTCAAATATGGCTGTGAGATTGTAGCAGATGTAAAATGTACAAGAAACTGAAGCAAAAACCAGCACCCAGTCGAAAAAGAACCAAAAGGTTAATTTATCCTTGCGGGCCCCTTTGAAAGGCGGCTTGAGCAAAAAAGTCAAACTAAGAATTGCCCCCAGATGGATTGAACGCTGCACCAGGGCCGTTAAGGCGGCCATACCGGCGGTGTAAAGCTGGTACAGACTTAAGCTGACAGCAAGGATCATCACTATTTTGGCTATTGTATTTACCAGGGCCTGGTTTCTATCAGCAGGTATTGCGCTGGTTGGAGTTGTAATTTGTTCATGGGGGGCCAGGCTTTCACGGGGAATTACCTCGGACATCATTCGCTCCTTTCGCTGTCAGTAAGAGTGGCGGGATGGGGGTTGATGTGACGCCATATCCGATAAAACAAACTCACCGGCCTGGCAGAGAAACGTACCGCCCTGTGCGGTGCCATAGCAGAAAGGTTTTTACTAACACCTCGCCATATGACAGTATGGTCCACCCCAGGGCTCCCCACTCTCAATATAAAATCACCGGTGGGCATATGCATATTCTCAATGGCCTTATAAGGGCCGCGCCGCACCATACGCCCAACGCCAGGCATTTGGCCCATGCCTGCCCCAAATTTCAAATATCGCTCCTCCTCAATATAGATGCGTCCTTTTTCATCCAGGCTGTGCTCTTCCCATATGGGAGCATTTTCAACTGAGTGATAATAATGGATGGTAAAGCGTTCACCCGGCTCAAGGGGTAATACCAGCAATGGTTTACTCCCTTTTACAGGTGTTACCCGCAGCTCCAGGCCGCCTGGCATAATCCAGGCGGTCAGGATTAATGAAAAGACAAGGCCGACTAAAGATAAAAT
This sequence comes from Thermodesulfobacteriota bacterium, assembly GCA_034718555.1. GTDB lineage: Bacteria > Desulfobacterota > DSM-4660 > Desulfatiglandales > B25-G16 > M55B121. Next base: position 5,487 of record JAYEMW010000424.1, read on the forward strand.
TATAATACCCTGTCTGGTCATTTTTCGCATCTAAGGTATCAGCTTTGCAGGAACTGCGATACCTTTTTCCTTCAGGTACTTGATTGTACCCGGATGAAGGGGAATCGGTGAGTACTTTACTGCATTTTCAGGTGTGGTAAAGGCAGCCAAAGGATGAATCTTACACAGATAGTCGTTATTTTCAAACAGCGCCTTAACCAGCTTGTAAACCAAATCCGTATCCAGAGATTTCTGACAGATAATTACATTCATCACCCCGATTGTAGGTACGGGTTTGTCAATGCCCCGGTACGCGCCGCCGAACAGATCTACTGACGTGTAAGCATTGTTGTACGCAACGATTTTTTTTGTTTGCTCCGGTGTGAATTCTATAACGCTGATATCATGGGTAGTTGACAAATCCAGAATAGAGCTGGTAGGTGGCCCTACACACCAGAAGCCTACTTCAATTGTACCGTCTCTCAAAGCGTTAGCGCTTTCAGTAAAGGAGAGTCGGCTGTCTTTATATGAGTCCAGAGGAATTTCTAATGCCTTGAATACGGCTTCAGCCATAAAATTGGTACCGCTGCCCGGACTTCCGGTGCTGATTTTCCTCCCTTTGAGCTGCTCGATGTTGGTGATGCCGCTCTTTTTCAGAGTAACCACCTGCAGCACGTTTGGATACATAATGGCCATTGAAAGAATGTTGTGTTTTTTGCCCTTGAATTTTGACAGACCTTCATATCCGGCTATGGCGGTGTCAGCCATAACCTCACCAATCACGGTTTCTCCTTTATGGGCCAGTTTTACATTCTCAACACTGGCACCGGTTACTTCGGCAACCGCCTTTACTCCTTTTACATTCTTTGACCAGATCTCGGCTACACCGCCGCCGTATGGATAATAAACGCCGCCGGTACCGCCGGTACCTATACTGACGAAAGTTGTTTTGGCTGCCAATGGCCCTGCCAATGCTAATACTATGCATAAAGATAGAACAATGCTTGCTCGTTTCATACTGATAACCTCCCATATTTATTTCTAATTTTTGTGGTTTCGTAAATAATTAAAATTATATTTTGTGTATTTTGCACATTTTTTCGGCTATATTAATTTTATTTTCCCATTGTTTTTATGATAAGCATTACGGCCTTTGCTCTTTTGTTCATACCCTTTATTGGGTATACAAAGGTAGATGTCTGACCGGGTTTAACCAGGCCTTTTTTGATTTTTCTGGGCATCAAACCGCCTACTGCTTTTCCATTATCCAGGAAGATGTTTATCTTAAAGCGCTGATCCTCATTACTCACATTTTTAACAGCCACTTTGAAGTGAAGGGTCTCGCTTCCCTTCCATTTCTTGAAAACACAGGAAAATTCCTTTAGCTCAGCCTCAGGGGCTATACTCTTATCCAATTTGGAGCTTGCTACGCAGGAAAAAACCTCACCGGCCTTGGGTTTTGGACCGGCACAACCTGCCAGAGCCATACCTACGACAGCCAGGATAACCAACAAGCAAGTCGACATCCCTTTAAATCGATTCATAATTACCTCCTTTAAAAGTTGATGGTTTTTAATATTAATTACATAAAGCAATATTGATAAAAAAATCAAGGTTTTTTTATTAAAATTATGAATTCAAATTATTGAAACAATTTTTACACCCACGAATTTTTTTGTAGAAATGCCCAGGGGGTTTTGTTTTTAGTCACTGTTTTTCTTTATAGCCTTTCCCAATTTAATGCCGGATAGTCTGGCCTGCTCTAAAACTTTCTCTTCTTTTTCTATCGCCCCTTTATCGAATAAACGAAAAACTGCAATTTCCTCGATAATTTCATAACCAAGAGCCTCCAGGGGCCAGCGCATGGCTTCTAAGGTTACTCCCATGTCCCGTTTGTCTTTTTGCTCGCATATTGCTGCAATAATAGCCTTTCTGCCCTGACCACCTAATTGACTTTTCCATGCACGTGGTCTTGCGTCATTAAATTCATAGAAACAATAAAGTCTGTCAATAAATGCCTTTACTATTGCGGTTACATTGTAGTTATGAGTAGGCGAGGTAAGAATTAAACCCTTTGATTCAAATATGACTTTATATAATAGCGTCATTCCATCATTAAGGCCGGTGCAGATCTTATCCTTCCTACACTTTTCACACCCGATACAAGAACTGAACTGGTAGTCCCGAAGATTTATCGTGGTATATGAAGAAGTCTGTTCATTTACTCCCTTAACTATTTGCCTCAATAGCATATCTGAGTTTCCATTTTTCCTGGGGCTTCCGCTAACTCCTAAAACTTTATTACGGATGATGTGTTCATGCCATTTATACAATAGAATTTCTCCCTTTACATTCAGGCCTCGCCATTCACATTATGCAAGTGACTATGAGATCTTATATCCAGCGGAATTACAAATTAATTAGACATCAGTTCAGGATGAACCTTTTAACCCAACTCCTGGGCTGGAAGCAGAGGTTTGTGTCCAAAATATTATACCATGATACGCTACAAATTACGATGTATTAAGCTTACAGGATATGCTATATTTATAGTTTGAAGACTTGTAAGCGTTCACAGAACACTGAAATTAGAAAATAGTCCCGCAGGGCGGGATTGGAAATTTGGCCTTCATGCTTTCGTACTGTTGATGAACGCATTCAATTTTGGGCCGAGTTTTTTAACTATTTCTTTGAACGGCTACCACTTATCAAAGTCGTGCCAGTCCCTATCTGACAACTCTTCCGCCGGTTTGTAAACATCCAGCTCGTAAACTCGTTTTATATCTCCCAAATTTCAATTTTCTAATTTCCCCGCTTGGCGGGATCTTCGACAAGTTTCAAGCCGCGAACGGTTACGGATTTTTTTATACTCGAACCTTGACTTTATTGCATTACAGCACTAAATGATTTTATAGTTAGGAAGTAGTATTGAACACGGGTTATTGAAAAATTGCTGTTTTTTAAATTTTGAGGATTAAATCAGGGTATATGGGGAGAAATATTTAATGATAGAAAAGACACCAATCACCAAAGAAGGGCTGGAAAAACTAAAGAAAGAATTGAACAAAATAATTAAACTTGAGAGACCAAAGAATATAAAGGATATTGAAGAGGCTCGAGCGCATGGGGATTTGAGTGAAAATGCAGAATACCATGCAGCCAAAGAGAGACAGTCCTTTTTAGGGGCAAGAATGAATGAGTTGGAAATGGTGATTAATAGATCAGAGGTAATTGATATAAATAATCTTAATACTGAGAGGATTATTTTTGGAACAACTGTGGAACTTAGAAATATTACCAGCAATAAAAAAATAACCTATCAGCTTGTTGGACCCTATGAGTCTGATCCAGGTGACGGAAAGATATCCGTTTCATCGCCGGTAGGAAGGGTCTTGATAGGGAATGAAGAAGGGGATGAGGTAAAGATAAAAACACCTGGCGGCCTTCAGGAATTCGAGATTCTGGAAATAAGGTGATAGGTTGAAGTCACACAGGTAGACCAGCAATTCTAATTATAGCGAAACAAGAGACTTAGCCACAGACCCACAATAGACATTGATAATACTTTTGAAAATCCTCTTTCTATTGACATCGGTTCGATGTGTATGTATATTAGTTATAATACACATTAAAATTAAATTAAGAGGAACTATGTGAACCAATATTGTAATAAACAACGAACTCATGAGCGAAGCAATGGCGCTTACCAAAATAAAAACAAAAAAGGCCGTTGTTGAGACTGGTTTAAAATTATTAGTTCAAATCAAAAAGCATGAACAATTAAAAAGCCTTCGTGGTAAATTAAAATGGGATGGCGACCTTAATACGATGAGGTTGGATCAATGATTTAAGTCGATTCATCCGTCTGGATTGATTATTTCAACGGAAACCCCACATGGCAGACAGATTTACTGGATAATTATCTATCTGATGTACCAATTATTATGGGGGACTTAATCCTCACGGAAGTTCTTCAAGGGTTTAAATATGATAAGGATTTTGAAACAGCTAAATCTTTTCTAAATGCTCTACCTTTTCGTGAGATAGGTGGATATAATGTCGCCGTTCAAAGTGCTGAAAATTATCGGAAACTTCGAAAAGCCGGTATTACTGTACGAAAAACGATTGATGTAATTATTGCAACATTTTGTATTGTTGAAGGGTTAACTTTGCTCCATGATGATCGTGATTTTGATCCTATTGCATCTCATTTCCCATTGAAAATCCACATTCCCTAACACAACTACTTATTTTTTATGATTCTGACGGCTGGCGTAACCTGCAGCAAACATCTTGATGCACTAAACTTCGATAGAAATCTACCCGCTAACTGTCTTCGTGGCTTTGTGGCTATACTAATGCTATTTTTTATTACCCTTCCCGGTTTAATCTTGACGGAAATCTCAAACTCAGTATAAGTTGATATAATGATTAATCTCTCTAAAATAAAAACCCAGGCCAGCCGAATCAACATTGAAGGGGAACGGATATTTTACTATATACTCATTGGTACCATAGCCGGTTTGGGCTCTGTTTTATTTCACTATCTATGCCAATTCGGATCATATTTCTTTATGGGACTTATGGCAGGCTATACTCCACCTGCCCCTGCCGGTGAGCATCACCTTTTCACGGCAACAGATATTCCATTCAGGCGCTGGATGTTCTTTTTTATACCCGCCATTGGAGGTATCGTCAGTGGTTGGTTAGTATATACATTTGCACCTGAGGCAGAGGGGCATGGAACTGATGCAGCCATTGATGCATACCATAACAAGGGGGGTTTTGTCCGCGGAAGGATACCCATTATTAAAACCATTGCATCGGCTTTAACCCTTACCTCAGGCGGTTCAGGAGGCCGTGAGGGCCCCATAGCACAAATTGGGGCAGGATTTGGCTCATTTTTAGCCACAAAATTAAGACTTTCAGATCGTGATAGACGAATAATGCTGGCTGCCGGAATAGGCGCAGGTGTAGGGAGCATCTTCAGAGCCCCATTTGCAGGCGCCCTTTTTGCAGCAGAGGTCCTTTATAAGGACCCGGAATTTGAATCAGAGGTGATTATTCCTGCAGGCATATCCTCTGTTGTCGCTTATTGCGTTTTCTGCCTCATATTCGGATGGGGTTCTCTGTTTGAATCTCCGGATTTTATATTTGATAATCCCCTTGAGTTAGGTCCTTACCTGATCCTTGCCTTAGTGCTTGTAGGAAGCGGGGTCTTATACATCAAATCTTTTTACGGAGTTCAGCGTATTTCATGGAGCATTAAAATACCCAACCACATTAAACCAGCTATCGGGGGACTCATAACAGGGACTATTGGTTTTTTTCTCCCCCAGACCCTTTCCTTTGGTTACGGCTTTGCACAGATGGCCTTGCACAACCAGCTTTCCACCCTATTCCTTATCGGACTTGCATTTGGAAAAATAGCAACCACATCATTTTCCATTGGCTCAGGAGGCAGTGGTGGTGTATTTGGTCCTTCTATAGTAATCGGAGGGGCCTTCGGAGGAGCGGTAGGCAGGATATTTCATTACCTCATGCCGGGTGTTGTTATGAATCCAGGAGCCTTTGTTGTAGTAGGCATGGCGGGTTTCTTCACTGCAGTTTCTAATACGCCTATCTCCACTATTATGTTTGTAAGTGAGATGACAAATTCATATCATCTCCTTCTGCCAAGCCTTCTGGTCTGTTCCGTTACATACCTGCTATCCAGAAAATGGACGATTTACATAAAGCAGGTTCCATCTAAAATAGATTCTAATGCACATAGAGGCGACTTTTTTGTGGATATTCTTGAGACCATAAAGGTGAAGGAATTGATGCCACAGGTCAGAAAGGCTGAATTAATCCCGGAAAATATGGCCTTTAAATCATTTAAAAAGGTTTTCAGTTCAGGTCAGCAGCAATATTTCCCTGTGGTAGACAGGGACGAAAAATTGACAGGTATTTTTTCTATTAACGACGTTAGAGGAGTGCTATTTGATCAGGAGATTGGAGACCTGATCGTTATGAAGGATATTGCAAGATCAGATATCATTTTTACCACTCCCTCTGAAGATCTTAACGGTGTGCTTAAAAAATTCACCTTTAGAAACATCCAAAGACTGCCGGTTGTTAGAGATGAAGATCATACGTCTATTTTAGGGATGCTCGATCGTAGAGAAGTAATACAATATTACAACCAGAGGGTTCAGAATATCAAATCAAGGAATCTGAAAATAGATGTAGAATCGGACTCGGAAGTAAGCCAGTTGAAGAACATACCAATCCGAAGCCATATGAGAGAAGAGGTAAAGACAATTCCAGATAATGCAACAATTAAAGAACTAAGGGATTATTTTTACAGAAGTAAGATAAGAAGTTTTCCTATAGTTAACGGCAGCGGTCAATTAACCGGCATATTATCTTTTTCCGATTTTGAGAAAATCCCTGCTATAGAGGATAAAGAAAACTTAACTGCACATGATGTTGCTACCCATGAAATAGTTACATTAATGGAAGATGACAGCCTGTTTCTGGCGCTAAAAAGAATCAACGAGGGTGATTTTTCCCTTCTTCCAGTAGTGGCCAGGCATGACCCAAAGAAACTTGTTGGGGTCATTAGTAGAAGGGAAATCATGTCTGCATATGGCAGCATTGCTATCAAGAAAGGTTTTATGGGGAGGAAGTAATTTCATCTCTTTGAAGGACCTCATTCATACTGCCTGTTCTGTATCCTTCCAAATCAATTGTAACATATAAATAACCAAGACCCTTGAAATGTGATAGAATCTGTCCCCTCAATTTTTCCCCTAAGAGTTTAGATATATCCTCATCCATGACCTCAATTCTAACTATTCCGTCATGATGCCTTACCCTTGCCTGAGTGATGCCAAGACCTCTTAAGAACCTTTCCGCATTATCAATTTTAGCAACATCCTCCCTTGTTATCTTCATCCCGTAGGGAAATCGAGAGGCGAGACAGGCAAGTGAAGGTTTGCCCCAAACTTCCAAACCCATGCCTTTACTTAGAGTACGAATATCTTCTTTTGTAAACTTTGCCTCTATAAGGGGTGATCTTGTACCAAGTTCACGGGCTGCTTTTATACCTGGCCGAAAGTCATTTAAATCATCAAAGTTTGTGCCATCTAATACATAATTAAGATTATTATCTCCTGCAATACCTATTAATTCACCGTACAGTTCCCTTTTGCACCAGTAACACCTGTCTTTTGAATTATTGAAAAATCTTGGGTTTGATAACTCCTGGGTTTCAATTATTTTATGTTTTACCCCTAAATCCAGCGCTATACCTTTTGCCTGTTTTATCTCTTCCAACGGATGGATTAAGGACTTTGCAGTAACAGCGAGGACTCTGTTACCTAATACATCCCTTGCAACCTTGAGCAGAAAGGCGCTGTCCACACCACCCGAGAATGCGATAAGCACGCTTTCCATGTTTGCTAATATTTGTTTTACCTTTTGTAATTTTTCCTTCATTGCATTAGCATAGCCGCAAAGTCACGAAGACACAGAGATAATTCATTATTTCTTTTTCTTTAATAACCTAAGCTTTAAATTTAAATAGATTTCTTCAGCTTTTTCATCTCCTGGGGAAAGGGTGAGGATTTTGTTATACAATACCAATGCCTGGTCAAAGTTACCTGCATCTTCTTCTATTTTACCAAGTTGATAAAGAAGGGTAATATCATTGGGTCGTAACTTCAGCGCTGCCTTTAATTCCTTTGTAGCCAATTCTCTCTTCTCCTGATTGAGATAAGACAAAATTAGATACTGACGTAATTCAAAATTCTTTGGATTGGCCTTTACACCCTTACGCATATACTTAGCCAACTTATCAAATTTAGACTGGGCTACAAGATAGTTAAATATATATGTATAATGGGAAATTTTTTTTGGTGTAAGTTTGATTAACATTACTGCCTGGTTAAAGGCAAGATCGTCTTGTTTTTGACTCTGATAAAGAACAAACAGGGCTTCCCTGGCCTGTATATCTTTTGGGTTGATTATAATTAGTTTTTTAAAATAAGAGACTCCCTTTTTAAGGTCTCCCTTTTCCGTCTCTAACACCGCAAGGTTAAAAAGGACAGTTGTATTCTTGGGGTAAAGAGATAAAATCTTTCCATAGGTTCGTTTTAACGCCTCTGAGTCACCTTCTTTTTCTTCTATGTTTGTTAGAAGCAGAAGCGCTTCTAAATTTTTTGGATCTTTTTTGAGAATTTCTTTTACATATCCTTTTGCATCTTTTAATTTTCCTTTTTTAAGCAAGGACTGTCCGAGTCTAAGCCTGCCTCCAGCATCGTCCTTCTTTAAGGCAACGGCAACACGCAAATATTTTTCCGCCAATTTTGGCTTCTTTAGATCATCGTATATTGATCCTATGTTGTAATAGAGATTTGGATCACTTTTATCTAACTCAGCAGCTTTAATATACCAGTTAAGGGCCTCTTTTTTCCGGTTATTTTTAAATAATAAATAGCCTACATTCTTCATGCATGCTATTTTATCATCTACCTCTAACTTTTCACAAATAAGGGCATACTCCTTTACCGCCTCTTTTATTCGGCCTTGTTCTTCTAAAATCTCTGCGAGCTGAACCCTGAGCCTAACACTCTCCGGCGCCTTTACAAGTATTTTCCTCAATGTAGCAATAAGCATATTATACTGATGCGTATTTTTATAAATACCTGCGAGCCTCTCCATAAGGTCCAGGTCTTTCTTTTCTATAAGTATATCCTCAATAATCTTGGCTCCCTCTTTCCACTTTTTAAGGGCCAAATATTCATCTGCCAACTTAGTCTTAAGGTCTATATTGGCGCCTGCCTCTTGAACCGCCAAATCAAGGAAGTTCAATTTTTCCTTAGGATTTGTTATGATATTTAACTTTTCTAACCAATCTTCGTTGGACGGAGATATATCGAGAACTACCTCTCCAATTGTTTCATTTTTATATTTTATATTTATTGCATAGGTGTAATGATGAAAAATATTTTGATAGGGAAGGAGTTTTGCTATGACTGTTTCCTCATAAAGGGAGTTAACGTCGAAACCTTTAGAGAAAAGTCTTATACCCCTGTTAAAAAGAATTGATGTGTCTGCTTTAATTATTTTGAGACTGTCATACGGGTGAGTGTAGATGGTCTGACCTGAAACAAGCTTATTTTCAATCCCATTTCGTTCAATAATGAGGTGATAAAAGGTATGATCTGAATTAAGCGCCTTGTTAAATGATTGCTTAAAATAACCATTGCCATGTCCGCCAAAAAAAATATAGAGGAATCCAACAAAAAAAAGAGCCGCTAATAGTAAAATAACCCTTGCCTTTAGCCTCTTTTTTCGGAGTTGAATTTCCGCTTTATACAATTATTTTCCTCTTACTTCACCTTTAATCATGGGAGCGCGACCTTCCCACCACTGGCCTTTCCATATTAAAAGGATAGGGCTTGCCACATAAACAGAAGAATATGTACCAACCAATATGCCAACCAATAGTGCAAAGGCAAAATCGTGTATCACCCCGCCACCTAAGATAAAAAGTGATATAACAACGATTAAAGTAGTTATTGATGTTAGGAGGGTTCTGCTTAGGGTTTCATTAATACTCTGATTTATCAAACTTTCAAAATCATGATTTTTAAAACGTTTATGATTTTCCCTTATCCTGTCGAAGACAACAATTGTGTCATTCAATGAATAACCGACTATAGTAAGCAGGGCAGCTACAATTGATAGTGTAATTTCCCTGTTCGTAATTGCAAAGGCCCCTAATGTTATAACAACATCATGGAAGAGCGCAACAATCGCCCCGAGGGCATATTCTAAGTGTAAAAACCAGCATAGGCCAATAGCAATAAGGAGCGCAACTGCAATAAGCCAGATTATACTCATTCCCAGTGAAGATATTATATAGACACCTATGGCAAGGGAGACTGCCATGATAATACTTGCCGTCCATTTATACTCAAACCTTCCGGAGATATATATAACCATAAAAAGGAGTGCATAAAATATGGCAAAAAGGGCCTTTTCCCGTAAATCTTTCCCAATCTTCGGCCCAACCATCTCAACCCTCCTGATCTCAACTTTGTCCTTACCGAAAACATTATCTAAGGCATTTTTAACATCCTTAGAGGCATTGCTGAGATCAGCTTTGGTATCACTAATCCTTATTAAATATTCAAAATTTCCGCCCTCTCCAAACTCCTGGATAGTGCTGTCTTCCATACCTACAATTTTTAAGGCCTCCCTGATCTGATCAGGAGTAGTTGGTTGATTGAAGCGGACTTGAGTGAGGATACCTCCGGCAAAATCAACACCGTAATTAGGTCCTCCCCTTAGAACCAAAAGAATGAAAGTCAAAAGGATTAAGCTGCCCGACATAATGATGGCCATCTTTCTCCGGCCCAGGAAATCAATATTAATATCATGTTTTATAATTCTCATGTTCCTCTCTCTATTATCGTAAATGTTCAGCCTTTGGCTGCAAAATTTAACACAACAAACAACTTTCTTTTCTGTCTTAATGGATGTGTTGTTGGTTATTGAATGTCAACTGCTTTTAATATCAAATGCTTATCTTTTGCATTCCCCGAACAATAACAAGATAGTCAAATATCAATCTCGTAACAACTATCGCTGTAAAAAGACTTACAATAATGCCTATGCTCAGGGTTACGGCAAATCCCCTTACAGGACCAGTCCCAAATTGAAATAGAACCAGTGCGGCTATCAATGTGGTGATATTTGCATCAAGAATGGTCACAAGCGCCTTGCCATACCCGCCGTCTATGGCTGCCCTGGGAGTTTTTCCCAATCTCAGCTCCTCTCTTACCCTCTCAAATATCAGCACATTTGCATCTATGGACATACCTATAATCAGTATAACACCTGCCATGCCAGGGAGCGTTAATGTGGCCCCAAATAATGCAAGACCTGCTGCAATGAAAATTATATTTAAAAATAGCGCTAAATCTGCAATGACCCCTGCAAACTTATAATAAACTGCCATAAATAAAATAACTATAAGACCTCCTATTAACATTGATTTGAGTCCACTATTAATGGAATCCTTTCCAAGGGAAGGGCCCACGGTTCTTTCTTCTATAATCTTAACCGGCGCAGGCAATGCACCTGCCCTCAATACGATAGCAAGATCCCTGGCCTCATCCATGGTAAACCTGCCGGTTATTTGCGCCCTTCCTCCGGATATTTTATCCTGTATAACAGGGGCGCTGTTAACAACTCCATCCAGGACAATAGCCAATCTTTTCTTTATATTTGCCCCTGTAACCTGTTCAAAAAGCCTGGCGCCCCTGGAATCGAAAGAAATTGAGACATACGGCTCATTATATTGGCTATCAATCTGCACCCTGGCATCAGTCAGATATTCACCGGTTAAAACAGCCCTCCTTTTAAGAAGAAAAGGTAATTTACCTTTAGAACCGCCTGTTTTTTTCAACTGATAAAGCACTTCATCACCTGATGGAACGTTTCCTTTTAAGGCCTCGTCCAGGCTATTTTCCTCGTCCACCAGCTTAAACTCTAATAGGGCTGTCTTTCCTATAATATCAATTGCCCTTTTTGGGTCCTTTATTCCTGGAAGTTGAATTAAGATCCTGTCTTTTCCCTGTGGTCTGATATCAGGCTCTGCAACGCCAAATTGATCTATCCTGTTGGTTATTGTTTCTACTGCCTGATCTACTGCCATCTTTATAGTATGCTTTTGGGCCTTTTCAGATAAAACCAACCCTACTTTAAGGTTGCTTTCCCCTAAAAATCCAGATTCAACTGTAAGAGTTGGAAAATGTTTCCCTATCATTTCTTCCACGCCACTCTTGTCCTCACCCCTTATCAAAATAAGACCAATCCTGTCGGAACCATTTCTTTTTAATCCCTGATACCTTATCTTTTCCTTTCTAAGGCTGTGCTTTATATCGTCAACCATCCTTTCAAGATGATTTTCTACCGCTTTCTGGGTCTGCACCTCCAACACAAGATGCATGCCTCCCTTCAGATCAAGTCCAAGCTGAATCTTCTCGTTGGGAAATATATTAGTCCACCAGGATGGCAGTCTTTTATTGATAGAAGGCATCAGATAAACGAATGCAACAACAATTGTAATTAAGACAAGTAACCCCCGCCACTGTAATTTTTTTGACACAATCTACTCCTCAACCTTTGCGCTCTCTGTTTTTCTCGTTACCCCTGCTATAGAACCTCTTGAAACCTTAACCCTAACCTTTGGAGAAATTTCCATTGTAACTACATCGTCAGCCAGGCCTGTTATCAGTCCATGGAGCCCCCCTGAACTTACAACCCTATCACCCTTTCTCAAGTCAGCAAGAATCTGCTTGTGCTGTTTGGCCTTTTTTTGCTGCGGTCTAATTAAAAGAAAGTAAAAAATAGCAAATATAATAATCAATGGCAAAAATGCGCCCAGTCCACCGGACGATCCCCCAGCACCTCCGCCGGTACCTCCACCACCCATGGCATAAACTAAATTAAACATCTATTTCCCTCCGTTTCTATTTATAAATTTAACAAAATACGATTCATCCACCTTACTAATTAGAAATTCTTTTGGAATAAAAATCATCACTAAATTCAACCAACCTGTCCTGCCGAATGGCATCTCTTATCTTATACATTAAATTTGTATAATAATAAAGATTGTGAATAGTAGTCAACCTATAAGCCAACATTTCTCTCGAAAGAAACAGATGTCTTATATACGCCCTGGAATAATTAGTGCAAGCATAACAGGAGCAGCCTTCCTGGATTGGCAATTCATCATCTGCGTACCTTGAATTTTTTATTACCAATTTTCCCTCATCAGTAAACAGCATTCCATTTCGTGCATTTCTGGTAGGCATCACACAATCAAACATATCCACGCCCATTTTTACTGCCTCGATAATATCCTCCGGAGTTCCCACTCCCATTAGATATACAGGTTTCTCCTCAGGAAGGTGTTCCTTTACCGGCCCAATGACTCTTTCCCGCGTGTATTTGTCCTCACCAACAGATAAACCTCCCAGGGCATAACCGTCAAAATCCATATCCACCAAGCCCTTTGCGCTCATCTCTCTTAAATCCGGATAAACTCCTCCCTGGACAATGCCAAAAAGGGCCTGCCCATTATCGCCCTTATTGTCCATGCACCGTTTAGCCCATTTTTCGGTAAGCTTTACAGAATTCAAGACATATTCATAGCCGGCTCCAAACGGCGCACATTCATCCAATGTCATTATTATATCAGACCCAAGGGCCTTCTGGATCTCCATAACCTTCTCAGGGTCCAGAAAATGTGTAGAACCATCTATATGAGACTGAAAGGTAACACCATCATCTGATATGGTTCTTAGCTTTGCAAGGCTTAGGGTTTGAAATCCTCCACTATCAGTAAGTATGGAACCCGGCCAATTCATAAAACGATGGAGTCCCCCATGCCTTTTTATGAGGTTATGACCTGGTCTCAAGTAAAGATGATAAGTATTAGATAAAATTATTTCAACCCCTATATCCCTTACCTCTTCCGGTGATACCCCTTTAATTGCCCCTAACGTTCCAACAGGCATGAATACCGGGGTTTCAAATCTGCTGTGATTTGTTTTTATCTCACCAAGCCTTGCCTTGCCTGATGTGCTCTTTTTATAAATCTTGAACTCCACGGTATTTATACCTTTTTGCGTATCCTTATTTAAGTTATAAGCATTGCATCACCATAGCTATAAAAACGGTACCGTTTCTCCACTGCCATATGATAAGCTTCCATCGCCAAATCTCTACCGGCAAAGGCTGATACGAGAAACAGCAAAGAGGAACGAGGCAAATGAAAGTTTGTCAAAAGAGAATCAATTACCTGAAATTTGAATCCCGGATAAATAAGCAGATCAGTAACCCCTGAACCTGGAACTATTTCTCCATTTTTTTTGAATACAGTCTCTAATGTTCTTACAACGGTAGTTCCAACAGCAACAATCCTTCTACCCTCATGCCTGGCTCTCTCAATGGAGGCGGCGGCATCATTTTCAATAAAATATGATTCCTTTCCTACTTCATGATTTCTAATATCGTTTACTCTTACAGGCTTAAAGGTGCCATGACCTACCAAAAGTGTTATGCTGACTAAATCAATCCCCAGTGATTTAAGGGTATTAATAATATCATCGGTAAAATGAAGACCTGCCGTAGGTGCAGCTACTGCCCCTGGAAAAAGGGAGAAAATAGTCTGATATCTTTCCCTGTCCATTTTTGATCGTTTATCATTGGCATCTCTTTTAATATAAGGAGGTAGGGGAAGGCAACCTCTTTTTTTTAAAATATAGTCAATGGTATGTTTACCATCAAATCGAAGCTCTACCGCCCCATCAACACCGTCCTTTCCAACTGTGCCTGTCAGTCCATCTGGAAATATAATCAAGGTTCCCTGTTTTGGCCTCTTAGACGCCCTTACCAGACACCACCGTTTATCGCCATCGCCATTCGAGGGCCTTGGCGAATGCTCAAGGACAAGAATTTCCGCCTTTCCGCCTGTTTCTTTTTTTCCAAACAGCTTGGCTGGAACAACTTTTGTGTTATTAACTATTAGCAGATCCCCTTTTCTAAGCAAAGATGGCATTTCTGAAAATAGATAGCCTTTAATTTCGCCTGTAGATCTCTTTACATGCAAAAGGCGGGACCAGCCCCTTTTTAAGGCAGGTTCCTGGGCAATTAACTCAACAGGCAGTTTATAATCATAGTCTTCTAAAGAATAATTCACTCTGTTACCTGAAAATATATGTTATTATAAGGCCGAAACACATTGAAAAAAAACCGATTATCCTTAATTGATTATCTGGAACCTGCTGAATCTGTTGCAACCATTTCTTCATTTTGTCTGGAAAAGCCAAATAAGGCAACCCTTCAACAATAAATACCAGGCCTAACAAGCAAAGCAATAATTTCATAATCCGCTACCAATTAAAGTACAACATCAATATTCCTTCAAACCGAAATCATTATTCCCAGTAGAAAAAATATCAGGCTTTGAAAAAGATAAAGTCTTTATGCCTTTTAATAATAAAATCATAATAGAAATATTTCAAGATATCTATAATTTAAAAATTTGTTATTACTGTATCCATCATTATAATAGAGAGATAAGTAAGTTATCATAATAATATAGGAAATTTGGAGGAAAACAGCTGCTAAAGGCCAATTTTTTGCATATACTATAATAAATCATTTTCATTTATACAAATAACTCATGCAAATAGAGTTAAATGCCTTTATAGTATAAGAAAAGAAAAACCCCTGAGCATCCTACTCAGGGGTTAAAAGGAGGTATAATAAAAAAGTTAAGAAAAAATACTTTTCTTATATTATGTTATCGTCAGGAGGCAAAAAATTCTTTAGTTAAAATTTGATGGTCCCAAAAAATCCAGGAAAAGTTAAAGAGACAGACCTCGTAATTTATAACGTATAATGGTGTAATATTTTGGACATAAACCTCTGTTTCCAATCCCGCCCTGGCGGGATTAAAAGGTTTCCCGCTGAAAGCGGGATTCAGAGGTTGAGAGGTTGAGCTCTCGTGGTATTAGCCCAATGAAATCAATGGCTAAGGGGGGAACAGCGCGAAGCGGTTAACCCTGAACCTTGAACCTTGAACCCTGAACCCAGACCGAACTGATGTCAAATTAATTTGCAATCCTGCGGGATATATAGGCTTACGGTCATTTATATAATGTGAATGACGAGGTCTGATAGATGAGGTCTTCAGTGTTATTTGAAAAAATAGTTACTAAAAATAAAAAACTATTATCAATTTTTCATTATATCGAGTCTATTGCCCAAACATCTCAACCTGTACTAATAACAGGAGAAACAGGTGTAGGGAAGGAGCTGATAGCAAAGTCTATACACCCTCTCAGTGGCCGCAAGGGGCGCTTCTTAACTGTAAATGTAGCCGGACTTGATGATAGCGTGTTTTCAGATACCCTTTTTGGCCATGCAAAAGGCGCCTTTACCGGAGCTGACCAGGTTCGCCATGGCCTCATAGAACAAACTAAAGGCGGGACTCTTTTCTTAGATGAAATAGGTGATTTAAGCACAATGTCACAGGTGAAATTATTACGCCTGATTCAAGAGGGCGAATACATGCCCCTTGGCATAGATGAAATCAAAAAAACAGACGTTCGCATTGTGCTTGCCACTAACAGAGACCTCTGGTCCCTGCAAAGAGCAGGTAAATTTCGTAAAGACCTTAATTTTAGGATCAGGACACATCACATAAATATCCCTCCTCTACGTGAACGCATGGATGACATTCCATTGCTTGTGAATTATTTCCTGAATAAAACAGCACATATTTTAGGTAAGAAAATGCCTAATCCACCGGCAGAGCTATTCAAATTGCTTCAAAGTTATTCCTTTCCTGGAAATGTTAGAGAGCTGCAAACCATGCTATTTGACGCTGTGAGTATAAATGATACCAAAATACTTTCATTAAGATTTTTCAAGGTCCGTATCAAAGAGGCATCAATGAATAATAAAGGGGAATGGAACAATGATGAAAACGAAACACCTTCTGTTTTATTTTCTGAAAAATTACCTACTATTAAACAGGTAACGGACCTGCTCGTTGAAGAGGCGATGAAACGTGCCAACTACAATCAATCTGCTGCTGCAAAAGTCCTTGGTGTATCCCAGCAGGCCTTAAGCAAAAGGATAAAGAAGCAAAAGGAAATTTACCCGTCCTTTATTTTTTGACAAACAAGATTTTTTCCTCTATAATTTTTTATTTTAAACACTGGACATTATGGAAAACGCGCTTATTAATACACTTATGAATAATCCATCGATAAAACGTTTATTTGAAACTTTTGCCTTTTTTAAGGCTAATTTCCTTTTAATAGGAAAATTCTTAATTATATCTACCCTGCCATTTATAGTTTTAGAAATTTTTCTATCATATTACCGCACCACTGTATCCTACCCAATGACTATCCAATATCTTTCCATAATTGTCGGATATCTTTATCAGCCTATTTACACAGGAGGTCTTATATACCTTATCTATAAGATAGTTGCTGATGAGCAGTGCAGCATCAAAGAATGCCTCTCAGTCAGCTTGAGCCGCTGGGGTGACCTAATTATAGTAAATATTATTAGCACGGTAATCATAATTGCAGGACTTTTTGCATTTATAATTCCAGGATTTATTGCGTTTGCAAGACTATCATTAGCAGAATATAGCGTTGTAATTAATAAGTTTAATCCAAAAAAAGCCCTTATTAACAGCAATGATATTTCCAAGGCATTTACATGGCAGATAATAGGAAGCTGTTTTTTGCTTTCCGGAATCCTCCTGATATTTGAACTTTCAATTCAGATTATTATTAATAAACTTTCTATAGGCAATATTTTTATATCAGCCGCTATCTCATTACTTTCCATCATACTATGGTCTAATTTTACTATACTGCTATTTCGATATTATGATTTGTCTTTAAGGAATGCCGAACAGCACCTTGAAGATGAACTGGAAAAGGAGTAATTTTATTTATTGTCCATAGTTTGTCTGATCTAAAAATCCTAACTTTGGCAGAACAGAGAAAAAATCATGAAAAAACTAACAGCAAAAGATGTAATGCAACAGGAAATACTATCTGTAAAAACGGATTGGCATATAGATAGCCTTGCTAATTTTCTTATTGAAAATTTTATTTCAGGGGCACCTGTTATATCAGATTCTGGAAAACTGATAGGCGTTGTTTCCCTGACAGATATTGTCCGGAATGAAAGCTTCCCTGTGCAAAACCCAAAATCTGCAACCCCCCATGGGTACTATATTAACGAATTAGATTATGATTATTCACAGGAGGATGTCTCTTCTTTTCGCATAGAGAATGACCAAATGGTTACAGTCCAAGATATAATGACACTGATGATCTTTGATGTCGATGAAAGCGTAAGTGTTCAGCAGGTTGCAGATTACATGATAAAAGGCCATATACATCGGGTTTTTGTGACTCGTGAAAAAAAGCTAACGGGCATTATAACCGCATTAGACCTGTTAAAGGTTATACGGGATATGTAAATACAAGCCCTTGCAGACGAAAAGATTAGATAACTGATCATGGCCCCAAAGAAGATTTCCTTTATTGTTAATCCCAACGCAGCAGTGGGATCCACAGGTAGAGAATGGCCCCGCATCAAATCCCTGGCAAGGGACAGATTAGGTCCTTTTCAGTCCTTTATTACAGGTAAGCCGGGAGATGCCACCCAACTTACCCGTAGAGCTCTCCTCGAAGGGGCTGATATAGTTGTATGTGTTGGCGGAGACGGCACACTTAATGAGGTTGTAAATGGCTTTATGGGGAAAAATGGCCCTATTCGGACTGAGTCTATTCTTGCATTCATCCCTCGCGGAACAGGGTGCGATTTTATAAAAACCGTGCCCATTCCTGTTGATATACACAGGCTGTTGGAACTAATTGCAAATCCCCATATCCGGACAATAGATTTAGGACGGCTTCAATACGTAGATCATGAAGGCAATACCTCCTGCAAGTATTTCCATAACGTAATTAGCTTTGGTTTAGGCGGCGAGGTAGATGAACGAGTCAATAGAACCGCAAAGGTATTTGGTGGTTTCATTTCCTTTATCTGGGCTACTGTAATCTCTATTCTGATTTATAACAAAAAGCAGATATACCTCAAGGCGGATAACAGTTTTGAGAACAGCGTCATAAGCTGGAATATTGCAGTCGCAAACGGCCGGTACCATGGAGGTGGCATGCATGTAGCCCCTGCCGCAAGGATTGACGATGGGTTGTTCCATGTGACTGTCATTGGAAATCTGACCCTCCCAGAGGTATTTATAAATATGCCTAAACTCTATAATGGCAAAATTTATCAGCTCAAAAAGGTAAATACATTTACTTGCAAGAGATTAGAGGCATATTCGGACCAGCAGGTTCTTTTAGACGTAGACGGTGAACAGCCGGGATATCTGCCGGTCACCATTGATATACTTCCAAATGCCCTTTCCATCATTTGTTAGAAAAAAGGATAACTATACTTCAATTAAATTTAGGCCAAAAACTTCTTTAGCCTATCCATAGCCTCTTCAAGACGATCGGCTGGATGCGTCAAGGCAATACGAAAATATCCTTCGCCGTGTTTCCCATACATGGAGCCAGGTATCATCCAGATAGAGGCTTCATCCAGCACCTTAAAGCACCAGTCCCTTGAGCTATTAGCGCCCTTTGGAATTCCAGCCCAAACATAAAAGGTTGCCTTGGGGTTTTCCAACTCAAAGCCCATCTCCGAGAGGCGCTTCACAACCACATCTCTACGTTCAGCATACTGCTTGTTACGCTCATTCATAAAATCCGTATCGCCATTTAATGATGCAGTAGCCGCCACCTGGAGAGGATAAAACATGCCCCTGTCGGAATGAGATTTGACCTTGTTCATCCCTGCAATGATATCTTTATTGCCCAGCATCATGCCTGCGCGCCAGCCACAAGAATTATAGGCCTTAGACAGGGAATTTAATTCCACGCCCACTTCCTTGGCTCCATCAAACTGAAGAAAACTTGGGGCATGGTAGCCATCAAAGCAGATTTCAGAGTATGGATTATCTGAAATAACGGCAACATCGTACCTGTGAGCCCACTCTATAAGATTTTGATAAAATTCCCTTGTTGCAACGGCTGAAGTAGGATTATTCGGATAATTTACCCATATCATCTGTGCCCTCTGGGCAATCTTCGGGTGGATCGAATCCAACTCAGGAAGGAAATTATTTTCCTTAAGCAAAGGCACGGATTCGATAACTCCACCAGCTATTTTAACACCTGCAATATAGGATGGATAGCATGGATCCGGTACCAATGCGGTATCACCAATATCAAGCAGACAGGTGTGTATGTGAAATAGCCCTTCTGCCGCCCCTAAAAGTGGCAAAACTTCTGTTTCCGGATCACAGGTCACGCCAAAGCGACGCTGGTACCAAGTTGAAACAGCATTTTTTAGAGGCATAGGTGAATAAAAGCTGGGATAGTGATGATTCTTCTTATCCATGCATGCATCAGATAGTACTTTCCTCTGATTTTCAGTTGGCTGGACGTCAGGGTCACCCAGTCCAAGGTTTATAACATCCTTGCCTTCTTCCTTCATCCTCGTAAGGATCAAATTCATGGCCGTCCCAAGGTAGGCCTCAAAGTCATTCAAACGCTTAGCCGTTTTCATTGTATGCAAACTCCATGTTAAATGTTTTTATTTTCATATACATTGCAGATACAGCATAAAAAGGTGGCCTCCTCTGTATCGCTCAGATTTCTCATGCCATGAGGCTCCATGCTGGGAATGTATATAGAATCACCTGGGTCGCAGGTACGTTTCTCAATTAGCTCATTTGTCTCCCCGTCGAAACGCCAGCACTCAAACTGACCACTCAGGATATACATAGTCTGGATATAAAAATGGTTGTGTATAGGAATTTCTCCTTTAGGCTGTGCCGTGAAAAACCTTAGGCCATATTCAGGAAGACCCATATCATCCTCACCAGACCTGGAAAGCCATCGCAGGCTAATTCCTTTTACTTCGTTCATCTTTCCTTTATAGGCAATTTCCTTTACCTTAGTTTCCTCAACATCTTTCCAGTTCAAAATTTCCATTCACTAACCCTCCTTTCATTTGAACCCCTTCTAAATACATGTATTCATAGTAAATGTACGATTGATTCAGGTCAAGTTTTTAATTTCCAGTTTCAAGTTTCAAGTTTCAAGTTTCCATCTTCTACATCCTGAATCAGGCAAAAGATGCATGCCTTTTTAAAAAGGTAACCGTTCACAGGTTCAGGGTTCAAGGTTCAAGGTTCAGGGTTAGGGAAAAAACTGAAATTGCACTCCAAAAAGGCTCTTAAAAATGCGGGTTTTGCCACATCATTGCCAAATACCATGTTCCAGGTTTGTGGGTATATGGAAGCGGTCGGTTTTAACGTACAAAAAGTTTACAATATGGCTTAGGGTGATAAGAATACAACCTTTGAACCCCCCTGAACCTTTGAACCGTGAACGGTTACTTAAAAAGAATGCAAACCTGCAGATGAAGGATGCCTGAATGTCTCCCTTAAATTAATATCATATGGTGGTCGTATGATTCCCCTCTCTGTTATTAGTCCTGTTATCAGTTCATTTGGGGTTACGTCAAATGCTGGATTTCTGACCATTACACCTTCCGGGGCAACCCTATGTGACCCGCAATGAGTTACTTCATCTTCACCTCTTTCCTCTATTACGATATCCCTGCCCTCAGGTGTAGAAAAATCGACTGTGGAGTAGGGACAGGCCACATAAAACGGGATTGAAAAATATTTTGCAAGGATAGCAAGGCCCATTGTACCTATTTTATTTGCCACATCACCATTTGCAGCTACCCTATCTGCCCCGACTATAACGAGATTTATAAAACCTTGAGATATTATATGGGCTGCCATATTATCACATATAAGTGTTACACTTAGGCCGGCCTGTTGCAGTTCCCAACTGGTTAAACGGGCCCCTTGCAATAATGGGCGGGTTTCATCTGCATAAATATGGAATTTAACACCCCGATCGTGAGCTATATAAATAGGGGCCAACGCTGTTCCCAATTCAGAAACAGCCAGCGCTCCGGCATTACAGTGAGTTAAAACCCCCATCCCCTCTTTTATCAATTCTGCTCCATACTCTCCAATTTTCCTGCATAGTTCTTTGTCCTCCTTGTGTATTTTAACCGCCTCTTCAACGAGGTTTTTATAAATCATGTCTGCATCTTTGCCCTTAAGACTTTTTGCCTTGTTGAGCATTCGTGTGAGGGACCATTTCAAATTTACCGCTGTAGGCCGGGCGCTATCCAGATAAGCGGCCTGATGTTCCAATTCATCAATAAATCTATCTGATGAAAGGCTTATCTTATCCTTCACACCGAGCAACAGGCCATAGGCCCCTGCTATACCAATTGCCGGAGCCCCTCTGACCTTTAACCGCTTAATTGAATCCCAAACCTGCTCAATATTTTCCTGCCTTTCTTCAACTATATTGGACGGAATTTGGGTTTGATCCAAAATATATAACTTCCCTGATCCCCACCGAACGCTTTTTGGTAAAGAGTATACCGATAATTTCGTATTCCCATCAACCACCATTATACCTCCTTTGCCTTATAAAAAGACTCAATAAAAATAATTGACATTCAACCAGATATTTCCTATAATAAATACACAAAAAAATAAGTTTTAAAAATATCCATATTTTTGTTATGAATTTGACGGCCTATTGATTTGTAAAATAATTTGCAGAAAGTTTTTTTACACCCTCATAAGTGGTACTTTATAGCCCAAAATTTAATTTGCAAATAAATTTTTAATGTTTATTATTAAATAAAGTAACGAAAGCTTGGGGGCGAAACGGCTTCGACGGGGATAAAGAAGCTTAAGTTGCATACCGAGGTTCTGTTTGCTCGTAAAACAGGCAGAAAAAAAATAAACGCAGACGATTACGCGTACGCTTTAGCCGCTTAAAGGCTAACGTCCTTCCACCCTTTCCTGCGAGGATGGGTCTGGGCGTCGATTAGCAGGATAGCCCACCTCAGGTGCCTGAACCTTTGGAAAGCGAACATTTTTTCAGGCTAGCCCTTTTTTCACCTTGCCCGAAGGGGGACCTAAGGACAAAAATTAAAATTTGGGATATGTATGTAGAGGCTTAAGTGGAGTATTTCCGGACGGGGGTTCAACTCCCCCCGCCTCCACCAATTTAAAAATAGACAACCCGTCTCTCCGGGATTATTTCCCGGGTAGACGGGTTTTTTATTTCCCTTTGTTTCAAAGGGTCTCAGCATTTTTTACATCTTTCCGGAACCTCTCATAAACCGCCCGATTCTCTCCATTCTCCCAATTTTCATTCTCTGTTTGGGCCGGTATTCTCTGTTTTCCCAGGACAGAGTCCAAGGCGAGTCCGGTTGCAGATATCCTTTTATATCCGTCCCTGACGGCCTGCTCCATAGCAGAGAGCTCTTCATCGGTAAGAAAGTCGAAGTGCGCAGCTCTTTTTCTTGCAGATAGACCGCCATTGTTTTGAAGGCAAAGTTGAATGAACAAATCGATCAGGCGGTCAGGCATATCAATGATGTCCTGAATCGCCTTTTTTGTATTGTCATAGTTGGCAAGAAAATTCAGCTCTTCAACGAGCTCCTCTTCAATGGTTTTGCTTACAAAGTCATAAATAGCTTCCGCCTGCGCCGTCATATCTATGTATTGATACCAGCATGCTGTATCATTATCCACTGTCATCTGCCCAAGCTCATCCAGTCGGTATTCAATCAATTGCAAAAGCGGCCTTGAAAAAGCTTCCAGCGAGGCATCGTAGCCAGATGGATTCTTGAGCATCGCTGCCGAGACCGGAAACATCAGCCCTCGTGGAACCATTCCCTGAGTCGAGAGAATGTTGTGAATAAGAAAGCGGTGAATTCGGCCATTTCCATCCTCAAATGGATGCATAAAAACAAAACCATAGGCAATAGCCGCCGCATGGATAACAGGAGACACCGCTCCGTCTTCCATGCGTTTGTGAGCTGTCACAAGCCCCTGCATTAGATCCTGCAGGTCATTCGGTTTTGGACAAATGAAATGAATGACCTCTTTTTGATAGAATACCGTTTGACCGATATAATTTTGAATTGTCCGATAGTCACTGTCTTTGAAACGCGGGTCGACAATCCGGTTCTGCAGGTCAATTAACAACTCCTTCTCACAAAAGTCCTCTCGTTCCGCCAATTCCAGCAAGGCAATAAATTTTTCAGTGCGTGAAGCGTTTGGTTTAATGTGTTCTATTTCAAAAGAGGATTTCGTCTCCTTGTTGTAAAGGTAGCTCAAGGCCCTTCGGAGCAGTTCCGGCGGATATGAGGCAACGATATCTTCGCATCTTTTTCGCAAACCTGCGGAATCCATTTTCTTGAGCTTGTCCGTTTTTCTGATAATCGGACAGAACTCCCTTGGTCCAAGAAGATTATTCAAAACCCGGTGGCGCTGGGATTTCTCACCGGTTGTAACTGTGTAGTAGGTTTTAGTTTCCAATGCGTTCACATAGTTCCCGGAAGCAATATCCTCAAGAGGAAGCTGTTTTTCAGTTATAAATTCATAGAAAAACCAGATTCTGCGAGCATATTTTCCAGTCGGCTTCGATTTTATGTAATCCACAATTTCAATCTCTGCCACAATCTCGAAGATCAGTTTCAAGGCGCTCAGGTTTACACTGTCATATTTCAGTGCAAACTCAAGGTGATCACCGATCTTATCCCCTGGCCAGTATTTAGCAGGATAAACTTCTTCAATAGTGCCGCTTTGAACCTTTGAGCGGTGAGAGCCAGTTGCCGACACCGAAGAGATGTGCCAATTGGGCATTGCCGTGAGTTCAAACTTCTCCAGAAGATGGGCATAACCGGCAGGGCGAACTTCCAAAACGTTTATTTCCATAGGCTGACCTCGTAAAATTATTATTATATAGGAAATATAATTAGCATTCAAATATTTGTCAAATAAATAATTAGATATAGACTCTTTGTTAGATAAATAGTTATATTTAGGTTGTCAGGCCATTAGAAATTGGCCGTTTTATAGAAAAACAGTTACTTGTATGGAAAAACAATTAGAAACTGGCATCCATCTGGAAAAGCAGTTACCAGCTCCGCCGATGTAGAAAGACCTTTCTGCAGTGTAGAATGTCTAATCAGCACCGTTCTGTAGCGTAACACATTGTTATTTGTTGCGTTACACGACAAGCGCAGAAAGCATAAAAAGCCCATAATACACTTAGAAAATCCGCTTGACAATCGATCTTACGCTGATATATTTTATTCCTGTTTATTCTAATTTCTCTGAATGAAACACCCGTAAGTCAGGTCCATGGCAAATCTATCCATGAGCCGATAGAAAAAAGTCGCTTCGAGACCCCCTATTACGATAGGCGTAAGTGGAAACAAATGATGGAATACCGATGGTTTTTTGTGTATGGGATTGCGGACCATCTTGTCTTCAAGCACGATACGGTCTATGGATGGATAAGTGAAAAAATATGCCAGGGCACAAAATCAACCGCTTGTGGAAATTTGGGTAAGAAGAGGTTGACGAGTGGATGCGAAGCGGATGTAACCAGAGTTATGCCAATGATAAACCGGTCGATGAACCGCAGTAATTACGGAGGATTGTAATAATGTTGGGACTGGAGTTACGTAAAGAGTTCAAAGGACGTCGCCTGAAGGGTACCGCCATTGAGCTGACCAATAAAAGCAAGACCGGTGCAACGCAAGTTCCTGCGTCAAATTTTCTCAAGATCACATATCCGACGGCGGATGTATTGAAGACCATTGAGGCAGTCGGACCCGATCAGGGACGACCGGTTACCCTCAAGGGCGGACGTGGGCAAGGTAAATCCCATCTCATGGCCATGATCTACCATGCCTTCACGGATAACGCAACGACTTTGCAATGGCTCTCCGAATGGGGCAATCGCTTGAGCAATGAGAAGATTTCCGACCTCCCATTGCGAAACGAAATGGTGGTTATCAGCGAAAGCTTGCATCGTCAGCGTTATAAATTTTTGTGGGACCTCATATTCGATCAGCACCCACATGGAGACTATTGCAGGGGCAAATGGGAAAGCTCGGGCGACAAGAAGACCGATATTCCCAGTGACCAAATTTTGCTTGAAATGTTCAAACATACACCGACCGCACTTATCCTGGACGAATTTCAGACGTGGTATGATGGGTTGACGAACACCAAACAGTACCCGTGGCGCAACTGGGCCTTCAACTTCATTCAGATTCTCTCGGAGATTGCAAAGGAGCATCCCGATCTGTTGGTACTTGTCATTTCCGTTCGCAACGGAAACACGGACGCCTTTCAACAGGTTCAACGGGTTAACCCGGTCATTGTTGATTTTAAGGGGCCTTCCGCGAAGCAGGATCGCCTTCGTCTTCTCCTGCACCGCCTTTTTGATAATCGCATCCAGGTGGCAGATGACAAGATTGCGGAAGCAATCGAGACACATATTGGCGAATACATCCGGCTCAAAAATATCGCACCCGCAGAAAACCAGCGTACCCGAGAGGAATTTATACACGCGTGGCCCTATGCACCGCACTTGATGGAGCTTCTCGAAGACCAGGTGCTGATGGCGACGCACGCCCAGGAAACTCGAGATCTCATTCGTATTCTTGCGGACCTTTTCAAAAGGCGCGGCGAAGATACACCAATCATCACCGCAGCCGATTTCCGCTTAGATGACGAAAGCAGCGGCATCACCGCTCTTCTGGATTCAGTTGCCAATCAACACCACGCTAAATTGCGTGAAAAGGCGATGCGCAATCTGGAAGCCGTCAGGGATGCTGTTGCCAACACATCACAAAAAGTGCCACACATAGAGGGCATCATCGGAGCTCTTTGGCTACGTTCCCTGGCAGAAAGCAATCTCGCGGGCGCTGACATGGAAACCCTGCATGTTGATATAACACGCAGCAAACCGGTCGATGACAATGCTTTCCACGTCGAGTTGGCCGCCATCACGGAGAACAGCTTTAACATTCACGAGGATGGTAATCGTTACATTTTCCGAGAAGAGGAGAACCCGCAGGCGAAACTGATAGCAAGCGCTCGGAACGACAAGCTCTTTCAGGAAGGCGAGGATGTTGCTCACCTTTCCAAAGAGGTTCGGTATGTTATCGGTGGTTCATCTGATGTCTCCTCGCGTTTCCGAGTGATCGTCCTACCCCAATATTGGAAATCCGAGCCTTGGGGGAAAATCGAGGAATCGGAATTGCCAAACAATTGGGATGAACGTATTCCTGTTCTAGTGCTTCCTGAAACGCCTGATAAGATTGAATCCCTTCTCGGCGAGTGGATACGCGATAATCTCCAGGCAAACCGGAATGCCGTTCGATTTTTGTTGCCGCGAGACGGTAGTGAGAACATCTTCGCCGACCGGGATCTCATCGTTTTGGCGAGGGCAGTTTATCTGGCCGAAAGATGGAAAGCTCAAAATCCGGAGTACAGTCGCCTGCAATCGAAATATCAGAAAGAACTGCGGGGAATTCTCAAAGCCCGATTCGACCGATTCGCCTTGATTTCAAACTGGAGTTTTCAGGAGCCAAGGAATTGCCGCTTCTACATCGAGAGTCACAAGGCCGAGGGGACGAAAATCCCGGATGCCATTGACAAACATATCAATGAGAATCTTTTCATCCCTGAGGACTTTGACAATTTTGTTCTGGCAGCAGCCCCTAATAACGAACCCGTCGGAAAACTAATGCGTGAACTTCGGGAGCCGCGCCCCGGCGGACAGGACTGCATTCCCTGGCTTGGAGAAACACTCGTCAAGGAACGTATCATCCGTCTGTGCGCAAGGGGCAAAATTGCAATCAATCTGCGTGGAATGGAATATCTTCAACGCCAAGACGATGAGTCGGATGACGAGGCATGGCGGCGCATGCGTGGTAAACTGGGAATGGGAAAGCATCTCGACGAAACCTATATTCTCCTTCCCCAGGCCGTTCCGGCGACCGGCGGCGTGGCGACCCCGGGCGTAGGACATCCAATCCCTCCTGCGGGCGACCAGCCTCCCATGCCGACTCCGGGCGGTGCAGCCGGACCGATGCCCGGCGGTGAGGGCGGCGAACAGCCGCAACCTCCCGGTATTTTTGGCGGGACAGCGACTTTTACGCAGCTCTCCTCGCCTGCGACCTCGGCGCTCAACCTGCTCGGAAAAGTGGAATCATGGGGCATTGGCCCTGGGACCCAACTTCAAGCCATGCGCTTGAAAGTGGATAACCTGACGGGGGCGCAAATTCAGGACCTTCTAAAGAAACTGCCCGACGGAATGACCTATGAACTGGATGTCGAGAAGGAGGACGCTTGATGGCACTTGACCTTACAACCCTTCAAGTCCTCCAAGCCAAGTCTCCTGACGAGGCCTGGCAAACTATTTTCGATTATGCGTGGAACATCTGCACACCGGAAATCGTTGGCGGGAAACCTGACGCTGAAATCACCCGCCGGGATCGCGCCGTCGGGGACCTGGACTTGTTTATGGCAACGGCCGGATGGGACTTGTGGGCATCTTACGAAACTGTCGTGCCGAGGACCTCGGCCGCTCTGATTCAATGGTGGGAAAGCCAGAGCAGCGGCAGGGCCGTTCTTATCCTCGATGCGCTTTCTCTGCGTGAGTCTCCCTGGATCATTCACGGCGCTACCGAGCGCGGATTCACGGTTCACGATACAAGAGCTACCGGGGCCGAACTGCCTGCGGACACCACCCCTTTTGCCAAGGCACTCGGGTTTTCCCAGCGTTCGGCGCTCGGCAACAATGGTGCAGGGTTTGCTCACAAATTGACCGGAGCGAGAACGGAATCTACGGACATCGCCTGGAAGGACTGCGCTGACTTCATCGGCTCTGAACCCGATTGGGTGTTCTGGCATCACTGGCCGGATCATCGCCTGCACCACCATGATGAGGCGGGCAAGGGCCTGTCTACGCTGACCCGGGAAGTACGGGAACACCTGACCAGCAATGATTTCTGGAGTCTGGTGGAACGTCTCGCAATCGGACGGCGCGTAATCATTACCTCCGATCACGGTTATGCTGCCAGTGGCTTGTTCACAGATTCAAACAAAGAACAGACTAAATATCTCAAAGAGACCTTCAAAAGCGGGCGATGGAATGATGATGTCCATGAATCCGGACCGTTTGTTCCACCTATCGATTTGCTGATGGCTTCACAACATGGAAAGCATCTGTTTGTTAACGGTCGCAGAAAATGGAAAAGCGCAGGTGGATACCCGACGCTGACCCACGGCGGCCTTTCGGTGCTTGAGGTGGCTGTGCCATGGATTGAATTGACGAAGGCATAAACGAAATGGGAGAAAAACCATGAAGATCGAATCATTGCGATTGAGGAACTTTAAAGCTTTCCAAGATGTCAAATTGGAAGATATCCCTGGATTATGCATCGTAGTCGGCGCGAACGGGAGCGGAAAGACGACACTTTTTGATGTATTTGGATTTCTCAAGGATTGTTTGATTCACACGGTTCAAAGCGCCGTACTGAAACGGGGTGGATTCAAGGAGATGGTCAGTCGAGACCATCAGGAGGAAGATATCCTGATTGAAGTTCAATTCCGAATGTCCATCGCGCAAGTGGAGAGGCTTATCACCTATCACCTTGAGATTTCCAAAAAGAAAAATCGTGTTTATGTGAAACGAGAGATCCTCCGGTACAAGCGTGGACGCCATGGATCGCCATTTCATTTCCTCGATTTTTCAAGCGGAAGAGGCTTTGCCATCTCCAACGAAGAAGACTTCAATAAGCCGGATGAACAATTGACCAGGGAAGACCAAACGTTGGATTCGGACGACATTCTGGCCATCAAGGGCCTTGGACAGTTTCAACGATTCAAGGCAGCCAACGCCTTTCGGCAGCTTATCGAGAACTGGCATGTATCCGATTTTCATATCAATCTTGCCCGCGGCAGCAAAGATGCAGTGGGTTACGAAGAGCATTTGTCGGTTGCAGGTGATAATCTACAGCTTGTGGCACGTAACCTCTTTGAAAACCACCGTTACATCTTCGATAAGATCATACAAACTATGAAACGGCGCGTTCCCGGCGTGGATGATATTAACCCGATTGCCACCCAGGATGGTCGCCTGCTTCTGGGGTTTCAGGACGGCTCCTTCAAGGATCCTTTTATCGATCGTTATGTATCCGACGGCACTATCAAGATGTTCGCCTATCTTGTGTTATTGTATGATCCGTTGCCACATCCTTTGTTGTGTGTAGAAGAACCCGAGAATCAACTCTACCCCACGCTTCTTCATGAGCTTGCCGAAGAGTTTCGCGACTATGCCCGACGGGGGGGACAGGTCTTTGTTTCCACCCATTCTCCGGATTTCTTGAATGCGGTGAAGCTCGAGGAGGTGTTCTGGCTCACCAAAAAGGACGGGTATGTAAGTGTCATGCGCGCCCGTGACGACGAACAGATTCGCACCTACATGGAGGATGGGGATCAGATGGGCTACTTGTGGAAACAGGGATTCTTCAAGGGGGCCGATCCGAAATGATTACACTGGTCTTCTTCCTTGAAGAATTGTCCGCAAAGGCCCTGCTGGAAATATTGCTGCCCCGGTTTATCCCGGAGGACAAGTTTGTCCTTCGATTCGTGCCGTTCGAAGGGAAACATGATTTGGAGAAGCAATTGGTCCGAAGGATTCGAGGGTGGCGGACACCGAATACGCACTTTGTTGTCTTGCCCGATCAGGATTCCGCTGAATGCAAGGACGTCAAGCAGCGCCTGTTGGAACTCTGTGCGGAGGCAGGACGCCCCGATACGTTGGTGCGCGTTGCCTGTCGGGAGCTTGAAAGCTGGTATCTGGGTGATTTAAAGGCTGTTGAAAAGGCTTTTTGTATAAATAACCTTGCCGCAAAGCAGAACAAAAGAAAATACCGTAGCCCTGACACACTGGAAAATCCAGCACAGGAACTTGAGCGGATTACCAATAAAAAATACCAAAAGGTTTCGGGTTCCCGGGCCATCGGCCCGCTTCTGGATATTCATAATAACGGGTCCCCAAGCTTTCAGGTGTTTGTGTCGGGCATGCAACAACTAACCGGAAGCGAGAGATGATGGGATAAGCGCGTGGCGAGAAGAAACGGTGAAACCAAAAAGGAATGGCTGGCCAAAGAGGTGGCCAAGGCCGTGAATGCGGGCAAGGCCTGGGACTGTGAGACGGTGGACTTTGCCGAACCCGGCCGTCCACCTACATGTCTGGAGGTAGATTTCCCGATTCTTCCAATAAACGCCATTTCATCCATTGAATCTACATCGGGTGCAGCCAAGAAGCCAATCTACCAAATGTCTAAATGGTGGGCACGGCGGCAGTCTAGCATATTCAGGTCGATGCTGTTGGCTGCTGCAATGAAAGCACCGTCCGATCGATCTGAATCGGCAAAAATAGTATGGGACGCATATTACGGCAACCACCAGAAAAAAGGCTCTTTCAAGCATCTCAAGGTTGCCGACATCTTCATGGGCGGCGGCACCACCGTCGTGGAAGGCTCCCGCCTCGGGATGCAGATGTACGGCAACGACCTGAACCCCGTAGCCTGGTTCGTGGTAAAGAACGAGAT
Source organism: Thermodesulfobacteriota bacterium (assembly GCA_034718555.1). Taxonomy (GTDB): domain Bacteria; phylum Desulfobacterota; class DSM-4660; order Desulfatiglandales; family B25-G16; genus M55B121. Next base: position 36,678 of record JAYEMW010000424.1, read on the forward strand.
GGCCAAAGTGGAGAAGGCCGAGGTCGAGGCGCTCCTGGCTGACATCGAGCGTGAGGTCAAACCGCAGATCATGCCCTTCTATGCCTGCGATTGCCCGCGCGGCCACAAGGGCAAGTGGACAAAGATTAGCACAGGCGAGGTGATGGGTGATGATTTCGCGCCTGCCTCGCTTTCTCCCGAGGAGTGCAAGGACTACAGCTACGAGGGTCCCGAGATTATCTATGTGTTCTGGGCCAAACACGGGCCTTGCCAGGTGACGGGCTGCGGCCATCGTACACCGATCATGACCAGCCCCGTCATGGCGGTGAAGACCATTTCCGTGAAGTATTGGGTTCACAAATGCCCGCACTGCAGCGGCGAATACGACCTGGAAGAATTAGAAGCGCGCATGGCCCCCGGCGTACCGTTGGTCGTAGCGGATACGGAGCGGCCGTTTACTATTTTTCATGAGAATATAAAATTTGGCAGCGAAGGAGAGGCTATCTGTCCGATCTGTGGCAAGGAATCGACCGTTAGACGACGCGGCAAACCCAAGAAGAAAAAGGTCGAGTTAACCTTGCTTGTCCATCCCGAGTGGCTCCAAGGTGAATCGGGGCATGATGCCGATGGACGTGAATACGGCGGTCGCTCCGATGACCCTGTGGAAGCAACCATTCGCTGGAATCAAGTAAGAGCAGCAAAATGCCGCTTGGTCGAAGTGCGAGGGAAACTATCGGACGAGGTAACATGTCCGGAGACTGGGGTGACATTCAAGACAGGCAAAGACGGTGGAACTATCTCTAAGAAAAGTTATTTCGAATGTCAGAGCTGTGGGAAGTCTCAGGAGGTGTTATCGGCCGTATCTGCCGGGAATGATACTGCGCCATTTGCTGAGTACGCTTATCAAGTGTTGTGCCCAGAATGCCAAGGAAATGGAGATGCATTGAGAGGGCGGTATTTCGTTCCTGCAAAGCATCCTGAGTTATTTAACAAGGCTGTACAAGAATGGCGGAACAGAAAGAGCAAAGACTTGTCCACTTGGTGGCCACGAGAAGCATTAGCCCCTGGCTGGAAAACCCACGGCGCTGCGATGCCAGAACATGGATATACACATTACTACAAGATGTTTACGGAGCGACAGCTCTTGAGTCATGCACTCTTGTTAAAGTCCATTGAGACAAATGACTACACCGATGATATAAAGGACTTTATCCTGGGAGGTTTTCAGCAATTCCTGAGGTGCTGCTGTTTCTTTACGATATGGCACAAGACTAATAATCAGATTTCGGCCTTCTTCAGCAATAATTACTACTATATTAATAACAATGTGGTTGAGACGAAAGCATTTTCTCCCGTTGGAGACGGGTCATGGTTTTCATCGATCAAAGGATTGAGCGAATGCATTGAATGGAATGGTGATCCATGGGAACGAGTAACAATAGATTATTTGAACCATATTATTCCTGAGATAGCTACTGAACTAGGAGGACAGACGGCAAAAGTCTACCCTTGCGATGTACCACGCGAGTGTAAAGTCACTTGTTTTTCATCAAATGACTTGAAGGGAATCAAGAACGGCAGTTATGACTTGATAATTACTGACCCTCCGTTTGGCGAGATTATGCAATATTCCGAATTGTCCGATTTTTTCTATGTGTGGCTGAAAATAGCATTATCAAGCAGATATTCGGATTTGTTTTCATCGGAGTATACGCCCAAATCATTGGAGGCTGTGGCCAATCCGCACAGGAATGACATGCCACACCAATTCTACAAGAGGATACTCACTGAATGTTGGCATGAAGCCTATCGTATCATGAAACCGACTGCAATTTTAGCTTTTACTTTTCATCATGATAAGGATGGACCTTGGGTTGATGTCTTAGAGAGTCTATTTGACGCAGGATTGTACCTGGTGGCGACATATCCTATTCGCGGTGATACCAGTAAAGGGAAAGACAAAGTATCATTCGGTGCGGAAAAAGTCGAATTCGACATCATCCACGTCTGTCGCAAGCGCATGGAGGACCCGCAGCCCATAAGCTGGGCCAAGATGCGCCGCCAGGTTCTACAGGATGTCCGCCGCCTGCAGGAGATGTTGGAACATCACCAGGAGGAGGGTCTACCCGAGGCCGACCTGCAGGTTATTCGTCGCGGCAAGGCGCTGGAATACTTCTCGCGCCACTACGGCAAGGTCTACAAGGATGAAGGCGTGCCTATAAACGTTCTCGAAGCTCTCGTCGGTATCAACCAGCTTCTGGACGAGGA
>JAYEMW010000425.1:0-1787 GCA_034718555.1 Thermodesulfobacteriota bacterium
AATGCCTTGTCTACAATTTTTATTTTAAATTAAAATATTATGTGCTTTACAGACGGAGGAAAGATTGAGGGAGGGGTAAATGCCAAAGCATGTTGCTCCGGCCTAAATTCATAATTAGAATTGCTGCCTTTTCGTCCTTAAGGCATGACCTATTTTTTATTGCAAGGGAAGGGCCGGCTTTACTTTGATAACCTTTTCCTTGCGTATGGTTACTGTACCGGGTTTGGCGCCACGCGGTTTGGAAACGTAGCGTGCCCGGGTGCAGGAAACCGGCACAGTCCCACCGCTGCGGGCCTTGCTATGATAGGCCGCAATGGCAGCGGCTGCTTTGAGGATTTCCGTTCCTGGTTCTTCATCATTTTCCTTTCTTTTGAGAAGAACATGGCTCCCCGGCATACCATGGACATGGAACCACCAGTCATGAGGATGGGCAAGCTTGATACTCAGACAGTCATTATCATGGTCTGTTTTTCCGACTACAACAGTCCAATCGCTGTGGAGTTTATACGTATATATCTTAATAGGTTTGGGGATGTGCTGATTCATTGTGTGCCGTTAGGGTTAATTGATTGCTGACACAACACTGGATATATCAAATGTCTTATGCTTATCTGTCCTCTGTTGAAGGGGTCTGATCTTCTGGAGTTTCATCGGTTTCAACCACCTTGTTTTCCAGCTTGCGTTGCCTTTTTTCCTCTTTCTTTTTTTTCTTGGCCAATTCTTTCTGACGTTTCTTGAACTGGTAATTAGGCTTTGCCATGGCGTTTCCTTTCTGATAGGTTGCCGGATCGATAACATCGCTGATAACAGGTAAAAGAACCCCAGCCGGCATAATTGTGGTTTGATGCGAGGGATCATTAAAAAAGGCATCACCCGTTTCACAGGAGATGCCTCTAATTGCTTTAAAAAGCTGGTTAGACAACGCTTACATTGGCAGCAGCCGGACCTTTTGGCCCTTGCTCAATGTCAAAGGTTATGCGCTCACCTTCACTGAGGGATTTAAAACCGGTAGCGTTGATTGCGCTATGATGCACAAATACATCCGGTCCGTTTTCCTGCTCGATAAATCCAAAACCTTTTTGGTCATTAAACCACTTAACAGTTCCATTCGTCATAATATCATCCTCCTTTCATAAAATTTCAACGTTACAAACTGAAGGATGATAGCGTTTAACAAACGGATAATTCCCACAGAAAGAAAACCTCCCGCCAAATTACGGCGCGATTTAATTGATGACATATACTAAGCATCTTTATGCGTAATTGCAAGTTAAATATTTATTTTCTTTTAACATTAAGACATTGACAATCGGTAAGATGCTTACTGGTAGGAACAAAGGGGAAGGCATGCACATTTGACAAAATTATAAAAACTGTAGAAAATAAAACTATGATGTAAGGTGTGTAGGTCAGGCGTTTTTGTGACCGCTAAGAAGGTGAAAGCATAATTTGTCAAAAACGGCTCTTATTTTCACTCTGAAAGATCAATGCGGACTTCAGGGAATGAGCTTTTTTACGCGCCCTACAATGCCGCTTTCCAAACGAACCTTGATCCCATGTGGATGTGTGGCGGATTTCGTGAGAATATCCTTGACGATGCCTTCAGTAAGTTTTCCGGATCGCTGATCCTGTTTCTGCGCAACCTTAACACACGTTCCCGATTTGATGTCCGCCCGGACAATTCCGTTCATTTGTATAACCTATAAATTTAATGATTCAGTACCGATCCGATGGTCAGCCCCGCTTTCGTGCCCGAAAGGAGTTACTTCTCTTCAGAGAAAGCATCT
>JAYEMW010000426.1:0-9109 GCA_034718555.1 Thermodesulfobacteriota bacterium
AGAAGGATAAGCCCTTTGAATTTACCCTTGGAAGCGGAGAGCTTATTCCGGGCTTTGAGAAGGGTATCGTCGGTATGGAAGTCGGACAGACAAAAAAATTGTACAGTTTGGTAAGAAAGCCTGAGGCCATCTGAGGCCAAAGGAATCGTGTTTAAACTTTTAACTTAAAGGAGATAGTTAAAATGAAAAAAGAAATGATAAAACCGTTTGTCTGGGGTATCGTGGTTGGCGCGATTGTGTTGCTTATTGTCGTTTTTTCGGCAGGGTGGGTTGTGACAAGTGGCTCTGCCCAAGCCAAAGCTGAGGAAATGGCAGAAGAGGCTGTTGTAGACCACCTGGCACCGATCTGTGTTGCACGGTTTCTACAGGACGCAAAAAGGGAAGAGAGACTCAAGGAGTTGAAAGCAAAAAGCTCCTGGGTGAGAGGCGATTATGTGGAAGAAATAGGTTGGGCTACAATGCCCGGCGCTGAATCGCCTGCTCCTGGAGTTGCTGATGAATGTGCCAAACGGATTATGGAGCTCAAGGAGTAAGTACCTCTTTGTCCCCCACTTCTACGGACCAGAACCACGATCAAGCGTGGCAGTAATGTGGGGGATAGAGGAAGAACATAGAGGATAAACTGATTTTAAAAGCAGTTTCACCAACCATGGGGTCAGGAATGAAGAAGAGTCTCTTTTTTTCAGCTATTATTATTTTAAGCCTTTTGACTCATAATGTAGTTTTTGGGGAAGACCCCATTAAGGTTGGTTTAATTGATATTCAAAGATGTCTTGTTTGAACGAAGTGGATTGTTGTTTCAGAATTCGCCCTGATTTGATTAATCTTTGGTTATCTTATCATGTTAGTCGATATTTTTACTTCTTTATGACGAAATATACTTTTCGTGATCATGGCTTCTTTCATTTATTATGACTTTGACGTTTTACTTTGCACTTGACAATAAAAATTTATATTGATATATTAACAGCTAATATAATTTCAATAGAAACTATTATTGTATTTGGCCTATCGAATAAACTCCCATTTTATGAATGATCTGATGACGTCTTATCGCATCTGATGGCAATTTATTTGTGAAATTTTTAAAATATTAAGACAGCTATAAACCCTTCCGGAGCAAAGCTATGCTGAAATCCCTCGGGCAACACATTCGACATATAAAAATGGCAGATAAAAGAGATAAGGACGTACTGAAAAACGGTTTATACCTTGGCAAGGAAGCACAAAAAAGTGTTGAGAGGTTAAAGGAGAAGATACCGAATGCGAATGAGAAACAGCTTGTCCGAGTTTCTCTACAAGTACTTGAACGGAAGTGGAATATCGTTGTTAAGAGGAAGGCCAGAGAAAGAAGCAGATTACTTAAAAAGAAGGGTATGAATTTCCAACAAATAGCGGAGAGATTGAACAAGGAGAATTTTTCTTCCCCTACAGGTTTTGATAGGTGGAACGTTGATATGGTTACTAAGCTTTCAAAATAGTAAAAAAATGAATGTTGGTAATATATCAATGAATTAAGAATTATTACATATGGTCATGATTAAATAATCGAAGGGGTCAGAAGAAAGCGTATACCAAGTTTTGATATTTAACCTTTATCAAAAAGCTAATCCCGCCTATCTTTGGCGGGACTAAAAGCTAGCCGCACAGGTTGAATTTTTTTAGCAATGGAGGACAGGGCGACAGTTAGGGGCCATAGGAGCAGCAGGAATGGAGAACAAATTATCAAGCAGCAAGCTTAACACAAATCCTGGGGAAGGGAGGTGCCTATGAGCCAGGTAAAAAATGGGAATACGGTAAAGGTACATCTCACGGGCAGACTGGAAAATGGTGAGGTATTTAGCAAGTCAAAGAAGGATAAGCCCTTTGAATTTACCCTTGGAAGCGGAGAGCTTATTCCGGGCTTTGAGAAGGGTATCGTCGGTATGGAAGTCGGACAGACGAAAAAAATTACAGTTATGCCGGAAGAGTCATTTGGACGAAGACACGAAGAGTTGGTATTTGATCTTAAGAAAAACGATTTTCCCGTTACCCCCGTTATAGGACAGCGGCTCCAGATCCGGCGGAGAAGCGGCAATCTCCTAAAGATAACTATTGCGGGTGTGGATGAAGATACCGTCACTTTAGATGCTAATCACCCATTGGCCGGAAACACCCTGTTTATAGAGATAAAATTAGTTGAAATCGCATAAACTCTGTTTCCCTTTAGAGTTCTAATCCAACAAAACACTATGAAGCCTCAGGCGGGGGGAGGTTTTCAACCCTGCGAGCGCTTAGACTAACCCGCTTGTTTTGCAGGGAATTCGGATAAGTCTGACTCTTGCAGAATGACCGAGAATAGCAAGGATGTCCGTATGAATATCTATTGAGCGAAGGGGATTCAAGGCAGGTTTCTGAGGGATTTGGGTGTGTCGGGCCTGCCAAACTTATCAAGGGAATGTATACCGGTGGATCAAAAAAATTAGTCCTATAATCAGAGGCGATTTCCATGTCAGAATATTCACAGAAGACCACCAAAATTACAAATTTTTACCAGCTTTCAGATGAGGCCAATATTCTGGAGGAATTGATCCGGCACTCACGCTGGAAAAAGCCTGTTCTTGTTATTCCGGCTTTGGCCTCCGAATTCACCAACTCTGAAAACCGGCCGGTTTTTGAAAACATACTGAGAGAATTAAAGGGTGCATCCTATCTTAATGATATCATTATCGGGCTTGATGCAGCCAACCAAGAGGATGTAGATCTATTGCAAGAGATTATCGCTGATATTGGATTGACTAATGTGTTCACCCAGTGGAACGACGGGCCTCATTTCAAACGTCTGTACGAAATGTTAGAATCCGGTGGTATAGATCTGAGTGAACGCGGTAAGGGCCGAAACGTATTTATGTCCTTTGGTGTTGCCACTGTTCTGAGCGCCACATCCGTAGGACTTTTAGATGCCGATATAAAGACTTTCAAACGAACACAACTGGATCGGCTCTTTTTCCCGGTGGAGGTCTTTAACTATCAATTTTCCAAGGCCTATTATGCTCGAAGCGATGGACGGCAGTTTTTCGGCCGCGTAAAGCGGCTTTTGGTGGACCCGCTTCTTATAGCGCTAAAACGGAAGTTTACGGATACAGGTGAAGAAAAGATGCTCCGCATCATCGATTTTCTATTATTTTTCAATTACCAGCTTTCAGGAGAGTTTGTTATTGACATTGAGCTGTTGCAGCGGATGAAATATACTGTCAACTGGGGTGTGGAAATCCTGACCCTTATAGAGGCTTACCGTAAAGCCAACCAGATAGCGCAGGTTGAGTTTACAAGAGGGTATTTTGATCATAAGCACCAGAAAATCTCGGTATCGGACGCTGACAAAGGGTTACACAGGATGTCTGTCGACATCATTGCTACTCTTCTGAATGCCCTTATTGTCGAAGAAGGGCTTGAGATCTCAAGTCATTTTTTCCGAGACTTGGCGTTGACCTATCAATCGGTAGCAGATGAATTGATAAAAAAATATGCTGAGAATGCCAAACTTAACGCCTTGCACTACGACCGTGATCGTGAAGAGGAGTTCGTGAATGAAGTGATTACCGATGCCATCATCAATGTGGGAGAGCTTTTGGATGTGCCTCAAAATATATCGGGGATGTTCTTGAGATACACCGCTATGAACCCGGAATTTGACAAATTCAATAGCTTAGGTCTTCAAAAGGCAATAATGGATACGGAAAAAAGGATGAAACAGGAATACCGATCCACCCGCGATCTTCCTCCGTGGGAGAGAATTGTAGAAAAAATCCCAGGGATCAGGGATCAAATAATTGACGTGATTGAAGAGGTAAAAAAGGATGGATAAGAAGGGGGTTTTATGAACCTGAGTGCATCAAGGTTGATCTTGGCCGGACAGTCATCCGGATAATCATGGAGTACAAGACTGGCTTTCGGCGCTTCAAGATCTGGCAGTAGGATAAAAATTAAAAAAAGGAGTTTGTTATTTATGAGTACCATATGCGGACACTTTGTTGAAAACGGCAAAATTAAGTCAACCGATGTCTACGACATGTTAAAGAAAATGGAACATAGAGGACCGGACACACATGGCGTATATCTTGATGAAAGGTTAGTTAAGGTTAATGAAATCGATGAACTAAAGGGAGATCTTTCGAAAGGGAGTCACATAGCGCTGGGTCACTCAAGACTGAGAATCGTGGGCAGCGAAAAAATGACCCAGCCTTATATTTCTTGTGATGGGAAACTCGCATTGATTCACAATGGAGAGATTTATAATTATCAAAAACTAAGAACCCTTTTGTACAAACAACATGAAATCAAGACGAGTAGTGATAGCGAGGTTATCGTTCATTTACTGGAAGAGGTTTATCAGGGTGATCTTCTGGATGCAATAAAGAAAGTTATAGGCCTCCTTGATGGGACGTATTCCCTTGCTGTTACGGATGGTGAAGCGCTTGTCGTGGCCAGGGACCCAATAGGCAAAACGCCCCTTTATTACATCAGGAACGAGAATATCACCTACTTTGCTTCCGAGAAAAAGGCCCTGTGGAATGGTAAAGATACTCCTGAAAGGTTAAATCCTGGAGATATCCTAAGCATAAGCAATTCCGGCATAAAGGTATGTGAAGGATTTCATCTTCAATTTCCCCAAATTGATATCGTTGACTTCCGGGAGGCTGTGGAAATTTATAAAGACGTCCTAATTAAGGCAGTCAAAAAAAGACTAACGGGGCTTCAAGCATCCCAGATTGGTATGATATTTTCCGGAGGTATTGATTCTGTGTTTATCTCAAAACTCTTGCAGCGCGAGGGAAAAAATGTTATCTGCTACTGCACCGGGACTGAGGAGTCCGGAGACATTATTGCCGCACGTTCAGTGGCTGAAGATCTGGGCCTTGATCTCAAAACGACCATCATCACAGAAGATATGGTTGAGGATATATTGCCTGAAATTATTCGAAACGTTGAAGAAAGCGGCCTTCTCCAGGTCGAGGTAGCAATACCTATGTATCTGGCAGCCAAATTGGCGGCCGAAGATGATATCAAAGTCATGTTCACTGGGCAGGCAGCCGACGAACTGTTTGCGGGTTACCCGTGGTATAACGGTGTGCTTAGTGATTTCGGGTACTTAAGGCTTCACGAGAAACTCTGGGAGGATTTGGTTCTTGCCTATACGGATACGCTTGAAAGGGAAGACAAGCTTACTATGGCCCACTCAATTGAACTAAGGGCCCCGTATCTGGATAAACATTTAATCCAAACTGTCATGCGGATGTCTCCGAGACTGAAAATACAAGATAAAAACGATAACCTTAGGAAAACGGTTCACCGCCAGGCGGCAGTTGAACTCGGAATTCCTCCCTATATCGCGTTTCGGCAAAAGAATCCTGCACAATCCGGTTCAGGAATCCATAAAATCGTTCAAAAAATTGCCAAGAGACATATCAGCGGAATTGACCACGATCTTGTTAATGAGAATATTAAGAGAGATAAGGGCAGCATATATCGTTATGAAGAAGATATGTATGGCGATGATGCAGCCCGGATTTATGTGCAGCGGATAGAAGAGGATATCCAGAAAAAATATATCCCTCCATTTCTTGCCGGTTAGGTGAAACTTCGTTCATCCGCAACATATATTGGTATTTAGAGCAGTTGCATAAAATTCTTGTGTGGATCGATCGTTTATATTATCATCTGTTTATTTAATACGCGCAAATATGAAGGGGTCCACAATAAGATGGCAAACAAACCAAAGAGGGTAAAAAAAGTATGCATAGTACAAATAAATTATAACTCTGAAAATATCCAAAGACATGTTGAAAGGATCAAAGATATTATCAACAAACTCAAATCATATGATCTGATTGTGTTCCCTGAATTGATCCTCCATGGTCACCCTTCTTTTGAAAAACCCGAAGGCTTCCTGTACAGAAAAATGAAGGTTATGTACAGCGCAATCTCCAACGATCTTTATCAATTTATCAGAAATGAAGAGGCCAGAGTCATCATAGGGGAAGTGAAGCGATGGGGCGAAAGGTACTTTAACATTGCAACTTATATAGACAAATATTTGACGCAGAGTTATACTAAAACGCATGTGCACTGGACTGAAAATTTTATTCCTGGAAGAGAACTGAAAGTTTTTGATTCTCCTTTTGGAAAAATTGGCATCACTATATGCTTTGATGCTGCATTTTCAGAGGTATGGAGGGTCCTTTCCCTTAAAGGCGCTGATGTGGTTGTTAATATCTCGGCTGTTCCGGAAACGTTTCCTGTTGATTATATGTGGCGTAGATTCGAGGGGGCCGCCATTTATAACCAGGTCTTTGTTGTTTATGCCAACAGGCCAGGGCCCTTTTTTTCAGGCCACAGCGCTGTCTTTAATCCGCAAGGAGATATCTTAGTAAGATCAGGTTCTGAAGAGACCATCATTGAGGCTGATATCAATCTCAATGAAATCCAACGGTGGAGGAATGAGGAGCAAATTTACCCTAACAGACGCCCTTTGCTTTATCGTGAAATTGTAAATCGGCACAGATCTGAGCTTGTAGCTTTACAAGCTGAAACGATAGATCCCAAGCTTGCAATAGCAAACTAACTATTTTTAAAAAGGAGGTTTATGATGAAAACAATAAAGATCATGATCATCGTCTTTGGAATTGTTGGTTTACTCTGTATCGGCGTTAAACTTACATGGGCGGAAGAACCAACGACGATTGTCTTTCTCACGTGGAAGCCCAACCAGCCAGAGGTTTGGAAACGTCTTGTTCAAAAGTTTCACCATGAAAATCCGGGAGTACGTGTCAAAGTTCAGGTCGGACCCCACTCGTCCACCGAATATCATGCCATCGTGGCCCAGCGTCTTAAAAACAGAGATAAATCTGTGGATGTGTTTTTTATGGACGTCATTTGGCCTCCTGAATTTGCAAATGCCGGCTGGGCTTTGGACCTCACATCAAATTTCCCTGTCCAGGAGCAAAATAAATTTCTGCCTGGACCAATCAAAGCAAATACTTATCATGGCAGGATATATGGTGTGCCTTGCTACCTTGGGGCTGGCCTTTTCTATTACCGAAAAGATCTACTGAAAGAACATAATTTCAAACCGCCCTTATCCTGGGAGGAGATGCTCACTCAGGGAGAGACAATTATTCAAGGTGAGGATGATCCAGGGCTTTATATCTATTCGGCCCAGTTCAAGCAGTATGAGGGATTGGTCTGCGACATGATGGAGTTCATTTGGTCTAACGGAGGAGCAGTAATAAACCACAAGACCGGTAAGGCCATTTTGGATGAACCCGCTGCTGTTAATGCTATTACATTCGTGCGTGATAGGATTATTGGTAAGGCTGCGCCAAGGGGTGCCATCAACTACGAAGAACCCGAATCGCTGGATCTTTTTATGCAGGGAAAAGCCATCTTCCACCGCAATTGGCCATATGCCTGGACAGTGGCAAATAACCCTAAGAAATCCAAGGTCGCCGGAAAAATAGGGGTGGGGCCTCTTCCTTCATTCCAGGCGCAATGCTCCGCATCAACCCTTGGGGGATGGCAGTTTGGCGTCAACAGGTATTCTAACCACCCGGAGGAGGCCTGGCAATTTATTAAATTTATGACCTCCCACGACACACAAAAGATTCTTGCAATAGATGCAAGCCTGGCCCCAACCCGGCGGTCGGTTTATCGAGACCAAGAGTTGCTAAAAAAGATGCCGCATTTGAAGACCTTTCTGCCTGCTTTCGAGAAAGCGAGACCAAGGCCTCTGTCTCCTGTTTATCCCATGATTAGCCAGGAGCTTCAACGTTTCTTCAGCCGGGCTATTGTGGAAAAAGGAGCCGACCTTTCGAAGATGGCCACTGCAACATCCATGAAGATTGAAAAGCTTTTCAAATTGGGAGCTATGATCAGGAAATGACCCTCAAGGGCCAAAAATTTTACCTAACTTTGCTTGCTCCGGTGATATTGGTCCTCCTTTTATTCATTGCAGTGCCTATTGGCCATTCGTTTTTCCTGAGTTTTCACAGGATTATAATCGGCCTTCCGCAGCTCAAGACCCCTTTTGTGGGGCTGGACAACTATCAAGAACTGCTCAATGATCCGGTTGCCCGGCACTCCTTTTGGATTACAATCATTTTTGTTGGCACCACGACCTTTTTTGAACTCCTGATAGGGCTTCTTTTGGCCCTTCTAATTCACCATCGATTTCCAGGACGCGGCGCGCTTAGGGCCTGTGTGTTAATCCCATGGGCTATCCCCACGGTAGTATCCGCACAGATGTGGCGATTCTTGTTCAGCGACGCTTACGGCATGATCAATTATGCAGTTTTCGGGGCCGAGACAACCAAATATATCCCCTGGCTGGCCCTGCCTCCAACTGCGCTTTTGTCTATTATCGTTGCAGATATATGGAAAACCTCATCTTTTGCTGCTTTACTGATCCTGGCCGGGCTGCAGGTTATTCCGGAGGAACTCTATCATGCCGCCAGGGTTGACGGCGCAGCCGCCTGGCGGCGTTTTTGGCACATTACCTGGCCGCTCATCCAGCCTGCACTACTTGTAGCCTTATTATTTAGAACCATTGATGCCTTCCGTGTATTTGATCTCGCCTTTGTTATGACCCAGGGCGGACCAGCAGATGCCACAAACGTACTTCAGCTTTACGGGTATAAAAAAATGTTTGTGGAAGGATGGATGGGATACGGGTCCGCCATATCCGTATCTATTTTCATAATCGTGCTGATTCTTGCAATAATGTATGTGAGAATGATTGGTAGACGATTGTTAGAGGCCAGCATATGAAGCGGATATTGTTGCGAAAATCATGGTTTTTTATTTGGATTGCCCTGGCTGCTGCCTTCTCATTGGGCCCTTTTTTGTTGTTTGTTTCCTCGGCCTTCAAAAGCCAAACACAGGTGACTACGATTCCGCCGCAGTGGTTACCGTCCTTTTCCATGGAGTTCTTTTATTCTGCTATTGTACGCTATGGCATCCTCCATTACCTATTGAACTCGACTATTGTGGCAGGGGCTGCTACCCTGGTGACAATCTCCCTCGGTACATTGGCAGGATATTCCTTGGCTCGACTTCCTCGTCGGTTGGCACA
>JAYEMW010000427.1:0-9043 GCA_034718555.1 Thermodesulfobacteriota bacterium
ATGCTGCCTATGACTCCAGGTCTATCTATGCTGCTTATTAAGAGGTTATGTCCCTCAGGAACTGCCTCAAAAAAGAAATTATTTATTCTTAGTATTCTTGGCAGTTGATTGCCGAATATTGTGCCGGATATAATATTGTTAGTAGTAGATGTCTTAACTGTAAGCTTAATGAGACTTGCAAAATCTTCTGATTCAATTGTCTTTGACTCAACCACCTTTATGCCCCGTTCAGACGCAACAAAAGGGGCATTAACAAAGTTAACCTGATCTTTAACTATGGGGTTCAAAAGCCCTTTTAACATCGCAGTAGTCAAAGGAGACACATTATGCTCAGTCACCTTTCCAAGATAATTTATTTGAACCTCCAGGATTGCGCTGTCTGTTAGCTGTGTCTGGAATGACCCCATTCTTTCAGCCAGGGTAGCATAAGGTCTTAGTGTAGATATCAATTCCGGGCTTATATTCGGTACATTTACGGCATTTTGTATTGTGCTGTACAGGAGGTAGGATACAATTTGCTGGGCCACCTCTACAGCTACCCTATCCTGGGCCTCTCTGGTTGACGCCCCCAGATGGGGGGTGCATATAAAATTTGGTAACTCCATCAGTCTTGTCTTGCCGGGTGGTTCCTTCCTGAAAACATCAATAGCCGCCCCCTTAAGATGCCCTGACTTTAATGCCTCGTATAGATCATTTTCATTGACAATATCACCACGGGCACAGTTAATCAATATAGCGCCTCTCTTCATTTTACTGATGGTTTCCTTGTTTATCATATCAACTGTATCATCAGTGCTTGGTGTATGAATGGTAATATAATCAGATCTTTTGAGGAGCTCTTCAAAAGAGACCGGCTCTAAATCCAGTTTCTCAATTACTTCCGGTTTAATAAAGGGGTCATAGGCTATAACATTCATTTTCAATCCCTTTGCCCTCTCAGCAACAAGACGTCCAATTCGCCCAATCCCAATAACCCCGATGCATTTGTTGAATATTTCTGATCCCTGAAACTTCTTCTTCTCCCAATTTCCCTCCTTAAGAGATGCTGTTGCTTGAGGGATGTTCCGTGAAAGGGCCATAATCATTGCAATAGTATGTTCCGCCGTAGTCACAGTGTTTCCCTCAGGCGTATTCATTACAACAATCCCTTTCTTGCTTGCAGATGGAATATCAACATTATCCAGACCTATACCGGCCCTTCCAACAACCTTAAGGTTGTCCGCTGCATCGATAATTTCGGCCGTAACCCTCGTAGCGCTACGTATGACCAATGCATGATATTTTCCTATAATCTCTTTTAACCCTTCCGGCGAAAGATCAGTTATTACATCAACATCAATGTCCGGGGTATCCTTAAAAACATTAACACCCATTTCTGACAGCGAATCGCTTACAAGAACCTTCATATTGAATCCTTTTTAAAGATTAATGAATTGTTAAAACACACGCCCTTGCCAAATGTTTCCCTACGTCATAAACAGCTTTTTTAATAGATATTTACAGAAAATGAATATGATGCTTACTTTATGACGTTTTGACTGTCAAGCATTTTTTTTATCATTTCCTCTCTGTGGATTTATCTTTCTTGCCGCCATTAATAATTTTTAAATCCGGTTTTTTATCAGGTTTACCGATATTTAATTCCCTTTTTTCCATAATCTCCTTTATTCTTCTTAACTGCCATTTCTCCCAGGTCTCGTCCTTTTTTTTACCAATAAATCTAAATATTTCATCTACATCTTTCTTTGAAAATAACAGCTCGCCTTTAACCCGCCTTGGGTTTATATCCGGATAATGTTCAGGGGCTAAAGTTATACCCTTCACACGTAAATAATGAAGAATAAGCATCTGCGGAAGTTTGGTTAACTCGGATACCTCATCAATAGTATAAAATATTTTTGATGCCAAAATACTCCCTGTTCTTTTGACTTATTTTTTCGTTATTTTACATACAAGGCCTTTGAGGTTAGGGGTTCCAAACTCCTTTCCCAATTTTTCAGTAGAGGTAAGCATATTAAAGTTGGCTCTCTGCCAATCATATAGTGAATCGACCCCTTTCTCAGGAAACCACCATCCATGGGAGGCATTTATTACTCTACGATCAACGCTGTCTGCAAGATGGGCTATCTGGGACATACTTCCATATCTCGTTTCTACAATCACCTCATCTCCCTCTTTAATTCCGAATTTTGTAGCTGTTTCCGGATGAATTTCAACCTTAGGGTTAGGTCTTTTGTCTCTCAGCCTTTTAATCCATCTATAAGACGAATGAAGGTAATACCGGCTTTTTGAGCTTGTTAAAATGAGTGGGTATTCGGGATCATCATCTTCCGGGATTCCTTTAAATGAAGGCATGGGGGATAGATTAAACTTTTCTGCCGTACTCAATCTAAGCTCCACCTTTCCGGTTGGGGTCCGAAAGCCTTTTTCTTCGTAAAGCTTAAATTTCTGTGGTCCCTTCAGATATCCCTTCTCAACAAATTGGCTGTAAGTAATTCCTTCCGGTTCGAGAACATCCTCTAAAAACTGGTTATAATCTTCATGCCAATACTCCTTTGATGATATAAGTTTACCTAATTCATTCATTATTTTTATATCAGGCCAGCATTCTTCCGGAGGGTCAACAATTTTAGGACGAGCGAGGATAAAACCATGGCCTAATCCATAATGACCAATGTCGTCCATCTCGAATTGGCTGGCAACAGGTAAAACTATATCAGCCATGGCCGCTGTAGGCGTCATAAACAGGTCGGCAACTGCCGTGAAGTCAAGATTCATAAATGCTTCATATGTCTGGGGGCTGCCGGCGTAAGACATCATAGGGTTTGCGCACATGGCGTAAAATCCCTTAACAGGATAAGGATCTCCCTCGAGAATGGCCTTTTTGAAAAAAGATGGCGCTACTGTCATCAACCTTGGTATAATCCCATGATAGGCGCCTACCATTTCCTTTCTCTTATTTGGAATTAAATCGGAGCGTACAAATGGTCCCAGTCCCAGGATATTCGGTTCTTTAGCATTTACATTGCCGCCGGGAATATCAAGATTACCGCATATTGCCATCAAACAGATAATGGCCCTCACTGCGTCGAATGTGTGAACGTTATGTTCAAGGGGATTTCCCCACTGAATAACAGCGGGTTTTGATGTGGCATATAATCTGGCCGTCTCACGTATGACATCAGGCGGCACCCATGTTATTTCAGAAATCTTCTCCGGGCTAAACTGCCTGACATGGGATGCCAAATCTTCAAAGCCATATGTCCATTTTTCAACAAAATCCTTGTCGTACAATGACTCTTCAATGATAACGTTTAAAAGGCCTAATGCAAGCGCATGATCGGTACCAGGCCTTAATTGAATCCATTTTTTAGCTTTTTTTACCAGATCAATTCTTCTTGGATCAATGACTACCAATTCCGTTCCGTCTTCAACCTGTTCAAGAAGCATGCTGGAAATTTCACCCTCTTCATTGGTGGAGGTTATGTTGCTGGCCCACAAGAGGATTAATTTGCTTTTATGATGCAAATCAGCA
The DNA here is from genome assembly GCA_034718555.1 of Thermodesulfobacteriota bacterium. Lineage (GTDB taxonomy): Bacteria > Desulfobacterota > DSM-4660 > Desulfatiglandales > B25-G16 > M55B121. Next base: position 3,536 of record JAYEMW010000427.1, read on the forward strand.
ACAGGGTAAAATCCGCAGGTGTGTATTCCAGTTACCTCACGAGGCGCATGACATACATCCTGAGATGCCACAACATTGGGTGATCCGAAAATATTTGCCAGGCGAATCAAAACAAAGTGTTCCAGACCTTTTGGCATTCCAACGCCGAAGGCTACCCCCTTAGGCCCGTATTTTTCTTTTATTTTATTGAGATTTTCAGCTGTATACTCGAGCGCCTCTTTCCAGGATATCCTCTGCCATTTTCCTTCTCCTCTATCCCCCACCCTCTTCAGTGGATATTTTAGACGATCAGGATGTGTGAGGCGATCAGGAGATGCAAGGCCTTTGGTACAGATGTATCCCTTATTTAAAAAACCATCCGGATCACCCTTTACCTTGACAATTTTATTATCTTTAACGCCGGCAAGAATAGAGCAACCACCGTGGTCCATTCTTGCACAATGCGTTTTTACCCAGTTTATATCGCTCTTCATGTATATGCGCCTCCTTATAACTTGTAATTAAAGCAAAGCATGTCAGGAAATGTTCTCTATAAAGGCCCGAATACGCTTCATTGCTTCAGTTAAAAGCTCACGATTTACCGTTAATGCTATGCGAACACAGCCTTTCCCTGAAGGCCCAAAGGTGTCTCCAGGAACCACTACTACCTGTTGCTTTTCAAGTAAGTCTAAGGCAAATTTAAGGCTATCTCCTGTAATTTCATTAATATCCGGGAATAGATAAAAGGTGCCTGCAGGCTTGAAAACCTTTATACCGTGAAGTTGTTTAAGGTCTTCAAAAACTTGATCTCTTCTTGCGCGGAACTCTTCGGTCATTGAGTCAGTTATTTCTGAACCAAGCCTCAAAGCAGCCACGGCAGCCCTTTGGGAGACAGAGGGAGCGCATGATGTGTATGAGCTTACGACCTTTGTCATAGGGCCTATCACCCACTCCGGTCCAAAGGCGTACCCTATACGCCATCCAGTCATAGCAAATGATTTTGAAAAGGAATGAACAACGACTGTCCTTTCATTCATGCCGGGACGAGTCCTTATGGATTCATGGGTTTGTCCGTCAAAGAGAAGTCTTTCATAAACTTCATCACTCAATACCAATAAGTCCCTCTCTACGGCAATTTTCGCTATTTTATCAAGGATTGCAGAGGGTATTACCGCCCCTGTGGGATTGTGAGGGGAGTTTAACAACAACACCTTGGTGGACGGTGTAATTGCTTCTTCAATGGCCTCGGGCGATGGTACAAAATCATCCTTAAAATGTGTATGCACCTCGACAACCTTTCCTCCAACCCACTCAATATGATGCCTGTACGGTGGAAAGTATGGCTCGGGTATCAAAACCTCTTCACCAGGCTCAAGCACTGCGCGAAAAAATGATGTCAGGCCCCCTACCCCGCCTGTGGTCACAACAATCTGCTGAGGTGAAAAGTCCTCGCTAAACCTCTCATTCAGATACCGTTGGATTTCTCTAACTAATTCCGGATCTCCCTGTGATTGGGTATAATGGGTTGCTCCATTAAGGGCATCATTTAGGGCCTGGTTGCATATCTCTTTAGGTGTGTCAAAGTCCGGCTCACCAATACCTAAGGAGATACAATTGTCGTATTCTGCAGCCTTTTGCAGCATTACACGTATGCCTGAGAGGGGTATTTTTCTTACAACATTTGCGATTTTAGATTCCATATCGAATAGCCTCGTATAAAATTTTAGTAAAATATACAGGAAAACCAATCCAGTTTAGCTGATTAGCAGATTATCATACGACTCTACGCCCTGATAATTGTCCACAAACCAATACCAATAAAACCAACACCTGCAATATAATGAAGATACTTCTCATTAACATTCTGAGAAATAACGCCTCCAACCAATACACCTATTGCCGACGTAGCAATAAGGGCCAGTGATGCCCCTAAAAATATAGTCAGCTTACTTACTTCTTTGTCTGCTGCAAATAATATGGTTGCAAGCTGTGTTTTATCTCCAAGCTCAGCAATAAATACAGCTAAAAAAACAGTGAATAATATTTTTAAATCCATCAGTTACCTACTAATTAATTTAGCAAAAGCAATCTTTTATGTAAGACAAACCTAAGGCTAAATCTTTTCCGCCTCACCCTTGCTCATCTTAAAGATATGCTCCTTCCCTGGGAATATTCCCTCCTCTACCTCTTTTTTATAATCCTTTAAGGCATCGACAATCATCGGTCCTAATTGGATATACTGCTTAACAAACTTTGGCGTAAAACGATCGAAAAGACCGACTGTATCATGGTATACAAGGACTTGGCCATCACAATCCTTTCCTGCGCCAATACCTATTGTAGGAATATTAAGTTCATCCGTTATTCTTGAGGCAATTATATCTGGAATACACTCCATAACAATCATAAATGCCCCGGCATTTTCTAAGTCCTTGGCGGAATTTATTAAATCCCGCGCACTCTCTGCATCCTTTCCCTGAACCTTAAAACCGCCTAACTTAGTTGCTGTTTGAGGCGTAAGCCCAATATGGGCGCACACTGGAATACCTGCGCCAACAATAGCCTTCACAACAGGCGCAACCTCACTACCACCTTCAAGCTTCACTGCATCACAACTTGCCTCTTTTATAAACCTTCCGGCATTTTCAACGGCCTTATCAATGCTTATCTGGTAGGACATAAATGGCATATCCCCTATTACAAATGCATATTGAATTGCCCTCATTACCGCCTTTGAGTGGTGAAGCATTTCATCCATAGTCACAGGCACGGTTGAATCATAGCCGAGAACAACCATTCCAAGAGAATCTCCAACCAAAATAGTATCAATACCTGCCTGGTCAACCATTTTGGCAGTTGGATAATCGTATGCAGTTATCATGGTTATTTTTTCACCTGATTCCTTTTTAGCCATCAGGTCCGAAATTGTTACTTTTTTTCTGTCCATATTAACCTCCAAAAAAATTGTATATCCGTTCACGGTTCATATTATCTTATAAAAAACCACTCCTTCTTAGTCAATCATTGTTTTATATTATTTGGCATGATTTTGAAGTTTTCCTGAGCCGTACTTTGTGCAACTTGCACTCATAAATCGGATGTGATAGTTTTCTCAGGCTAATGAAAACGTGTCTCTCTATATTTTGCATTATATCAAGGGTGATACATCATAACATATTCTATTTATAAGCAGATAATTAATCACATTAGAATGCAAGGAGATTTCAAGATGACCTCACGTAATATACTATCTATTGCAGGAATAGACGGGACAGAGGAGTTGATGAATGTTACGCTTGGCAAAGAAAAGGCGGACCTGGCTATCATAAATACCTCTGTTCTCAATGTATATACCGGCGAATTATTGCATCGTTGGGCAGTTACCATTAAGGGAGAATGGATAGCATACGTTGGAGAGGAACCGGAATGCACAATGGGGCCTCATACAAAAATCATTGATGCGGCCGGTAAAACCCTTATCCCAGGTCTGATCGATGGCCATACCCATCTCGCCTGGCTGTCCAATGTATATGAGTTTTTGAAATATGGCATGGTTGGAGGCACAACAACCATTATAACCGAGACAATGGAGGCATTTCCAGTGCTCGGCTATAAAGGTGTAGTTGATTTTCTAAATTCTCTCAATGACCAACCTATCAAGATATTTGCCACTGCACCGTTTATGGCATCAATAAGCAAAAAGGCCCGGGGTATTTCAATAAATACCCTAAAAAAGCTTCTTGAAAGAGATGACATTGTCGGTTTAGGTGAGTCTTACTGGCAAACAGTCCTTCAGGAGCCGAAAGATCACCTCCCCATCTTTCAGGAAACTATTAACTCTAATAAAACATTAGAAGGGCATTCTGCAGGCGCCAAAGGCGGAAAACTTATGTCCTATACAATCCCGGGAATTTCATCCTGTCATGAGCCTATAAACAGCGAGGAGGTATTGGAACGTTTAAGGCTCGGAATGCATGTCATGATAAGGGAGGGAAGCATACGGGGCGATCTCGACGCTATATGCAGCATTAAGGATTCAGGCATTGATTTCAGGAAGCTCATTTTGGTTACTGATGGTATAGAACCAAAGGATTTAATTGAGAACGGGTATATGGAATCTGTAGTCCAAAAGGCCATTGACTGTGGGTTTGATCCTGTGCATGCAATTCAGATGTCTACCATAAATGTAGCGGAGCACTTTGCCCTTGATAGTGTAATAGGAGGGATAGCGCCGGGAAAATATGCTGATATTCTAATTATACCTGATATTAGATCCATTAAGGCAGAACAGGTGATAAGTAAGGGGAAAATTATTGTCAGTGATGGAAACCTGACAGTTTCCCCAAGAAAGCATACGTTTTCCATTGAAAGCCGAAACAGTATCCACCTTCCAGGAGACCTTATTCCATCTGATTTCTCAATTAATATAAAAACAGACCTCTCTCATGTAAATGTCAGGGTAATAGATCAGGTTACAGATCTTGTAACCAAGGAAATTGTAATATCCAGGCCTGTCATTGGTGGTGAAATTATGTCAGATACCGGTAAGGATATACTTAAGGTAGCGGCCATAGATAGAAGATTTTTCCCTGGAAAGATGTTTGTCGGACTTATCAGGGGATTTCATTTAACTACTGGGGCGATTGCATGCAGTGCAGCATGGGATACATCGGATATCATTGTTGTGGGAGAAAATGAAAAAGATATGGCTTGCGCTGTTAACAGGATTTATGAATTGCAAGGAGGGGCTGTTGTCTATGCCGGAGGAAAAATATTAGAGGAAATTCCTATGCCCATATTTGGTGTTATGGCCGATATTCCATTATATAAAATCGCAAAAAAGATGGATGATATAAAAAATATCACCAAAAATCTTGGGTGCCCATTCGATGACCCCTTGCTCACCCTTATCACACTAACAGGCGCAGCGATTCCTTTTTTGAGAATCTGTGAAGAGGGGCTTGTAAACCTAAAGGATGGAAAAAACCTGGATCTTATAGTACAATAAGCCGAAATTAATGTAAAAAATTATAGGTTTTGCACTTATGACGCCATCATTTCACCCAAGATTAGTAAACGATCCATTTTCAGATCCAGGGCTTTTTATTCCGTTTCTTTTTAAAAAAAGGGCCATCCTCTTTGACCTGGGCGATTTATCAGCGCTTTCTGCCAGGGATATCTTAAAAATCAGCCATATCTTTATAACCCATACTCATATGGATCATTTTATAGGGTTTGATTTCTTACTTCGTCATTTGCTGGGCCGGGACAAGGAAATTCATCTCTATGGCCCATCTAATTTCATCCAAAATGTGGAGGCAAAATTAAATGCCTACACCTGGAACCTCATAGAAAATTATGAGAACACCCTTTCTTTAATTGTTACAGAAGTTCATGAAAAACATATCTTTGTTCAGAAATATAATAGCAGAGACAGATTTAAGGCACTTAAACCACCTGAGAAGTTGCCCTTTGAAGGAATGCTGCTTTCCGAGCAATCCTTCTCAGTCAATGCAGTTCTGCTGGACC
>JAYEMW010000428.1:0-1767 GCA_034718555.1 Thermodesulfobacteriota bacterium
TAATTCCAAGATTTGGGAATTTTTCAATGGCAATAACCTCTCCGTAGGCCTGTGGGGATTTAATGAACTGAAGTATACTTGATTGTATCTCATTTGCCGCAAAAAACATTGCTCTGCCCATGCTGTATGTAGTCTTCCCCTTGCCGTTTCCAGTTACTACCTCTATGCATCCTCTTTTATCTTTTCCATCAAGGTTCATTGACCCTTCTTCATGTTTATGCTCAACCATCTCTGTTACAAGATCAGCCTGCTCAATAATGCCGGCAGTTGCATTACTTCCGGTTAAGACTAATTCCACTTTATGGGGCCTTGCCTTTATAAGGCCATTGATTTTATCTTCGGAGATACCACCTGAATCAACGAGCTCATTAATCCCTTCGAGCATTACAATATCAAAATCATTGCTATGCATTACCTCCTCAATGCGCTCAAGGGATCTGCCGATAAGTTTGCTATCATTCTGATCAGGACCATTTTCAGGATTGATATTTTCTAAAGATAGACGCTCTACCTTTATATGAGGGGCTAAAAACGAAAGCGCCTTATCCTCTGTATCGATAAATGGGTGGTCAATAAAACCCATAACAAATACACGGAGTTTTTGCCCTGTAGCCCTGAGGCATAGGCCTATATGGGCAAGATTTACCCGGCCTGTATTTCCTGTATAAACCTGTACTAATCCTTGTTCTAACATTTTACCACCTTTCTCTAATAACCTTTCCACCTCATGTTTGCTTAAATGTATCATAATGACACAAATTTTTATCAAAAATATAGTAACCGTTCACGGGTTCAAAAATTCCGGGGTTCAAAGGTTGCATTCTTATCACCTTAAGTCATTTTGTAAGCGTTTTGTACGTGAAAAGCGATCACTTCCACATACCCACAAACCTGGAACATGGTATTTGGCAATGATGTGGCAAAACCCGCTTTTTTACGAGCATTTCGAGGATGCAATTTCAGTCTTTTTCCTAACCCTGAATCCCGCTTTCAGCGGGAAACCCCAAACCTGTGAACGGTTACAAAATATAGATAAACAAAATACCAAAGGCAATAAAAAACTTAGCCTTTTTAATATTCATTAAATTTTATTGACTGATTTTCTCACAAGAAGTAATTCTATTCATATGAAATGGGAAAAAAGCTGTTGATTCCCCTAACTTCAGACCTCGTAATTTATAGCGTACAATGGTGTAATATTTTGGACACAAACCTCTGTTTCCAATCCCGCCCTGGCGGGATTAAAAGGTTTCCCGCTTACAGCGGGATTCAGAGGTTCAGAGGTTGAGCTCCCTTGGTATTAAACCATATTAAACCAATGGAATCAATTACTAAGGGAAACATCCAGCAATTCTCATTTTGGGATAATTTATTAGCCACGGACACACAAAGACGACCACGGACAAATTATTTACCCTACAGCCTTTACCTCTTTGTGCGAAGCAATGATACTATTTTAGCCGAGCGACTTGTTAGGCTTAAATGTCTGTGTGTTTCTGTGTGGGTCTGTGGCTAAGTCTCTTGTTTCGCTATAATTAGAATTACTGGAAAACATCGCGAAGCGGTTAACCTTGAACTTTGAACCTTGAACCCTGAACCCAGACCGAACTGATGTCAAATTAATTTGCAATCCCGCGGGATATATAGGCTTACAGTCATTTGTATAATGTGAATGACGGGGTCTGAATATACTAAAAAGAAAGGTGAACGACATGGAAAAAACCGCCTACATTGACCATCATGCAGATATTTTGAATGCTATCATAG
>JAYEMW010000429.1:0-9023 GCA_034718555.1 Thermodesulfobacteriota bacterium
AACACCATTTTTTTTAATAAAAACAAATCCCTTTATATCACCTCCATAGGCAAAAGACTTAAACCAGTATTTGCCCTGGCCCTTTAAATAAGACAATATATCAGGTCTGATAATAGTAGAATCTGCCTTAAAAAGCTTTACCCCAGGTCTCTTCCTCGTTGAAACCTCGGTTTGCCATAATCTCAAGCCAAGAGGGAACCATGGTTTTGCCCTCTCAACAGAAAAAGAAAGGTTTGTGTTTAAATTATTGGCCCTTGCCTGGATATAATTAGTCAGGACATCGGAAGGGAAATAAAAATACAATAAAACAGCCGTTAACGCCATGCAATAAAGGGCATACAAAAACCATCGTTTATTCTTAAAAAAAATTTTCATCATAATCTTTATACATCCCTTTGAAGCTACTCAAAGGTTAATACCTGCAAAATAGCATCTAAGTATCCGGTTTTTTTCTTATTTTCATTAGCTGAAAAACGTTTTACGATGACAACATTGTCTGTAGATTCAATTTTGTAAAGATAATTAATGAGTTGCTTCAAGGTGACAAGCTCTAACTTTATTTCTACCAGTGACTCCTTGTATGGGTCCGGTCCTACAGATGTAGAAGGTTTCATATATTTTATATGCTCCTTTACATCAGCGTCACCGGCTGCCTTCTCAAGAAAAGAAAATAGGGTAAATCCCCGTTTTCTATGGCCAAGAACTTTTTTTATTCCTTGAGAGTCGTTCTTGTATCTTTTGAACTCAGAGACAAGGACCGCCATCTCTTTTAATGCATTTTCCTTTGCCTGTACACCTTTTTGTATCTTTCTTTTGGCCGTAAAAAATGGGAATATTAGAAATTGAAAAAGAAAGAAAATGGCTATAAATAATACTGCGGCCATTACAAAAAATTTTTCACGTCTTGCGAGTTTCATATTTTATATCCATGAACGCTTACTATATTTTAAACCAAGATGTTACAATAAACACTGCTATCTGGCCCGTTGCAATTTTAACTCAAATTTTACAAGCTTCTCGGAACGATCAAGGTTAGCAGAGCTGATATTAACAGAGCTAAAATATTCTGAATCCTCCAGGCCTTTTTTAATAATATCTACAGTGTTAAATGTATCAGTCTCTCCTTTTATCTTCACTGTCTCTGGGTCTACCACCATCCTTGTTACCCTTAGATTAAGAGAGTTAGGTATCCTGACGGAAATATCCTTTAGCAAATCAAGTACCTTTCTGCTATCACTAATGCCTGGGAAAGAAATAGCAGATTTTTTGATTTCATTTATCTTTGCCTTAACCTGATGAACAGGGTCTATTATCCTTTTTACACCTGGAAATTCCCTTCTGAACATCTCTTTAAGCTGGTTATCCAATTTTACATAACGTTTTTTCTGGGTATAATAATCCATTCCAAAATCGGCTGCTAAGAGTGACAGTATGATTATCAGGAAGACAGTGACCTTTTGAAATACCTTCTTTATCTTAGAATAACCCTTCTGGACCTCAAATTCATCTTTTCTAAAATTAAAACCCTGTCCTTTTTTCAAATCTCTAAATATAAGGGCAAGTGCCCCATCCATTAAGGCTGGGTCCCATAGCCGAGCTACATTATCACCCATATAGACCTTCATATCCCGAGCTATATCTATCCTTTCAACAGGGATATGAATAAATTTTTCTATAAAAATCTCTATATCCGGGTAAAGACTTCCAGCGCCTGTAATAAAAATCCTTTCCGGGGTGATTTGCCTGTTGCCCTGGTTTTCGAACGAATGGAGTGTATTTTTTATATTTAAACAAAGTTGCCCAATAAGGGACTCAATATTTACATCTTTGAGTGTATCATTTTCCTTGTCCGGCAAAGTATCCCCTGCCTTGAGAACACCGCCTGAATAAAGGGGTCTGATCAAGCTTATGCGTCTATTTATATAAAGAATCATGGTACTCATTTTAGAGCCTACCTCTAATATGAGTCCATTTTTTGGAATTTCTTCCTGACTTAAGAGCAATGACGCAATCGGTACAACCCTTATGTCCAAAATTTCCGGGTCTATCCCGGCATATTCTTTTAGTTCTGCAAGATAGTTAGAGATATAATCCCTGTTTACTGAAGCAGCAAGTATTTCACTGTTACCCGATTGATCAGGTATAGTAAAATCTACAAGCACCTCTTCAATTGGGAAAGGAATCATAGTCTCAACGGCAAAGCTAAGGGTTTGTTTAATTTTTTTCACGCTCTTAAATGGAATCTGGAGATTCCTAAAAGATATATGCTCACCGGAGATTGTGCTCACATATGTATCTGCCTTAAGATCTATATTGCCGCTTAATTTTTTAAGCGCCCCATGGAGACCTTCATCACCATTGATAAACACTCTTGAGCAACTTTTTACGGAAATGCCTCTTAGCCGACCTTCTGCAACCACTGCCGTAACTGAATCACTATCTATATCAATACCTATAATCTTTCCTGGCATAATTAATATCTTTTTAATCTTTTATGTTTATTTTTTATTGCATGGTTACAAGCCGCTCTTTTGAAAATAGAAAGAAATAAAAGAGAAAACAGTAACTAAACCACATGCCCAGGGACAGCTTTCCCTATTCAATCTTCCACGATAAAATCCGTATTTTTTTCTTTTCCCTTTTCACTGCTGAACTGATCCTCTTTTTCATTTTTTCCTTATAACCTTCAGATATAATATTAAAATAATTACTTGATGTAGTTATGACACTTTCCGGTATACTAACACCACCCATGCCTGGGACCTTTTTGTACCATCCTTTATCTGAAAGCCCATTGTCTTCGTCCTCCCGGTAAGCAATTATGTTTTCCACTCTCTCTTCATCCATCTCATCTGAAAGAGACCTTATAACCATACCGGTGGCTGTGTTTATATTAATTTTACCATCACCATAAATGCTTATGTAAGATGATATGCCGGGTTTTTCCTCTGTGCCGTAAAATAATTCCCTTGTTATTCCCCTGACCAAAAGTAATTCTTCCAAGAACTCAAAGGGACCATTTTTACATTGATAAGGTCTTTCCAATGACTGATAATAAGGATTTTCCGCACCAAATCTTGTAATCTCTATATCATGATCAATCCAGTCCTTTATGGCATCCATAATGTTTTCTACATCTTCTGTATCAAGTCCAAATTCCGGCAAACTTATAAACCGTGTAACAATTGCCTTTTGTTCATCATTGCACTTTCCGTCTTTATCAACAAGTTGATTTATCTGAATCCTGCCTGAAAGGTCGGAAATATTAACATGAAACCTGCCTTCATCAAAAACAGAAGAATAGCTGTCAGTAAAGAATCCTGTAACGGCCCAAATTTCACGGAGAGTATCCGTATCCCCTGAAAGCCTGTCTTCATAAAGAGCTGCAAGGGCTCCATTAAATCCAGACCGTGCTATGCACCCTAATTTAACACCGTCCCGCAGATTTGATGCAGCATACAAATTGGACCACATAGATTTATTAAACTGAAGCGTGAGGGAAACAATAATACTTATTATTAGAATCGTAAGGATCAGCGCCATCCCTCTATTGTTTTCAATAAGCCTTTTCATGTCACCCCTGTCCTAACGGGAGCAAAACACTGGTAAAAAATTTAATAGGCTCTTCAGGATTTGCGGCATTTACAAACTCTAAAGATATGGAAACCCTGCCTGGTATTTTACCTTTGAAGGCATCTAAGAAAGAATCCCATTCCTCATCCGTCTCCTCGTTTGTTTCATGATAGGAAAAATTCACGGATACTAATTTCTCGCAAAGTATGAGACCTTCCTTTTCCCCTGCAAAATCCAGTTCTTTTTCAAATATAGGAGCTTCTCTGCGATAAAGCACAAGGTCATCTCCTTCACTATTTTTTTCTACATAATAATTAATCTTTTTAACTCCAGGACTTTGCCCCTGCCCCCCTAAATCAATATTTGCCATAGAAATAAAGCTCAGGCTATCAGCGGGGCTGCCTTCTATTTCTTTATCTTCGCCTATAAATAATAGATAATTGTAACTGTCTTCCTTTTTCTTATTAGAGCTTTTATTTTCACTAATATAAACAGATTCTAAGTCTTCAATAATTCTTTCAAGGGCAACCCGTGCCATATGATAAATTTCAGACTGAGACTCGGCCATCCCTATGATTCTGAAAGTTCCAGTGTATGAACCATAGATTGTACTGAGAACCACAGCAAAGATAAACATGGCAATCAATATCTCAAATAATGTAAAACCATCCTGGGTTTTCAATTTTCCAGGCTTATCTATGTATCCATAGTTAATCATAAATATTATATTTGCTCTATATTAACTTTTTGTTCTCGGTACAAAGCGGAATAACCTCAGCTTATAGGCAAATTTTTCTTGTCCCACATAAGAAATAGTCAAGTCTATCTGCCTAAGATGTTTTAATGCCTCCTGTTCCCCAAAAGATGGAACATCGCTTACAGCAAGGTCCCATCGATAATTCGGAAAATCCTCTCCAAAATCACCGGAGTCGGAAGCAAGGTTCTCCGCATCTTCCGCTTCTATTTCAGCTATCTTTGCCTGGGCAAGCAATGCGGACGATGTGTTCAATTTTGCCTCAGATGCCAGAGAGATGCTTTGCGATTGTGAACCATAAACAGCCACCAGCGCAATGGAAAGAATGGCTATTGCAACCATCACCTCAAGGAGGGTAAATCCGCAATTCTCTTTATTCCACCACATTCATATATCCTCATTATCAATATATCTGTCATAGCTTTTTATAATCCCAAGAAAAGGCTGTAAAATCAGACTAAATTCCCTACCATCGTCCGCCCCCAAATGAATAATGGATTGTTCCAAATAACCCTTGTATGTAATCCTGATAGCTGCCTCCCCGTCTACTTTTTTCCCTTTGCCCATGCGCCATACATCAATAATCTTTACATCCTGTGAAAGCTGAAATGCCCTTTTGTGAGCCAGTTCACTCTCTTCTTGAGTCATACCCTCAAATCCTACCCAAACAAGGTTTGATCCCATATCAAAATGAAGGTAATATATTTTGTTTTCCCTGATTGCATCGCTTCTTAATTCCTTCACTGTACCTATAATCCTGAGCGTTGAAGACTTGAGGCTGTCAGTCAGCAAAAGGGATCGAAATCTGGGTATGCTTACCCCCATCATCAAGCCAATCAACATGATGACTACAGTCAGCTCTATTAAGGTATAGCCCCGTTCTTTCACGTTAATTAGAGATTACTCCGTTTCCCAGCTGTTAATATCCTGATCCTTGCCTTCACCTCCAGGCTCCCCGTCAAAACCGTAAGACATAAGATCAAAATCACCATGTATGCCGGGGGCAAGATACACGTATTCACTGTCCCATGGGTCCAATGGAACCTTTCCCTTTTCCAGGTATCCCCCCTCTCTCCAATCCTTGGCAAGCCTTCCTGATGCAGGAGACTCGACAAGGGCCTGCAATCCCTGTTCAGTAGTAGGGTAAGACCCATTGTCTAATTTATATAATTTAAGGGCAGTCTCAATACTCTCCAGCTGAACCCTGGCCTTCATGCGACGGGCTTCTTCAGGTCTGCCCATTATCCTCGGCACAATTAGTCCGGCCAGTATACCAAGTATGACTATGACTACCATTAGCTCTATCAAGGTAAACCCATTTCTGATATAATATTTATTTTTTTTCATAACACCTCCAAAAAAACCTTACCGAATCATCTGATTCATCTCAAAAATAGGGAGTAAAATAGAAATAACAACAAATCCAACAATTAGTCCCATTGCCAAAATCATAATCGGCTCAAGCATTGAGGTCAATGCCATTATACTGGATTCTACCTCCCTTTCATTATTGTCGGCGATTTTGCTCAGCATACCCTCTAATTCCCCACTTTGTTCTCCTATTGATATCATCTGTACGGCCATTGAAGGGAACCACGGGCTTCTGGAAAGTGAGTCTGCCAGACTTTGCCCTTCCCTAACCTCTTCAACGGCATTGTCAATTACCCCAGCAATGAGCGCATTGTTTACGATATTTCTTACTATCTGCATGGAAGATAAAAGGGGAACTCCGCTCTGTATGAGGCTACCAAGGGCCCTGCCAAATTGAGCAAGTGCAATTTTCTGGTTTATGGTGCCAAAAACAGGGGAAATGAGTTTTATCTTGTCCCATATATAATGAAATTTTGGCCTTTTCATTCCCTGTTTTGTAGCTACAACGACCCCTATTAAAATCAAAACAATAACCCACCAGAAAGACAGCATAAAATTACTCGTTTTTATAAGCATTAAAGTTGGAAGAGGCAGGGTATGGTGCATTTCTATAAAAACCTTGGTAATATTAGGTACAATAAACGTTATAAGAAAAAAAAGTACAAGCACTCCGATTAGAGACATGAAGACTGGGTATGCAAGCGCCGCCTTAAACCGGCCTCTCAGGGCCTGTTGGTTTTCTCCAAATTCGGCCAGCCGCTCTAAAACAATATCAAGAGACCCTGATGTCTCCCCGGAATGCACCATATTAACATACAGATTTGAAAATGATTTAGGGTGTTGAGACAGAGATGAAGCAAGGCTGTTGCCTTGATTGACAGACTCTTTAATCTGGGCGATAGTTTTTTTCAGTATCTGGTTTGAACTCTGGGATAGCAGGGCATCCAAAGAGGCTATTAGAGGAACACCCGCGCCTAACAATGTAGAGAGCTGGCGCGTAAAAGCATAGATATCTTTTGGCTTTACCCGTCTAAAAAAAGAGGTAGAATCTGAGTGTATCCCTTTCATCTTAGAAACCGTCTCTTTTACATCAACAGGAAATATTCCATCTCCTCTGAGCTTTTGTCGTGCAACTACCGTGCTGTCTGCATCAATAATGCCTTTCAGCGTCTTTCCGGAGCTATTTAGGCCTGTATATTCATAAACCGGCATTTTTATAATTTTTCCAACTGATTAAAAATTAATTAAAAGTTTCCCTAAGTTTTTTAATAATATTATAGATTTTATAAAATAACAATAGGACATTTTTCATCAACATCCGCAATTAATTTTTTCTTGCAATTTAAAATAAAGCTTCAAGGACAAACTGTGGGTCAATTACCGGCTGTCCGGCCGACCCTATAGTTCAATCTCCCATAGCATGTTGGCCTTTTTGCGTGAATGGTTGAATGACACACCGGAAATTTTGAAACTACAAAAAAAACTGCCCGCCATAAACCGCGAAGACATCTGTAAAGCTGAAAAATAATGAAACCAGGAGCAGTTATGGAACCTTTGAATAATATATCCAGCGCCTGCAAAGTTAATGAAATTCCACGTAAGACAGCATACAGAAAACAAATATTCATCCTTCCTTTATGTGGGCGGTTATAGCCCTTGGGATTTCGCTCTGGATACTGATCTACAGACAGCTTAATCCTTTTGCGGACTTTTTGACGTATATCATCCTTAAGCTTCCCCCCAAAAGTCCTATGGGTGAATCTGTACGATTTTTCTTCTACGACACCCCAAAGGTGATGATGCTGCTTACCCTTATTGTCTATGGGGTTGGGGTGCTTCTTTCCTTTTTTACGCCTGAGCACACCAGAAAAATCTTGGCAGGCAAACGGGAGTCCATGGGCAATATCCTGGCCGCCACTCTTGGAATTGTTACCCCCTTCTGTTCCTGTTCCGCTGTACCGCTATTTATCGGTTTTGTCACTGCCGGTGTCCCCCTTGGGGTAACATTTTCCTTTCTAATAGCCGCTCCCATGGTCAATGAAGTCGCCCTGGTGCTGCTATATAGCCTGCTTGGCTGGAAAGTGGCAATTCTTTATCTTATTACCGGACTGCTCATTGCAATTATTGCAGGCTGGACCTTTGGCCGTTTAAAACTTGAAAACCACATTGAAGACTGGGTGCGTGAGATGCGCATCAACACGTCAGAGGTGCCTGATGAGAGGTTGACCTGGACGGAACGATTCGACCACGGAAAAGCAGCGGTAAAAAATATAGTAGGCAAAGTGTGGATATATGTAGTTGCCGGCAAGGTACCAGGCAGAAAGGCAGCCTTAGATTGGCTTAAATAATATAAAATGTCTGGATGAAATATAGGAGTTTCACCCAGGCATATAATGGTCATTCATGTATAAAACGCACAGTGGATTTAAATTGCAAGCCATTCAGCACTTGTGATGACTTTATCGTTATCCTTAACTTTACCAGCAAAAACTTCCCCCTTGTTTACAGGTCCAACGCCCTTAGGCGTACCTGTCATAACAATATCGCCATTCCTCAAACTTATGAATTTTGATATTTCAGACAAGACTTTGTCAGGCTTATATATCATTAAATTAATATTGCCTGATTGAATTATTTTTCCATTGATATTCAATTCAAAATTTAATTTCGGGCTAATGTCGGAAATCTCTACAAATTCACTGAATATAGCAGATCCATTGAAAGCCTTCGCACGTTCCCACGGAAGACCTTTAGACTTTAGCTTGCTTTGAAGTTTTCTTTTTGTGAGATCTAAACCAAAACCGACAGCTGAAAATCTATCATTTTCGTATAAAAAACATAACTCTGCTTCATAATGTATTTGTTCTTGATGAAAGGATTGAAGCTCTTTGGATATTGCTGAATTCGGTTTCAAAAAAATGATCATATCTTCAGGGGTTTCACTATTTAACTCTTTGATATGTTCAACATAATTTCTTCCGACGCAAACAATTTTTGATGGTGCAACAGTTCTTCTTCCAACGATTATTTTCTCCAAATTAGTCTCCATACTTTAATAAGAGTATGTGAATCTAACACAGAACTCACACGGCAGCAAGGGCCTATCGGCTCTTGCTGCCGTGCCCTTTAATGCCCTTTAGGGACGACCGTAAATATTCAAATATCTCAGGTTTCCAGTTGGTAATGCTTTCCCTTTGCCATCTTCTTTACTTCATCCCAACCACCCAGACTTCTTATCAAACCTCCTCCTGTCAACTCAGGCCTTTTGCCCAGTGCAATGCCTTTTTCAACATAAGACCGATACCCTTTTCGAGCGATGTCTATA
>JAYEMW010000430.1:0-1762 GCA_034718555.1 Thermodesulfobacteriota bacterium
CTCTTGCAGTTAGGGAAAAGGATACTGTCGTTTGGTATTGGATTGGTGACCATGACAGATATAAACAGCTATTGAAATCTTTATAAGTTGATCTACTGGATGCGTGCCTCCCCAAAAGACTGTATCTTGGGAGAACACCGATAACCCTCCGAAGGATTGTTCGTAATAGAAATTCAGGTGCCTGAATGTCTATTACAACAACAAAAAAACCAAAAACAGTGTAATCCGTGAAACCTGCTCGCCATTGCTACGCTGCAGCCGTTGGCAGGCGGGTCCGTGCCAAAAAAAATAGTGGAATAGTGGCAACGTCCCCCATCAGTTACATACGAGGTCACACGCCCGAGGTCACAGCAATGCCCAATAAAGAAATATTAGAAACTCTGCGAAAGGAGAAATCATACCTTCAGGAGAACTTTGGTCTGGTATCGATCGCGCTTTTTGGCTCCTACGCAATAGGCAAAGAGACTCCTGACAGTGATATTGACATGCTTGTGGAGTTGACCGAACCACGCTTTGATTTTCTTGCAGGATTGCAGATTTACCTTGAAAGACAACTTGGGAAGCCCGTAGAGTTGATAAGAAAGAGAAAGGGGCTGAGCGAACGGTTTCTAAGACGAATTGAGAGAGATATTCACTATGTCTGAAGACGACATTGTCGACATTCTGAATTTAATGTTCGAGTCTATACGCATGGTGCAGGACCGTTTTTCGAAGATAGGTATGTCAGAGGATTTCGTATCAACGCCGAATGGCGTCACGTTGCTGGACGCAATTTCAATGAGGTTGCAGGTTATTGGTGAGTCGGTGAAGAAAATCCAGAAGACCGATCTCGCATTTTTGAATCGTTATGCTGAGATCGAATGGGATAAGATTGCAAGGTTCCGGGATCTGGTATCACATCACTACGAGCATGTTGATCATGAAATCGTCTATGACATCTGCCGGAGCCATATCCCAAGATTAAAAGGTGTCATAGAGAAAATGATCAAAGGACTTCCTGAGATGGAAAGCTTGCAAGAGGAATAAAGTAACAAAAGTACCAACGTCCCCCATTACCCTGAAAACCAAAAACCCTGTCATCCGTGTAACCTGCCCGCAATGCTTCGCAACGCGAGGCAGGCGGGTCCGTGCCAAAAAATACAGAGAAACTTAGAAACTGAAGGACGTCCCGCTTCAACGCTTCTTTTCCGTGGCGGAATCCTTAGATATCTCTTTCAGAAGCTTTTTCTTAAAAGCCCCATTTTGCCCCCAAAAAGGGCATTCTAAGGCCTTAAAACAGCCTGCTATTAGCCTTTTTGGTAATTATATGAAAGAGTTGCTGAGGTCCGACCCCCAGCGAATTACATTATTATAAGTTGATCTACTGGATGCGTGCCTCCCCAAAAGACTGTATCTCGGGAGAACACCGATAACCCTCCGAAGGATTGTTCGTAATAGAAATTCAGGTGCCTGAATGTCTATTACAACAACAAAAAAACCAAAAACAGTGTAATCCGTGAAATCCGTGCCAAAAAAATAAATACGATTACATTATATCTGTCAACTGTGTAGGCCTGACACCCATATCTTCCGTGTATTCACCTCAACCCTGTCAAAGCCGGAATGGTGAACAGTCCAGGTGAATTTTCCTGGAGCAGTTACCCTGCATTTATTGGAAAAATAAAGGCTCCTGACTGGCTGGAAACCGGATGGCTGCTGGCCGTTTTCGGAAGAAAGAAAAAGGAAGCGGTCAAAAATTATAAAGCCTATGTAGAAGGAATTG
>JAYEMW010000431.1:0-5340 GCA_034718555.1 Thermodesulfobacteriota bacterium
TGCCCGTTTTCTGCGTCTGCGGTGAATAGCGTACTTTAAACATGCATGATCATCAGCCTAACCGTACAGCTTGAATCTTTTCGGTGCGATGTGGATCAGCAGCGTAAATCGTCAATAAAAGCTCAGCTTCGTCGATGAGCCGATAAATGGGTTTTTCCCCTGAAAGGGCATTGCTCTTTTGAATAATAATCGGCACGCCTTCTCCTCGTTTATCCATCATGTATTGGCGCGTTTCAGAAAGCCCCTCCATACCGATAGGAGACCTAGCGAGAAGACTGGTAAGGAGTTCGTTGCGCGAAACCTGACGCAGATGCAGGCTGTCAACTGTCAGTGTATTAAGCAATGATCCGGGGGAAAACAACTCAAGTCGATCCGCAAACATGTGCAGGCGGATCTTTGAACCATAGATTGAGTAATCCCGATGGGCAACCGCATTCACTACTGCTTCGAAAACGGCTGTCATATCATACTGGGGCACTTCCACTCGGCCCGGTGATTTGTATGCGGCAACTTTCATATTGAGTTTCACAAACCGGCAAGCCGCCAGGATCTGTTCATCGATAGGGCCTTCGATATCCTTATGATCCACCTGATCTGAGGCATATCTGTCTGTTCTCCGATAACAAACGGCCTGAATAAATGCATTTGGAATCCACTGTCTTGGATTTCGAGTAGCCAGTAAAATCCCAGCTACAGTAGGCCTCCAGTTTCCCTGATCATCCTGGGTAATAAGCCTCAATTTTCTCAAAAACTCATGATCAGATTCTTCAGTAAGAGGGGTGCGAAATCGTTGATACAAGTTCTGATCAAAATCTTCGGTAACAGCATTTGTTACAGCCTGCTCATCAAACCGGATGAGTCTGGCCTGGCTGCGCTGTTGCCCGAGCCGGATAATATATTCTGTTGTCATTTTGCGTTTGCTGCTGCCGATACGGTAAAAATGGCCGTTCGGACTTTCATGAACAAACAGGCTTTTCGGTATGTCAACCTTTAGGATCGAAGCACGGCTTCCATCCGCACGAGCAAGTTTCAATTTTTCAATTCGGCACATTAGCGGAGGTTTAACTCGATCATTGCAAATAGCTTGAACCCAGTGCTCCAGCGCATTGACTTGATCCTGAGATAAACCCTGTGGCTCATGGATTTTATCGTCGATGCCCAGAACAACAACACCACCGGAACTATTGGCGAAGCACGTCAGTTCATCGGCCAGTCCATCTACATGAGGACCTGATATTTTCCCCTGACGAAAGTGAACGGATTTCAACTCCAGTAGTCCATCTTCCCCCATTTTAATCTTTTCCTGCAATGCTTTGGTTGTATCAAACATAATTTTTCCCTTTACACCTTTCAAGCGGCTTCAGAATGTTTGAGCATTCCTCAATGGCACTAAATGTTTGTTTGTTGTAGCCTTCCGGAGTGTAGCCATCAATAAATTGCTGATAGTCATCATTAAGAGAAAAATGTTCCTGCCGACGATTACCACGCTTAAGTTATATGATGCGGATATTTGGAAACAACGATTCGTGCTATGCGTGCCATGAATATACAATGTTATTATTTACGCTGATTGTCAATAATTTAGTATTATGTCCATGGAATTACGCATATGCTTAATCCATAATGGACTTTAAAAAAGCATCAACTGCATCCGAATAGAATTCAATGCTTACTTTGGTTGCCATATCATCGGAAAGCTCAAACAATTGCTTCCTTGATGATATAGGCATCAACAATGTCATAGCACCCTTCTCCACGGCCAGCTCTGCAACTGCTACCGGGTTTGGCACCATTTCAACGGAACCTCCAAGGTTTAATGCTCCAACAATGATGAGTCCGCCTTTAACGCTCCGCTCAATCAGGCCCCCGCAGAGTGATAAAAGGACAGCAAGGCCAAGCTCCTGTCCTGAACTGTCAATGTCCATGGAACGTAGCTGGATTGAGAACTCATGATTACGCGGATCACGATCTCCTACAAGCTCTCTTGCCCGTATATACAGGTTTTGTTCCCCGTAACGAACGCTTTCTCTAAAAGCAGGGGGCATAGGTGTGTTAAGAATTCTTACGCCACTTCCAGGACCTACTGTAGACTCAATTCGATACAACGCTGGTGAGGCTTCCTGGCCTCCCGGACTGATGGCCCATACCTGGCCTGGAGGGAGCGGATCAGCATCAATCAATTCATCACTGTGAAGTTCAGGGGTCGAAACAAATTGCTCCACACCTTCCACACCCATAAAGTAACTGAGGTGGGTGTTTCGGAATTCGGTTTTCAGACACCGTTTCTGTTGTTCTTTTACACGGCGACGGGCCTCCAATGCAATCCGAACAATCGATTCTAATTCTTCATCAGGAATCGGCATATCAAGGGCAGGATAAATAAGTTTTATCAAACCACTGATTGTTTTGTTGACAGCCTCAATGTCTCGTCCACTGAGAGCTCCTCCCCAATTTATACGTCCTTGCAAAACATGCAGGCGGCTACCAGTTCGAAGCTTGTTCCAGCATTCTGACAAAAAATCGGTGACAAGTCCAAAATGATTGGTAAGATTTTCAGGATTTAGTTTAGGGAAATCCCAACCAGGAGCATATGAGTGAATGCGGTCCATAAACGCGGTATCGTTTCGCATTTCAACAGGTAACGGGCTGAGTAAGTGCCCGATTCGCTGTTGTTGCTCAACGTCAACATCAAAATTTCCAACCATTACGATGCCACCGAAAGCTCGAATCGGTTCTTTACCTCTGGAAAATTCACCAGAGGCCATATAGCCCTTCATTATATTAACGCCATCCTTCTGGTCGAAAGATATCCCTGAAATCTCATCAAAACACACCACATCGTAATGACAAACAAGACCTCTTTGACCATTTGCCATATTGACAAACATTTTTGCCACAGTGGCTTTTCCTCCTGACACTAAATGAGAATAAGGGGATATTTGCTGATAAATATGACTTTTTCCGGTTCCTCTTGGGCCAAGCTCAACCATATTGAAATTGTTTTCAATAAAGGGGACCATACGAAGTAACGCTACCATCCGGGCACGTTCGGAGAGCGTTTCCGGCTCCAGTCCAACGGAACGAATTAGAAATCTTTTCCATTCATCAGTGGTGAATTGATTCCGCCCTCGATCTAAAACGGAAAGAACATCCGCCTTCGAAAGCTGAATTGCTCTCAATCCTTCTATTGCAAAAGGTCTCCCGCTTTTTTCCTGGGCGATTGCAGCATCGTAGGTCAAATTTAGCTCAGCATAAAAGCCATCGGTAAGCATCCGTTCATTATCATGTACAAGCTGATCATTAATGCGCACATCACTTAAACCCAGGCTTGGAAGCTCAGCAATAAAGCAATCATTTTTTGAATCCAGCCGGGCTTTTATGAGATCGATTAATTTCACCGATCCCTTTTCCCGTGACCAGGCCTTAAACAATTCCTCTTCCCCGGTTCGGACGGTACGATCTTTCAGTTGCCTTTCAACGATTCTAAGGCCTTCCTCAATTTCCTCTTCATCGACAGTAGCGCAGTACCGTCCAAGCAGGAATTCAACAACATAAGTGGGCACAGGGTATTGCCGGCTGTATTTTCTGACCAAATCCTTGCGCACTAAAAACCCGTCAAAGGCAGAGGCGGCAAGACGGTCAAGATTGTCAAGTTCCATTTTTATTCATCACCTCCAATTGTAGTAGCCTGCTTTCCTATTGCTGAACCGGAAGGATCAAATATTACCAGGCTGACAACCGTACCTTCCAGTTCCTCATTTTCGACAAGCAGACTCACATGCCCGTCAGCACTAACCATTTTAGGAGAGGCTACACTTGATGTTTCATCATTTGGTTTTGTTCGAAGATCTGCTGTTATTTTGGCTCCGCCCGGATCGATGGTGGCGCGGCATCGCATACCAAGCCACTCAATTTCTTTTATTTTAGCGATGGTTTTAACAGGCACATCGTTCAGACTGAATCGTAGATCCGGGATGAGGCATTCCTGTAAACTCACACCGCCATGGGCGTATTCGTTTCCATTTGAAAAGCAATTGATCCCCGGTCCATAAGCAAAATATTCATTAGGATTCCAATGCCAGTTGGCCATCGGCAAATCGACTTTTGAATGATCTTTGATAACCGCACACCTTGCCCAGCGGCATTCAGTGAGGTATTTCGGCAGCTTCACACCAGGCAGACCGCCTGGAACCAGGAGCCAGCCATGATCCGTTATCACTCTTACCCGTTTCCATCCGGCTTCAAGCAACTCTCGAATTCTTTCAATCAACAATTCCAACTGTTCTGCAATTCTAAAGGCAAGTTTACTTTGCAAGGTGTGGCCAAGCTTGTCAAGATCTCCAAACTCTGTCCATGCCCGGGCATCTGGCTGTTCAGGTTCACCGACCTCGGACGGGCTAAGAACCTGATAGCCCTCTGAAGTAAGGAGCTTACGGAAGCGGTCAATTGTTAATGGCTTGCCGTCTCTTTTTGTCACTGGACGAAACTCTTCTCCTAATTGCTTTCCTATGATCTGGTCGGCTACTGGAGAAAGCGCAGGTTTGGCTGTTGCTGTAACTGTGGGAAAGGCTGCCCAGCGCCAATTGGATGAGACATTTAGTTGTCGTTCCTCTGCCAGGGCAGTTAGGATACTTGAAATGTCAAATCGCAAGCCATCTGCAAACAGCAGACATTCACCTACCTCGGCAACTATGCCAGGCAGCTCATCGTTGTCTGAGGGCAAAGGCTTGGCAGTTATGAGTTTCTGGAAATGCCGCGCAGCATCATCCAGCCATGGTAAATAAATGCTTCTCAAAACCGCTTCAATCGCTTTACTATCCTCGGACGATTTAACGCCGGCCAGTGCAAGCATGGCGGACATATCCGCTTTGTAACCGCTGTCTCTGTATATAGATGACATTGCACCCGCAGAATCACCACCCATACTTTGTGAAGTTTCTTCAGCCATCACAGTTAGATGTTCTAAGGCTATTGCAAGGGGGCTTTGTCCGATTTTGGCCCATACCCAATCGCGGCGTTTGTGGTGCATTTTCTCCAAGTCTTCAATTTTCTTTCTGGCTTCTGCAGCGCTCTTTGAGGATAAACTCAACAGATCCTGACGTAATGATTTTTCCTCGTTGTCGTTTTCATCAGGCCATGGTTCTTTGTCAAAAATGAGCCTGCCGGAAGGTTTAGATTTTCTGAGTACTTCCGGCAGGCCGGAGTATAGCAATGGCGATTCTTCAAAGCGTTTCCACAGGTTCTTCCAGGCTTCATCTTCCCTTAGTCCAAGTTTTTCTCCGGCGACAATTTTGCCATCTTTATCAGGATCAAAACCGTATTCAGCCTTGCAACGGGAAA
>JAYEMW010000431.1:5440-9001 GCA_034718555.1 Thermodesulfobacteriota bacterium
GGCGAAGCTGGCTAACCAGCGGCTCCCACTGCGAGTCGGCATCGGTCCATAAAATGGCTACTGGGGCGACCATATCGGAGCGGTTGAAACGGGTGGCTACCATCAATGAATTTCGCAATGCTTCTATTACTGTTATCGTTGGATTCATATAAAATAATACTCGCTTTTTGATGAATATCCGTCTATCTCGAAAAGTATCATGCTTACTTTTTCCTTTTATTTAAAATACTTATATAATTATCTGTCTAAAAGTCCTGCTAAAGTCCTGCTAAAGTCCTGCTAAAGTCCTGCTAAAGTCCTGCTAAAGTCCTGCTAAAGTCCTGCTAAAGTCCTGCTAAAGTCCTGCTAATCTTCGACTAAAATCCACTTGGCGTGCCAACCCGGTCCACCCTCATCATGAGAAACTGAGAGGGGGTGAACTGGCGAGAGGGTGTTTATTTGATTAGCCATTTGTCAGTTCAAATATCTTCATCGCCGCATTAATGGCGTTCTGATATACATGTAACTCTCGGTGGCTATTGATCCTTTCACCCATTCTCCGGTTCTCCCTTTCTGCCACTCGGCGACGGGGTGACTGGGCGATGGGGCGATTCCCCCTTTCACCGTTTCTCCCCCTCTCCCTTTCTCCATTTCACCCCTTCTCCGATTCGCCTCTTCTCCCTTTCTCCAGTTCGCCTTGCTCAAGCTGCTTGATCACTCGGTCAAAGTCACTCTCGAAAAGACGGTCCTGCACAATGCGGTACTTTTCAAATTCATCCTCGGCATGGGTCCTGGCCAACTTGGCGGACACTTTGCCACTGTCCTGCAGAATCTCACGGTCGTCAAATTCCAGAAACATATCCAGACGCTTGGCCCAGTCTTCCATGGTCATGGGGATTTTCCGCCTAGCGCGTTCCTCGGCCAGATCCAGGTAGGCGTTGACGATGCGTCCCAGTGACGCCAGTTCATCCTTGGCCAGGTAGTTTTTGGCGACAAATACATCGGGTTTCACGATCTTGCCGTCAGGAGCCTTTTCCCATGAGGTGAGCCCCATGTAGGATTTGGTGCTGTCCGCCCGTTGCATGATCAGCTCAGCCGCTGTTTTGCCATGGATGGCGAAATGTAGCTTGTTTTGCACCTTGGCAAAGAAAGCCTTGGTGGTCGGAGCATCCTTGTTGTAATCGACGCTGGTAGCGTAGATGTCGGTGATCTTCTGGTAAAAACGACGCTCACTGAGCCGGATCTCACGGATCTCTTCCAGCAGGCGTTCAAAGTAATCTTCACCGAGGAAGGTTCCGTTTTCCATGCGCTTTTTGTCCAGCACATAGCCCTTGATGGCAAACTCCCTCAAGACCTGAGTTGCCCACTGGCGGAACTGGGTAGCCCGTACCGAATTGACCCGGTATCCCACCGAGATGATGGCGTCCAGATTATAGAAATTCGTGTTGTAGTTTTTGCCGTCGGCAGCAGTTATCCGGAATTTCCGGATAACTGAATTTTCCTGTAACTCACCGTTCTTAAAGATATTTTTCAGGTGCTCATTAACGGTACGTATATCCACGTCAAAGAGCTGAGCCATGAGCTTTTGAGACAGCCATATGGTTTCATCTTCGTACCGGGCCTCGATGCTTTGTTCGCCCGCTTGCCCGGTAAAGATCAAAAACTCCGCCGTACTGTTACGGATCAGCTGCTTTCCTTTGTCTTTATCCTGTTTTTCTGGTTTGCTCATTCAATTCTTCCCCAATCTTGATACCTGTCCCGGGACCAGCGCATATATTTCATCAATTTCCGATTGACTGTATATAGAATCGTGCTATTTCCTCGTCCTCAAATCCTCCGGCTTCCCCAATTCATCCTTCATCCTTCCGCCTTCATCCTTTCAAAACTCTCCATCAACGATGTTTATAAAATTAAGGCGTATCAACTCCGCACATTTCTGACTCAGTTTGCGTGTCAATTGCTTCTGCTCCTTTTTTTCAAGTCCATTATATTCCTCGATGTGGTCTTTGAAAAAGTCATCAAGTATATCTTTTGAAAAAAGCTGTATGAGTTTCCCGAATTCCTTTTGCCCAATCGACCCTATTTTTGATATTACGTTGCGAAGCCGGTTTTCTGTGATAAGACTCCCCATCTCGCTAAATAGTTCCTCGCCTTTTGCAGACAATGTCATCGGAGGCTTTTTGGGCATGTCTCTTGCCTTTGCTTTTTCCGCCCATTTCTCATTCTTGTTTTTAAGAATTATTCTCGTTGTATCACTAAGAAATTTGGGAATTACCGGTTTTATCACAACGCCTTCACATATGTTATCTTCGAGTTCGGGAAGGTCCAGCCATGCGGAAATCTGAGAAGGAAAGCTGTTTGAATACTTTAAGCATTCTTCAAACGTACCCCTGAAAATTGTTTTTGCATACAGAAAACCGGTCGTCTCCATGACTTGGTTGAACTTATTGACATTGAGCAGTTGGCCGTCTATCGCCGCATCGATGGCATAGAATTCGTTATGCGGCGTATAAAAAATACCTTTCTGAATTCTTGTTGCAGAAGTATCCTTTTCCACATCCTTGTGAGGATATGTTCCGCCGATTAATTCGCCATATACAGCCAACTCACTAAAGTCGCAGCCTTCTTTTTTTAAAATCGCATAAAGATGTTTAACTCTTTCCCTGTTTTTGGTTTCAACCGGCTTATAGTCATAAAAGTTATCCTTTATAAAACCGCTCCTCTTGGCAGATTTCAGGTTCTTTCCGTCATACCAGAAAGAAAGGTTGGCGCCATGCGCCTTTTCCTGGACAACAAATTCACCGTTGTCTGATTTTTCCACAACAACAATATCAAGAAACTTTTTACGATAACTATTTTCAATGTCGAAATATTTTTTAAATCTCATGATTTCTATCCACCTTTTTCCTTTTATTTGAAATAGTTACATAATTATCGGTCTAAAAGTCCTGCTAAAGTCCGTCTAATCTCCGTCTGAAGGCCGTCTGAAGGCCATCTAATCTTAAACTAAAATCCACTTGCCGTGCCGACCTGGTCCACCCTCATCATGAGAAACGGAGAGGGGGCGCTCCGGCGAGAGGGTGTTTATTTGATTAGCCATTTGTCAGCCTCCTGGATCATTTTGACAATCTGTCCGATAATATGATCATATGCATCGTCCAATTCCTTCATCTGTTTCTGATTCAAATATCCGCAACGTTGCGCGAATTCAAGCCAGACTTGGGTCAAACTTGCACCCGAATTACGCTTATTTTTTTAACGGCCCAATATATTTCTTTGAAAATCATAATGTTACACAGTTCGCATTGTGCCGTGATTGTGCTATTTCTATTCTACGCAGCACAATAGAAGATGCAATAGGACCCCTTAAATATCACTACGTTACGTCTATTGCATTGCATCTATATTACGTTTAACCATTTTTTCCGGATGTAATAGCATCCGTTTCAGGACCAGGATACCATAATGCAGCTCTGGTACTGCCAACTTTATATATTTTCCCCTCTGATTTAAGCTCACGAAGCAGGGTTTGTACCTGAGGCATAGTCAAGGCGGGAAGCACCTGCATAAGCTCCTTTAGCC
>JAYEMW010000432.1:0-1759 GCA_034718555.1 Thermodesulfobacteriota bacterium
TCTTTTAAAAGATCG
This sequence comes from Thermodesulfobacteriota bacterium, assembly GCA_034718555.1. Lineage (GTDB taxonomy): Bacteria > Desulfobacterota > DSM-4660 > Desulfatiglandales > B25-G16 > M55B121. Next base: position 16 of record JAYEMW010000432.1, read on the forward strand.
TTTTCACCGTCAATTATTTCTTGTAAGTAACTTATGGATGACTGATAATCTTTTTTTGCCTCATATGCTGCTGCAAGACCAAAGAGAGACATAGAACAGTATATAGAATCATTCTCATCTCTCTCAATATACTCCTTATACAGTGATATAGCCTCATCATATTTACCTTGACCAAAATTTAAATAAGCCAACTGTGGCATAGAAAGCGTGGCAAATTTTGTCCACCCATATTCCTTCAAAAGCCTGTCAATTTCCTCCATGGATTTTTTAACAGTGTCTTCCGTATTATTAGCAGATACATCTGCAACGAGGTTTTTATAAGCAATATTATATGCGGTTAGCGCCTTCTTATTTACATATCTTACATATATACTTGCAATTATGACAATGACTACAATAGCCACTATACTTATAAAACCGTATTTAAACTGTTTTGCATGAGTACTTATGTATTGTGAAACCCTGCTGGATAAAGAAATAAATTCATCTTCTTTTTTTAATAATTCTTTTCTCGATATTTTATTTTTTGCCATATTCTTAAAACCTATCATTTTTTGTGATTAATTAATTGAATTTTTATTATTATAGTTAAGTTATCAGATGTATAACCTTTCTTCAAGAAAAAAATAATAAGGTAAATTTAGACATCGTAATTTATAGCATATCATGGTGTAGTGTATTTGAAACTGGAATTTAGTTTATTTTTACATGAAATTTTATAGAAATATGTTTACACAAACGATATTGTTTGATAAACAATAAGCTTGAACAAAAGTGTTAATATATATTAAGGGCTCACTCAAAAATAACTTCACATTTCAGCCGCCGATGCATCCCGCCTAACTGCGTTATGAAAACTCGGAATATGCCTGATATTCCTGCGTTTCCACGCCTTGTCAGACGGGCGCATCAACACCTGAAATTGCGAATTTATTTTTTCGTGAACCCTAACTTTGAATTAATAGAAAAATCTAACCTTTCTCATTCCCAAGGAGGACAATATGATTAGTGAGGAGATGCTAAAAAATTTCGATTTCTTTTCTAATATGGATAAAGAGAAACTTGCAGAAATATCACAACTGAGTGAAACCCATGAATACAATTCAGGTGATATTATATTCAACCAGGGCGAAAAAGCAGAGAACATATACGGATTGCTGGACGGCGAAGTGGAGTTAAGGGCTGTTTTTAATTATAAAACAATAACAAAAAATATCCAATATGAGGAATCTGTCCATACCATGGAGGAAATTATAGAAAGGTCTATAAAGGTTGCCACGATTGGACCTAATCTAATTTTTTTATGGTCTGCATTTGTGAAACCTCACATAGCCACTTCAACAGCCATATGCTCTGAAGACAGTCGGGCCTTTGTTCTCCCGGCCTACAAAATTAAGGAAATGCTTGAAAAAGACCCTGCTTTCGGCTACATGTTTATGGTAAAGCTCAGTGAAGTTATTTATCGTCGTCTTGGAGCCAGAACAGATAAGCTTGTAGAAATTTGGGGTCACACCTTTGATGCCGGTGAAATTGATTAGCCTTGATAACTGATCATGAAAGTCTTGTCACAGTATGGCAATTAATTCATTAAAAGAATAAATATGAACACTGTCTAATCATACAAAGTTGATGAAGCTTTCTCTCCTGCAGTCCTTCATGCCTATGCATGACAAGACTTGGTGTTGCAGCCAAATGACCTTATAAAGATCGCTAAAAGGCCATTTGGCTGTACTATTTATTTCTA
>JAYEMW010000433.1:0-8985 GCA_034718555.1 Thermodesulfobacteriota bacterium
ACTTAAAAATGGTGTTGTAGATTTTTTACCTAAACCGGTTAAAATGGAACAGCTACCAATTACTGTGGAAAGGGTTACAAGAGAGCGTTCATTGTTCATTGAAAATGTTTTGCTAAAAGATGAGGTCAAAAAAAACGAAAAAATCAAGAAAATTAATAAGGAACTAAAGCAAAAGATTAAAGAGGTTGAAACAATGAACCTGATCCTTAAGCAGTTGGACCGGGCAACTACAAGCAGAGATCTTTTTTCAATATTGGTGAATCTGTCGGCAAAGATAACCATGTGCGATGAATCGCATTTCTATGTGTTTGGCCATGAGATATCCAACCCTGCGGTAATCGCATCTTTTATTAGAGATAATAAGGATAACAAGAACACTCTTAATGTGGATAAAAACATCATTAAAAAGGTTGGAAATGATGGAGTACCCCTCATTATCCGAAAAAACGGCGTTAATCACAGCATCATGGCCATCCCCCTAAAAATTAAATCTATGGTTTTTGGTGTGCTCGTCTCACTTATGAAAGATGGTAAACGCAATTTTAATGAGAAAGATCTCTATTTCTTAAATTTTCTTGCAGAGGATGCGTCGTTTTTAGTCGAAAACCTGGCGCTTTACGAGAATATATACGGTAATCTGTTTTCTACGCTCTATGCCTTTGTTGAGACCATTGAGGCCAGGGACCCATATACAAAACAGCATTCATCAAGGGTAAAAAATTATTCTTTATTGATTGCCGAGGCTATGGAGTGTGAGCAGGAAAATATTGATATTTTATCTGTTTCCGGAAATTTGCATGACATTGGAAAAATAGGTATTCCAGACAATATTCTATTAAAACCAGGTAAACTAACAGACGAAGAGTACGAGAACATAAAAAAGCATCCTGTTATTGGGGCGAACATTATTGGTCATTTTAATATGTGGACTGAAGAACAGAAAGTCATAAAGCACCACCACGAAAGATGGGATGGAAATGGGTACCCTGACATGTTAAAAGGGGAGGATATCCCTTTTTTATCTCGCATATTGGCGGTTGCCGATACATTTGATGCCCTTACCTCTGACAGGTCATACAGGCATAAATTAGAAGATAGCAAGGCCACACAGATTATAAAAGAAAATTCAGGCAGTCAATTCGACCCAAACATAGTTGATGTTTTCCTTAGACTTAGAGGTCAAGGAAAAATATTTTCCTAAGCCATAATTTTTCTAAAGTTTTGCAGGTTACTTTCCGATAAACAAAATAAGGTGAAATTATGGTGATACCGCTTTATCAAGTTAATAATGTGTTAAGAGTTTACGGAGATCAACTAAGGCAAAACAAGACATTAAATAAGCCGAAGGTCGAGAACTCCCGTCAACCAGATACAATCAACATATCGAGTGAGGCTAAAAGAAGGGTCATTGTTGATAAGGTCTCATCTGAGATTGTAGGAAGGATCACTAAATACGGTCCCAATGATGATGTTGAAAAGGAAATATTCAAGAAGCTTGAAGATCAATATGGCGCCAATTTGGAAGTAACAGATAAAGGACCCAGTGACTTGATTTTCAAGGTAATTGATGATGGTGGTGAAACCATTAATTCCCTTTCCATTGAAGATTCTAAATTTTTACAGTACAGTTTGAAAAACATTACCAAAGATTTAGTGGATAAAAACATGATGTAGTACATGGAGGATTATTTTATGGAAATTGATGACAGGATAGTTAATTATGAAATCAGCAAACAGCTATCAGAGGCCGGCGTTAAAGGCGTTGAAAATGTTGATGAGAAACAGCTATCCAATGAAAAAAAGATTGAAGGGAGCGAGCAGCCCAAACAAGCCGATGTTGTAAGCCTTTCGCAAATCTCTAAAGAGAGTCGGCAAATAAAGGATGTTATTGAATCATCACCGGATATTAGAGAAGATAAGGTGGCCTACATTAAAGAGAGTATCGAGTCCGGAAGTTACAATATTGATAATGACCGTGTTGCTGACAAGCTTGTGAACTCGGTTTTAGAGGAAATCTTTTAACCGTTTTGTAAGCGTTCACTGAACGCTGAAATTAGAAAATAGTCCCGCAGGGCGGGATTAGAAATTTGGCCTTCATTCTTTTGTACTGTTGATAAACGCATTCAATATTGAGTTGAGTTTTTAAACATCCAACTCTTAAACTCCTTTCATCCCTGCCTGCGGGCAGGTCTCACAAATTTCTATTTTCCAATTTCAAATTTCAAGCCGTCTACCAATAAATCTTGTTTCCTTCCCGTCTTAAATAGATAATAAATTCCCCTCCCTTGATAAGGACTTCTCTCTTTCTTTCCTCTGCTTTGATGAAGGTTTCTCTCTTTCTTTCCCCTCCCTTGATAAGGACTTCTCTCTTTCTTTCCTCTGCTTTGATAAGGACTTCTCTCTTTCTTTCCCCTCCCTTGATGGGAGGGGATTAAGGGGAGGGTGATAACTTGCCCACTCATTTTGAGAAAAAGCATATTTTATTGACCAGGTTGGTTCCTGTTGACGAGGTTAGGCATCGCACCATTTCCCGTTGAGCCTTTTTTCCACATTCAAAGCCTGGCTTTCTAAGGCAAAATATTACTTTTGGAAAACAATAAAGTATTTTTTTCAAAGTTATCATTTTTTTTATTGACAATATTAAGAAAAAATAATAGTTACAATGTAGCTAAATAAAGTTACATTATATATTGCCTTTTTTGTAGACAAACATCAATAAAATGACTGAAGACAAGGCATGAATACATTAATAAATTTTTTCATTATAGATACTTAAACAGGGAGGTAAAGAAGTGGCCTTTGAAATACCAAAGATAAATTATACAGGAAGTGTGAAAGAAGTAACCTTAGGCAGTGGCGGGAATACCGTTACATCTGGAGGACGAACTAGTTTTCCATTCTATCTTTTTGAGGGTAGCATGCCGAATATGCCTATAATAGCAATGGAAATATGGGACATGGAGCCTGACACTTGGCCGGCTGCAGCGATTGAGCCGTTTAAGGACGTTATTTCTGATCCCCCTGCATGGGCAAAGAAATGTGTTGATGATTATGGGGCAAAGGTTATTGTTGTCCAGCTAAAAAGCACTGACCCAAACGGTGATAACAGGCCGGTTGACGAGGCGGCAGACATGGCAAAAAAAATTGTTGACGCAATTGACGTTCCAGTAGTCTTCTGGGGAACGGCTGTGAATGAAAAAGATGAGCAGGTCTTAAAGAAGATAGCAGAGGTCTGTGAGGGGAAAAACCTCAGCCTGTCTCCAGTGGAGGAACCAATTCATAAGGGTGTAGGCGCCAGCGCCCTTGGATATAAACATATAGTGGTGGCTTCAACGCCTATAGATGTTAATCTTGCAAAGCAGCTTAACATCCTCCTTGGCAATCTTGGTGTTCCGGATGCACAGCTCCTGAATGATCCGACAACAGGCGGTCTTGGTTACGGCATTGAATACGCCTACTCGGTTATGGAGAGAATTTGCCAGGCAGGACTTACGCAAGAGGATGATAAACTTCAAATACCGATGATTAACAACCTTGGCAATGAGATATGGAAGTGCAAGGAAGCAGGCCAGCCTAAAGAAGAAGTGCCCAACATGGGAGATCCAGGCAGAAGGGCCATACTCATGGAGGCCGTGGGCGCTGTTTGCTACTTGCTCGCAGGGTCTGATGTTTTGATAATGAGGCACCCTGAATCCATTAAACTTGCCCAGGAAATGATTGATGACCTAACGGCAGAGGATTAATTTTTTTATTTATAAATAATAAAAATTAGCCCAAGAAGGGCTAATTCATGATTGTAAGGAGGAAGTTAAAATGTCAGAAGAAGAAAAAAAAGTAATACCAAAAAAGAAAAAGAGTTCTGCTCCGAAGAGCATAGATCCTGCAACTCTTAAGATGATTGCCCGCGCCGAGGAACTTGAAATTGATACTGTCTTTTCCAGGGCGGAGAAAATGAAGCCCTGTCCCATAGGCGCTGAAGGAACATGCTGCAAAAACTGTAGCCAGGGACCATGCCGTCTGCCCCTTCCCAAGTCTGGAATAGAAGGCAAGGACGAGCGAAAAGGTGTTTGCGGGGCCACTGTAAATACCATTGCCGCCCGAAACTTTATACGGATGATAGCTGGAGGCGCTGCAGCACACTCTGACCATGGCAGGGGCGTGGCAGAGACATTTATAGCTGCTGCTAAAAAAGAAACAAACGATTATGTAATGAAAGATACCAAAAAACTTTTAGAGATTGCGCCGGACTTTGGCGTAGCCCTTACTGAAGGCGAGGGAGAGAATGAAAAGCCACGTAAGATAGATGACATCGCAGTAGAGGTTGGAGAAAAGGCCCTTGCCCAGTGGGGGCAACAAGAGGGGGAAGTCTTAACAGCGCTCAGGGCACCGAAGAAAAGGGTAGAGCTATGGAGAGAAATCGGCGTATTGCCAAGGGGCATTGACAGAGAAATCGTTGAGATTATGCACCGCACCCACATAGGAGTGGACCAGGATTACAAAAACCTTATGTTTCAGGGCACCAGGGCGGCGATTGCTGATGGCTGGGGCGGCTCCATGATAGCCACTGACCTTCAGGATGTACTTTTTGGCACACCATACCCAATAAAAAGCCAGGCAAACCTTGGGGTTATGAAGGAAGATATGGTCAACCTTGTTATTCACGGCCATGAGCCGCTGCTCTCCGAGATGATTGTAGTAGCCTCAGGGCTGCCGGAGATGCAGGAACTGGCCACAAAAGTAGGGGCAAACGGTATCCAGCTTTCCGGTATCTGCTGCACCGCAAATGAGGTAGTTCAAAGACATGGTGTTCCTATAGCAGGTAACTTTCTTATGCAGGAGCTGGCCATTATAACAGGCGCCGTAGATGCCATGGTCGTTGATATTCAGTGTATCATGGAAAACGTTGCCAATGTGGCGGCCTGTTTTCATACAAAACTTATCACAACTATGCCTATTGCAAAGATGGAAGAGGAAAATGTTATTCATATGGAGTTCAGGGAAGATAAGGCCATGGAGATTGCCAAGGAAATAGTAAAAACCACTATTGAAAACTTTCCCAATAGGAAGGCCAAGGTAATGATTCCTGACGATAAATCCGATCTTATTGCAGGCTTTTCCTATGAGGCCATCAACTATCATCTTGGCGGATCATTCAGGGGTTCCTACGCCCCCCTTAATCAGAATATCATTAATGGGAGAATAAGGGGTATTGCCGGTGTCGTTGGATGTAATAATGTAAGAACCGTTCATAACAATGATCATATTACCGTTATTAAGGAACTGATAAAAAATGATGTTATTGTACTTACCACAGGGTGCAATGCTATTGCCGCAGGCATGGCCGGACTTCTTACCCCGGAAGCAGCCAAGGTGTATTGCGGACCGGGCCTTGCCGAGGTATGCGAAACAGTCGGTATACCTCCGGTGCTGCACATGGGCTCCTGCGTGGATAACAGCAGAATACTCATGGCCGCAACCGAGGTAGTTAAGGCAGGGGGCCTGGGAGAGGATATAAGTGATCTTCCTGCCGCCGGTTCTGCGCCGGAGTGGATGAGTGAGAAGGCAATCAGCATAGGTCACTATTTTGTGGCATCCGGTGTGTACACGGTATTTGGAGTATCACTGCCCGTTACCGGTGCACCGGTATTTCAGGATTATCTCTTTAATGAATTTGAGGATATCTATGGCGGCATGTGGGATCTTGAGGCAGACCCAGTAAAACACGCACAAAAAATGATTGCCCATATAGATAAAAAGAGGGCGGCCTTGGGTATTGATAAGGCCAGAGAAAGAGTGCTGTTTGATATGGATGCACGGAGAGAAATGGAAGTAGCTTAAGGAAAATTCCGGGATGCTGACGTGAGATCCCATTTATAGAATAAGGAGGATAAGGATATGTCGAAATTAGTAGCATTTGCTGCCATACAGGGCGGTTATAATATTGTTTCCAAGGCAGAAGGAAAGGTAAAAGATTCCATAGATAAATACGGACCAAAACAGGAAATAGGTTTTCCAAACACGGCTTATTACCTTCCCGTTATTTACTCCCTGATGGGGGAAAAGGTTGAAACATTAGGCGATGCGGAAAAGATAATTCAACGTTGCAGGGCATTGCTGCCCCAACATGTTAAGAAGGATGTGAATCTCCCATATTTAGGGCCACTGCTTGATGCCGGGATAGCCGCAATTTTTGCAGAGGAGATTGTGGAGGCCATCCGTTATGTGGAAGAACCGGATTTTTATCAACCATCCTTGGAGGATCCCGATGTAGACAACGGAAAAATCTGGCTTGGCGCGGCAGACGATGCCATAATGAGAAAAAGAGGTGTAGAGTTTGTTGACGGCACAGCACCGGGCTTTGCAGCCATTGTTGGAGCGGCCCCAACGCCCGAGATTGCCAAGAATATAGTAGAAGAATATCAAAAGAAAAACCTTTACATATTTCTTGCTGCTAATCAAAACGGAACTACTGTGGCGCAACAGCTTATTGATGCTGGTGTTCAGATAGGCTGGAATACAAGAATTGTGCCCTTTGGACCTGATATTTCCGCCGCCGTATATGCCGTTGGATTTGCAAACAGGGCAGGGCTTTCCTTTGGAGGAATACAGCCTGGGGATTATAAGAAGATGTTGAGATATCAAAAAGACCGAATCTTTGCCTTTGTTAACGCATTAGGGGATGTTAATGCGGAATGGGCGGCCAATGCAGCAGGCGCCATCAACTGGGGCTTTCCTACTATCGCTGATACGGATATACCGGAAGTGCTGCCCTGGGGTGTATGTACTTATGAGCATGTAGTGGCGGAAGTGCCCCATGATCAAATTGTGGCAAGATCTATAGAGGTCAGGGGATTAAAGGTAAATATTACGGAAATTGACATACCCCTTACTTATGGCCCAGCCTTTGAGGGCGAGCGTGTACGAAAAGCTGATGTGTATCTGGAAATGGGCGGAAGCGCTTCTCAGGCAACTGAGCTTGTCCGCATAGCCGATATGAATGCTATCGAGGATGGAAAGATTATTGTAAAGGGCAAAGATGTAGGAGATGTTAAGAAGGGCGATAACCTGCCCCTTGGTATTTTTGTCCAGGTAGCAGGCAGGGAGATGGAGGAAGATTTTGAGCCAATCCTTGAGCGTCAAATCCATCATCTCATTAATTATGCCCAGGGTATAATGCATATAGGGCAAAGGGATATCTCCTGGGTGCGGGTCGGAGAGGCAGCCGTGGAAAAGGGATTCACCCTGAAAGATATCGGCACGATTCTCCATGCAAAGCTCCATCAGGATTTTGGCAGGATATTTGACAAACTGCAGGTTACCCTTTATACCGAACAAAAGGATGTGGATGAACTAACAAAAACTTCCAGAGAGATATATGCAACAAGGGATGCCAGAGTAGAGGGCATGACCGACGAAACAACTGACATGTATTACTCATGCACCCTCTGTCAGTCCTTTGCTCCAACACATGTCTGTGTAATCAGTCCTGAAAGGACAGGTTTGTGCGGGGCCTATAACTGGATGGACTGCAAGGCCTCATATGAGATTAATCCTACCGGCCCAAACCAGCCTGTTCCCAAGGGTGAAGTCTTAGATGAAAGATATGGCCAATTTTCCGGCGCTAATGAATTTGTCACCAAGGCATCAAGGGGGGTTATAGATCACTATAACTTTTACAGTATTGTTAATGACCCAATGACAACATGCGGGTGCTGTGAGTGTATTGCAGCTATACTACCTTCATGCAATGGGATTATGACCGTTGACAGGGACTTTATAACTATGACACCTTGCGGAATGAAGTTCAGCACCCTTGCAGGTACAGTCGGGGGAGGGGCGTCAACACCGGGATTTGTTGGTCATTCCAAATATAATATTTGTCAGAGAAAGTTCATCAAGGGAGATGGCGGCATATTCAGAATGGTATGGATGCCAAAGCACCTCAAGGAAGAAATCAGGGAAAGGCTTGTAGCGATTTCCACCGAGTTAGGCGACCCGGATTTTATTGACAGGATTGCAGATGAGACAATTGGGAGTACAGAAGAGGAGATACTCCCATTCCTCCAGGAGAAAAAACATCCGGCTCTTGAGATGGATTCTATCCTGTGATAAAAATTATTTAGAATAACAAACTATAAGAGACAAGAAGGAGATTATTATGGGTTTAACAGGTATTCAGATCTTTAAGATGCTGCCGAAAACAAATTGCAAGGAGTGCGGGCATCCCACATGCCTGGCCTTTGCAATGGCACTTGCATCCGGAAAGGCTGAGCTCAGTAGTTGCCCTTACGTAAGTGATGAGGCAAAGGAACAGCTTGCCGAGGCATCGGCCCCTCCAATCAGGCCTATGCAGATAGGTGAGGGTGACAGGTCCTTTAAGCTTGGCGGCGAAACAGTGCTTTACAGGCACGAGAAGACATTTGTAAGTCAGCCTGGCATTGGTGCATTGGTGACAAGCGATACAGATGAAGGCGCATTGTCTGATAAGCTGAAGGTATGGGATACATTCCAGTTTGAACGTGTTGGATTTAATCTAAGGCCCGAGGTAGTGGCTATAAAGGATGTTAATGGCGACTCGGGAAAGTTTGCGGCCCTTGCTAAAAAAGTATGCGATGAAAGCAATTTTTGTCTCGTGCTTATGAGCGAGGATGTAAACGTTATGAAGGCGGGCTTAGATGCGGCTATTGAAAGAAAACCGGTAATATATGCGGCTACTAAAGACAATGCTGAAGAGATGGGAGCCCTGGCCAAGGAAAAGGGACTACCTCTCGCTGTAAGGGCGGATGATATGGATGGCCTCATGGAGCTGACAAATAAATTAACGGGAATGGGACTTAAAGATTTGATGCTGGATTCCGGCTCAAGGACAACGAAAAGGGCGTTCGAGGATCAGGTATGGCTTCGCCGGGAGTCTATTACTAAAAAGAACCGCTCCCTTGGTTTTCCAACCATCACGTTTCCATGCGAGATGGCGGATAATCTTGA
>JAYEMW010000434.1:0-8981 GCA_034718555.1 Thermodesulfobacteriota bacterium
AGCAATTTTTTCTCAAATCGAGGAATGCGAAAAAAATTGCCGCAGGTATATAGTTGATATTCCGAGGATAATTTTTTGAGCATGACAAAGAGTTGAGGAAAAAGGGCATTCTCGGACAGGCTCCTAGGGCACGTCCCTTGTTATATAGCAAGGATTTAATTTTCATAAATTTGCATTGAGTTTGCGTAAGTAAGACGTATGGCAAATATAAAGTAGGAAAAAGTTTAAAGACTATCAATAAAGACAATGTTGAGAGCCGGCCAAATGAGTAAAAGTGTTTCAAGTGGTAAAAAAAGACGGTTGACCGAGAAGATTATCCGCTATTCCTTTTTTGGTATGGCGCTGGCAGCTACAGTGACCCTGGGATTGATTGTAGTATTCCTCTTTATGGAGGGAACCCCAATTCTAAACAAGGTTTCCATAAAAGATTTTATCTTTGGCAATCTCTGGTATCCTACGGATGACCAGCCGGAATTTGGAATATTTGCATTGATTATTGCATCCCTGTCTGTTACCGCCGTATCCTCAATTATCTCTATCCCTCTGGGTGTGTTGTCAGCCCTTTATCTGGCCGAGGCCGCATCTACCCGATTGCGTCAATGGGTTAAGCCCATTGTTGAGCTTTTGGCGGCCCTGCCATCTGTAGTCATCGGTTTTTTTGGCATGGTCATTGTGGCGCCATTTCTTCAAGAGACATTTGATATTCCTACAGGACTTAATATGTTTAATGCCTCCCTAATGCTCGCATTTATGTCTATTCCTACTATTTGCAGCATCTCTGAGGATGCTATTTACAGTGTTCCTGTAGAGTTAAAGGAGGCCTCTCTTGCCCTTGGCGCAACTCACTGGGAGACTATTGCCCGAGTTATAATCCCTGCATCCATTTCAGGCATCTCAACAGCGGTTATCCTTGGCATGTCCAGGGCAATTGGAGAAACCATGGTTGTTTTGATGGTTGCTGGTGGAGCAACCATGATCCCTGGGTCCATATTTGATCCTGTAAGGCCCATGCCTGCAAGCATAGCAGCAGAAATGGCAGAGGCCCCTTTTCGGGGAGATCACTACTATGCGTTGTTTGCAACTGGTATTGTATTGTTTCTCTTTACGATGGCCTTTAACATGGTGGCTGAATATATTTCAAATAAATACAGGCAGGTTGGAGCTGCAACACTTTAAAAGGTGTGACTGATGAGCGAATCTAAAGTCGATGAAATTACATATGACACTTTGCCTTTGATAAAACCTAAGGATTCAGTGATAAAGAAGAAAATGCCTTCATTTAAACAGGATAAGCTTCAGGGCAGACGCAAAGTCACTCAGGACATCATGTTCTGGATCTTCAAGCTGGCAGCTGCCATAAATGGGGCAGCGTTGCTGATTGTAATATATTTTCTCATTGCAAGAGGATGGCGCGCCATCAACTGGACATTTATTACACAGCCGCCAATGGAATCTATGACAAAAGGTGGAATCTTGCCCTGCATTGTAGGAACATTGCTTCTCAGTTTAGGCGCCAATATCGTGGCGCTTCCTATAGGCGTAGCCTCAGCAATATATCTAAATGAATATGCCAGGCCTGGTAGAGCAGTTCGTTTGATCAGACTTGGGATTAATAACCTGGCAGGCGTGCCTTCCGTTGTCTTCGGGCTGTTTGGGCTGGCCTTTTTTGTGGTATATTTGAAGATGGGAGTCAGCATACTTGCAGGTTCCCTGACACTTGGGGTGCTCACATTGCCTGTGATTATCGGCTCTGCTGAGGAGGCCCTCAGAGCTGTGCCAGATACATATCGAGAGGCCTCCCTTGGGCTGGGGGCCACCAAGTGGCAGACAATCTACAGGGTTGTTTTGCCTGCAGCACTCCCTGGCATACTAACCGGGGCTATCTTAGGAATCAGCCGAGCGGCTGGTGAAACTGCACCTATTATGTTTACTGCTGCGGTCTTTTTTACTCCCTCCTTGCCGACTTCTATCTTTGACGAGATTATGGCACTACCATATCACATTTACGTATTGGCCACAGCAGGCACTGAGATTGAGGCAACAAGACACCTTCAATACGGCACAGCTCTTGTGTTAATTGTTCTGGTTCTTGGATTAAACCTTATAGCAATAATTTACAGGGCCCGTCTTCAGAAAAGGAGATAGTTTTTAGTGAGAGTTAAATCCATAGGGTATTTAACTATTATGGAAATTGTCTGGGGATGAATATTAATTATTTCAGGAAAAGAAATGACAAATAATTTAAAAATGTCCGTAAAAAATCTGGATTTTTTCTATAGTGATGTTCGTGCGCTTACTGAGATAAATCTGGATTTTTATCAAAAAAAAATAACAGCCCTTATAGGACCTTCTGGGTGCGGTAAAAGCACATTGCTCCGTTGCTTAAATAGGATGAATGATTTAATTCCTTACAGCCATGCACAAGGAGAAGTTTTATTGGATAATCAAAACATTTATGATCCCCTTGTAGATGTGGTAACACTTCGCCGTCGTGTAGGCATGGTGTTTCAAAAACCAAATCCTTTTCCTAAGAGCATCTTTGATAATGTTGCATATGGACTTATTGTCAATGGCGTTAAAGACAAGGCAGAAATTCGAAATCAGGTAGAGAAAAGCCTGAAAGGGGCGGCCTTGTGGGACGAGATAAAGGACAGGATCGATGAGTCAGCTCTGGGGTTATCTGGTGGGCAGCAGCAGCGTCTTTGTATAGCCAGGGCCTTGGCCATTGAACCGGAAATAGTTTTGATGGACGAACCCTGCTCTGCCTTAGACCCCATTGCCACACAAAAAATAGAGGAATCAATGATTGCATTGAAAAAAGACTATACCATAATCATAGTCACCCATAATATGCAACAGGCTGCAAGGGTTTCAGATATTACCGCCTTTTTTTACCTCGGTAAACTTATAGAAGTAAACAACACAGAGACTCTTTTTACCCGTCCCAACTTGAAAGAGACCTCTGATTATATCACCGGACGTTTTGGATAACATTTTTATCAGATGTAATTTTTTCAGGTAGATAGGCAGTCTAAACAACCTGAGCGTTTACGATAGATAAAGGAATATTTCATGAAAATCCATCTTCAGAAAGAACTTGAAAAACTAAAGGTGCGAATCCTGTCACTGGGGGCAATGGTGGAAGAACGTGTCCATATGGCAATCCAGGCCGTTCATGACAGAGACGCAAAACTTGCCGTGAAGATTATCAAATCGGATAATGAAATTAATGCAAATGAGGTTGAGATAGAGGAAGAATGCCTGAAGGTCCTGGCTTTACATCAGCCTGTTGCAGTAGATCTTCGGTTCATTATTGCCGTGATAAAGATAAATAATGATCTTGAAAGGATCGGAGACCAGGCTGTTAATATTGCAGACCGCGTCAGATATATTGCAAGAAAGCCACAGGTCAAAGTCCCATTAGACTACACACCAATGATGGAAGAAACAGAATCCATGCTGAGAGAAAGTCTTGATGCTCTGGTGAATCTGGATTCTGATCTTGCTTACAAGGTGCGTTCAAGAGACGATGTTGTGGACAGAGAAACCCGTCATATTTATGATGGGATAAAGCTTGCTGTCCGTGAAGAGCCCAAGCTTGTAGGTTACATGGTAAATTTCTTTTTAGTATCTCGACACCTGGAGCGAATAGCTGACCTTGCCACCAATATTGCCGAAGAGGTAATTTATCTGGTTGAGGGGGAAATTTTACGCCATCGGGTAAATGAGGAGAAGCAATAAAAGGGTATGGTAACTAAACGCCAATATTTCAACATTTATTATTTTTAAACGCCTTGGAGAAGAAATTGGAAAGAATCATATTTTACAAAATTTATTAAATGCCGTTGCCGGATTCCTGCTGCCACATCAATAATACGCTGCGAACTGCACCAATAAATTTATTAAAACTTTTAGTATGCCCACCTTCACCTTTATCCACTGAAGATTTAAAAAATGTTTTCCGAAGGCCTCTGGATATTTCTAACTGAACACCGGTTTTGGATTGTCCCAGGTTACATATATTTTTAGCATTCAATCCCTTGAAAGCTGGATAGTCTTGATGGGTTGCACTAAAACCAGCGCTTTCAAGGGCAGCAATGATTTGCTTTTTAAGTTTAGGATGGAGCCCGCCAACATAAACAATTTGATCTTTTTTATTTCTGCCATGGACAGTTATGACAAATTTTGTTCTTCTTAACAAAGAAATAGCTCGTGGCTCATCAAAATATATACTGGTTATGTGCAGGTCTGCATTTCCATGTTTTTTTATGCCCCTGAACGTATAAAATGAAAAATTCTCACCTGCAATAGCATCGGCTATTTCTGATGTTCCTACCTCAATGGACCCGCCGTGCATGGCTATGACCATGAACAAAGAACCTGTTTCTCTATGTACAATTTCGAAGTCTTGCCCTTCGATTTCATGTTGAGCGAGTTCATTGAAACTTTTATATTTGTCTGCCATTTATATTCAAAGCGCTAAAGCCATCTATCATTGGCATGACGTAATATAACAAAACCCCATTTGCAAATATGCAAAGATAAGCGGCTTGGAAAGAAAGCTGAAAACCTATGGAATATTTCTTATGGTTTTAGGCGCTCCCACTCAATTTTTCACTTTGAATTTATCTATAAGACATTAATACCTTGGTCTGCGCTTTGGGCGATCACTTTTTGGTTTTGCCTGGTTAACCTTTATATTACGCCCTTTTAGATCTGTGTCATTCAAGGCCTTAATTGCCTTATCCGCGTCTGAATTGCTCGGCATTTCCACAAATCCAAAACCTTTTGACTGCCCTGAAAACTTATCTTTTATGATGTTAACAGTCTCTACTTCTCCAAACTCAGAAAAAGTAGCTTTCAAATCGTCTTCACTTATGTTATATGGTAGATTTCCAACGTAAATATTCATAAAAAATCCTTTCAAAAATGTGCGTTAGTATAAATTATGCTATTTACTAATTATACGCACAAATTAGATGATAGCTGTCAGCCAACAATTGGCTGATTATTAAATACTTGGCCTTTAAGTTATCCTGCCTTTATAAATAAGAGGAGTGAGGGATGGCTGCACTGACTGGTCGGAAAACTACCTTTCCCTATTGTAAGTTTCTATAGATACAGCGGTCAATATCCTTTTTTAGCATAAGGCTCTAATTGCCGTGGTCATTATTTAAAGACATCATCGATGGTTTTGATGAGCATTGAACAACAAATTGATTGTTTATGGGACATCAAAAAGGGAAATCACTGATTTTTGTTCAAGAATGTAAAAGGCAAAGGTGCTTGTCCCAAAACATTTACCACTAACGTTAATATAAATGCATAACTCAGGAGTGTCAAATCTTTTTTTACAATACTTTAAAACTATAGAAGGTAAGCTTATTCAATTAATACACCTTTAATTCAGGAGATAGTCAAAATGGATATAAAATCCTCTCAAAATAAAATAAGACAACTTTTAGAGGAGAAAAACGCCATCCTTTTAGTGCATAATTATCAAAGATCGGAAATACAAGATATAGCAGACTTAACAGGGGATTCGCTGGGGCTTTCCATAGAGGCATCTAAAACTGATGCTGAAATTATTGTTTTTTGCGGTGTTCACTTCATGGCGGAAACAGCATCTATTTTATGCCCTGAAAAGAAAGTTCTACTGCCGGTTTTATCTGCCGGATGCCCTATGGCAGATATGATAGACGCTCAATCATTAATCAAGAAAAAGAAGGAGCTCTTGGGTGTACCTGTTGTAACATATGTTAACTCACCTGCCGCAGTTAAAGCGGAAAGTGATTTATGTTGCACATCAGCCAATGCCGTTCAGGTTGTAAAATCCCTCGTCGGTCATGATACCGTGCTTATGGCGCCAGACAAAAATCTGGCAAAATATACCCAGAGACACACTGATAAAAAAATACTTTTCTGGGAAGGTTTTTGCCCTTACCATGATAGGTTATCGGCTGAAAAGGCAAAGGCAGTAAAAAATAATAACCCTCAGGCAATTTTTTTAGCCCACCCGGAATGCCGGCCAGAGGTTATTGACCTGGCAGATGAAATCAAAAGTACGTCCGGCATGCTTGACTATGTGAATAAGAGCTCAAATAGGGAGTTTATAATCGGCACGGAGATTGGGATACTCCATACACTTAAAACCCAGAGCCCGGATAAGGTATATATACCTGCTGACAAGGACATGATCTGCGAGGAAATGAAATTAACGCGTCTGGACGATATTGTGCATGTCCTTGAAACCGTATCAAATATTATCAAGGTGGAAGAGGGCATAAGGGTTAGGGCAAAGGCAGCGGTTGAGAGGATGCTCAATGTACCAAGGGATTAAAACATGAGGAAAATCTTCTGGTTAACAGTTTTTAGCATATCTATGGCCCTTGTAGAGGCTGCTATAGTTATCTACCTGAGGGATATTTATTACCCTGAGGGCTTTGGCTTTCCATTTAAGATGATAGCGGAAAAACACTTAATAGTTGAAATTGGAAGAGAGGCCGCCACAATTTTCATGCTTATCTCTGTTGGTTCCTTTTGCGGCACAAGGTTTTGGGAAAAATTTTCATACTTTATAATATGCTTTGGTTTTTGGGATCTATTTTACTATGCATGGTTAAAAATTTTAATCAGATGGCCTTCATCTTTAAGCGAATGGGATGTGTTATTCCTTATCCCCATTCCATGGATAGGGCCAGTTGTTGCGCCTATAATTATTTCTGTAACAATGTTGCTCATCGGCTTTTTCATTATTTTTCTATACAAAAAAGGGCACAACTTCAGGCCTTCATTTATATCATGGGTTTTAGTATTGATGGGCACTGTTTCACTACTATACTCTTTTATGGCTGATTATGGAGCAGGCCTTCATCAAAGAATGCCTTTGCCTTATAGATATGATCTTTTGGCAGTTGGAGAACTTCTCTATTTTACCGCCCTCTTTTTTGCCTGGAAAAATACGATTTATAAACCTACAATCTCTGGGCATTAAACATACAATTAATAATCCGAATTAAATCAGTCGAAATCCAGACATTGAGTTCCCACCACAACATGATGGGACTGAATTTGGCTTGACACACAATGATAAATTTCCTATGCTCCTTCCCATAAAAAGGGAGTTCAATTATTAATAGGGGTTCATATTATGCAAAAACGTATCTCACTTGATCCAAAGGTTTGTCACGGTCAGGCCTGCATTAAGGGAACGCGAATTCCTGTTCATCAAATTGTGCATATGATAGCCAATGGGGATACAATTGAAGATCTCCTCAAAGAGTATCCTTCGCTTGAGCGTATTGATATTGTTGCATGTCTTGATTATGCTGCGTCACTTACAGAAGAGTTGGTTACTCCTATTGAGACGTTGGCAATGTAGACATGAAAATCCTGGTAGATGAGAATATACCTTTAATGACTGCTCAGGCATTGCGTGAAATGAGCCATGAGGTATTAGACATTAGAGGCACATTGGATAAAGGCGCATCTGATGAGAATTTATGGAAGATTAGTCAGCGAGAAGGGCAATTATTAATCACCACTGATAAGGGATTCACAGAGCACCGTGAAGAACTGCATCATGGCATCCTCATTGTACGTCTTAGACAACCCAATCGTCACAGGATTCACCAACGAGTCATGCAAGCCATGAAGCGGTTTGCCGAAAGAGAATGGCCTGGTTTGTTGGTTGTAATACGGGATAAGGTTCAAAGTGTGTGGCAAGCCAGGTAAAAAAGGTTAAATATTGTGGGTAAATGTAAAGATGAGTTTACTCTTGTATAACCAATCGTCCAATTGAACTATAGATGTTTGCAACTATTTTGACTTCTGAAGAATGGAAAAAAAAGTCTTCCACCACAATATCATGCAGGTATTTGGTGCTTGACACACAATGATAAATTTCCTATGCTCCTTCCCATAAAAAGGGAGTTCTTATCAATTTTCTTAATGGTAGTCAGGCTTATTTACCTCAGTATCAGTTCTTTATCGTTTTTTTTGACCACGCTTGACTTGAAGGAAAATTTAATGCATTACAATGACTATTATGACGTGATCAAACAAAATTTGCATCCAGTCACAAACGCCAATCGGTTTGTCAGTATTACTGATAGAGCAGATACTTCTGATTTGCCAAAGAATGCTTGGGGGCCATTATTAGCCAATCCTTATGTTCAAAGTTGGGGAGAAATACTCCTCAATAAGGGCCCCTTAGAAATTGCTCTTTATCCGATGCTGTTGCATGAATTACGCCCCAAAACCATTATTGAACTGGGTGCGTTTAACGGGGGAAGCGCGGTTTGGTTGGCAGATCACTTGGACATCTTCAGAATAGAATGTGCCATTTACTCGTTGGATATTGATATTTCCCTAGTTCACGATAAAGCGAAGGCTGATAAGCGGATTCATTTTATCCAAGGTGATTGTAACGATTTAAGCCCAACCCTTTCTCATGAACTGCTTGCCACACTTCCTCACCCTTGGTTAGTGATAGAAGATGCCCATGTCAATCTCACCGGGGTCTTGGAATATTTTCATAATAATGGTCTTCAAAGCGAAGATTATCTGATCGTGGAAGACACCAACCAATTTATGTGGGACTATTGGCGTGATCATTGGGATGACAAAGAGGAAATTGAAGAGGGTTATCAGAAGATGATTGATTTAAGAAATTGGTTGATGTCTCACTCAAATGAGTATTTAATTGATACTCACTATCAAGATATGTACGGTAAAAACGGCTCAAAGTGCTGGAATTCTATTTTGAAAAAAGTCGAATCGGAGATGTAGAGGACTGTTAAGAGAAATCGTTAGATGGAGTGTGGGTCCAAGTTGGGTTGCTGAGCACGAAGACTCTTTTCAACCTGAATAGAGCCAGTTACCAGTATTTTGTCTATTTATCCGACGGTTTCTTCTAAGGTGCTCCCCACAGTATCAACTAAAAAATCTATCTCATCCTTTTTAATAATAAAGGGCGGGGC
>JAYEMW010000435.1:0-8968 GCA_034718555.1 Thermodesulfobacteriota bacterium
CCATGTATGCCCTGTAATTCTCCGGTTCTTTCATGCCTCTTCTTCTCACTCTCTCGCAATATCGCATGAACATCTGTTGAGGTATTGTTATTGTATATTTATTGGTAACACTGCCTTCATTGTGAAAATAATGATAAAGCGGTCTGTCCGAATTAGAAAATTCAACATCCTTCTCCTCATACAATCTGCTTATAAGATCACCATCTTCACCAGCAATCTTAAATTTTGACCTCCAGCCTCCAATATCAATTATCTTTTGCCTTAAACTTAACATTGCAGGTGGATGAAAGGCCTGCCTGAATATCTTTCTCCCCATAATCATTCTGATCTTATTATTAGTTTTTGGTACATTTTTTATCTTGGCCTTTGTATTTCCCGCATAATGGAATATATAGCCTGAGCCTACAACTGGGTTTTTAGTGGACTTTTCAGCAAGACGTAATTGCCTTTCTAAACGATCAGGTTCTGACCAGTCATCAGCGTCTTGCAAAATAATATATTTACCTTTGCTAAAATAAAGGGCGTTATTTCTCGCTTCTGTGCGGCCCTGGTTTGTTTGTCTGTATATTCTGATACGTTGATCATGATATTGCTCCAAAATCTCTGGAGTTTTGTCTGTCGAACCATCATCTAAAATAATTATCTCAAAGCTTGACTCAGTTTGAGCAAGTAAAGAATCTATACATTTCCTTATGTGTTTTTCTTCATTATATACCGGGACTATGAAAGAGGCTATGGGTTTCATGTTAGCAAAGACCTCAACTTAAAACATTAAATTTAAGGGAGTTAAAAAGGGCATTTATGTCCTGACTTTATATTTCTTTTCATCTCAAGAATCAATAAGAACTTTTTTAATTTCTCCTTTGAATTTATTACAATTCGTGGTATATATCAAGAGCTCCTTTTTATGGTTTTGGAGGTTTTTTCAATATGTTAACCTAACATAATTGGACTCTGATTCTACCGAAAAAATCTAAATATTACCACTTCTCACCCAACTAAGTTGTATTTATGGATACAAAACTTGAGGTTATTAATTTTTACGGATTTGTTATAGTTATACCTTAAAAGAACTATGCAGTTTTTATGAAAGATTACAAAGATAAACAGACATATATCAGATTAGGCCTAAAAAAAGGAAAGGCTGCAGTAAGAACTGGAAACTCATCGAATGTTAAAAAGAAAATATTGGTCTGGTTTTCATTATTTTTACTGGTTTTTGTTATCAACTATCTGTTTTTTATACGCTTTGGGCCTGCAAACATAAAAGGGATAATAGGCCCGGCAATAAAAAATAATCAAAGGCCCCATACCTTTGCACAGTGGTCCGATGAAGGCTGCAAGCTGTATCAAGAGGGAAATCTGACCGGGGCATCCGAGGCATTTACCAAGGCTATTGTTTTAAGGCCCGAAGACTCAAAAATTTATTTGAACAGGGGAATTGTTTATGTAAAGATGGGAAATTATGACAAAGCAATCAATGACCTAAACAGGGCAATATCATTAAATCCAGGCTATATTGAGGCTTTCATTAAAAGGGGGCTGGCTTATCTCAAGAAAGAAAACTTTGATTACGCTATTAATGATTGCAATCACGCCCTTTCCCTGAACCCTAATATGGCTGAGGCGTATTACACGAGAGGAATAGCCTTCAGGGGAAAGGGATTACCTGACGAGGCAAAAAGTAATTTCAAAAAGAGCTGCGAATTAGGAAATAATAATGGTTGCCAGGAATATGAAGAAATTCTATATATAGAGAATGATGGGACTTGATTTGATATTTTATTCTCCCTGTAGAAAATAAAAAATTAGGCTGTACTATGGGGCATATATTTGATCTAAAATCTGCTAAACTTTATAAAGAATGGCTCAGTTCCCCTGGCGGGGTTTTGCTTGACAAGCTAAGCACTGATCTCATTGTTCGTATTGTAAGGCCGAAAAGAGGGGAAAGAATTTTAGATGTAGGTTGTGGAACAGGCAATCACCTCCTTCTTTTTCATAAATTAGGGCTTGATGCCACCGGCATTGATGCCTCGCCTTATATGCTGGATATGGCGAAATCAAGATTGGGGAGTAAGGCATCACTTAAAATTGGTATGGCAGATGACTTGCCCTTTGAAGATAACGAATTTGATATAACTACCCTAATTGTAACATTAGAGTTTATTGATAATCCTCTTGCAGTACTGAAAGAGGTGGGCAGGGTAACTAAAGACAGGGTTTTTGTAGGGGTATTAAATTATTTGTCCTTTGGATGTATTTCAAAAAAACTTTTTGCATTATTTAACGACTCAATTTTTAGAGAAGCACACTTGTTTTCCCTGTGGGGTATTAGGCAAAATATAAAAAAGGCATATGGTAATACTCTTATAGAATGGGGGAGCGTGCAGACAATGCCTACATTTTTTTTTAAAGAGTGCACCAGGAGAATTGAGATGTCACCCTTAACTCAGTCTTACCCATTTGGAACCTTTATAGGAATTTCCTCTAAAATGATGTATACATTAAGAACAGAAGGTATAAGAATTGGGGAGGAACTAAAAAAAGGCGCAGAATCATTAGTAGGTTCGCCAGGGTTCTAAGGGCTCACTCAAAAATAACTTCACATTTCAGCCGCCGATGCATCCCGCCTGACTGCGTTGTGAAAACTCGGAATATTTCTGATATTCCTGCGTTTCCACGCCTTGGCAGACGGGCGCCTCAACACCTGAAATTGCGAACTTATTTTTTCGTGAACCCTAAGTTTTAATTATTTTCACCTCTTGACACATTCAATCATAGTAATTAATCGTTATGTTATAAAAATGTTAATAGTGCGAGAGTGGCGGAATTGGCAGACGCACTGGACTTAGGATCCAGCCCGCAATGCGGATAGGGGTTCAAGTCCCCTCTCTCGCACCATTTAGAGTGTTCTCAGACGGTTCTTCTTAGATTAAACGGGTGAAATTTAATATATATTTATGAAGATTGAAGGCCTGGCTAACAATAATGAGGAGATATGAAAACAAGGGTAGAAGAAATCAGTGAGGTTAAGAGAAAGATTAATGTTGAGATTGATGCTGAAGAAGTAACAAAAAGCATAGATAAGGCATACAACCAGCTTTCCAGAAAGGCAAAGGTAAAAGGCTTCAGGCCTGGAAAGGCCCCGAGAAAGATACTTGAACAGTATTACGGTAAACAGGTTGTAAATGATGTAAAAAGCGATTTAATAAGGGAATCTTTTCCTAAGGTACTGGACGAAACTAAACTTTTTCCATTGGGAGAACCTTCCATAGAGGATGAGCTTATTAATCCGGATAATATTTTCAGGTATGCTATTTTTATGGAGGTAAAGCCAAAATTTGAAATAAAGAACTATATGGGAATATCCGTTGATAAAGAAGTGCTAAATATTTCTGAAGAAACTGTCGATAAATCCATTGAAAAAATGAGGAAGTCCCATGCCAGGCTAATTTCTATTGAGGAAGATAGGGGAATAATAGAACAGGATCGTGTTATTATCAATTATGAGGGCTTTTGGAAAGACAAACCCATTAAAGATATTAAAGGCCAGGAGTTTATGGTTCATGTGGGATCTGGAAATTTCTACAAGGAAATTGAATCAGGCATTGTCGGACTAAAAAAAGGTGATGAAAAAGATATAGAGATAAATTTTGATGAAAATTTTTCTGATAGCAGACTTGCTGGAAAACTTGTAAATTTTAATATCGTCATTATAGATATTAAAGAAGAGGATCTCCCAGAGTTGAATGATGATTTTGCGAAGGTTCTTGGTGATGATTTCGAGTCTTTGGCAGATCTAAGACAAAAGGTTACGGAAGAGATTACATTACAGGAAGAAAAACGAATAGATAGTGAATTAAAAAAACGTCTTATAGGGAAGATATCTGACAGTGTTAATTTTGAGCTACCTCAGATCTTGGTTGAAAGTGAAATTAACTATTCAATCAATTCCTTAAAAGAAGGTTTTTCTCAAAATGGAATGACCATGGAATCAACCGGTATTTCTGAAAGCAAGATGAGGCAAGAGTTGATAAAACCATCTGAAGAAAAGATCAAGGAAGAGCTTGTCTTAGATGCAATAGCTCGCATTGAAGCCATAACAGTTGAGGAAAAGGATATAGGAGACGCCTTTGACGGTCTGTCTGGAAGAACAGGAAGTGATCCAGCTTTGATTAGGCAATACTACGAATCAAATAACTTGATGAATTCTTTTGAGGCCCAGATTTTAGCTGAAAAGACCTTGAATCATCTTGTTAAAGGTGCTATTATTAATGATGTAAAGGAAATACCGAAGGAAACAGAAAATTCTGAAAGGAAATAAAGCTAAATGCTAATACCAGTAGTAGTAGAACAAACTTCAAGGGGTGAAAGGGCATACGATATTTACTCACGCCTCTTAAAGGATAGAATTATATTTATGGGTGAGCAAGTTAATGATGATATGGCAAATACTATTATCGCCCAGTTTCTCTTTCTTGAGTCTGAAGACCCGGACAGGGACATAAATCTTTATATTAACTCCCCTGGTGGTTCAATAACAGCCGGCCTTGCAATTTATGATACAATGCAGTATGTAAAACCTGATATTGCAACTATTTGCACAGGTCAGGCAAGCAGCATGGCGGCACTTTTGCTGGCAGCCGGTAAAAATGGAAAGAGGTATGCCCTGCCCCATTCAAGGGTAATGATTCACCAGCCAATGGGTGGGGTACAAGGACAGGCTACGGATATAGATATACAGGCCAAGGAAATAATTCGGGTAAGGGAAACTATCAATGAGCTCTTAGTGCTTCATACAGGTAAAACTGCAAAGAAAATAAAAAATGACACGGAACGGGATTATTTTATGAGTGGCCAGGAAGCGCTGGAGTATGGAATCGTAGACAAGGTGATCACTGAAAGGCAAATGATAATTTCTGAAAAAAACAAAGGGAGTGGCAGTGTATGAGCAGGAAAGGTGACATATCAGGTGAGCTCGTTTGTTCATTCTGCGGTAAGAGTCAGGATGAGGTTAAAAAGCTGATTGCCGGGCCTTCAGTCTATATTTGCGACGAATGTGTTTCTCTTTGCAATGAAATCATTCAGGAAGAATTCGACCAGGAAGAAAAAGACAACAAGAAGGATTCTCTTCTTAAGCCACGAGAAATAAAGCAAAATTTAGATGAATATGTTGTTGAGCAAGATAGGGCAAAAAAAGTTCTTTCCGTATCAGTTCACAATCATTACAAAAGAACCGCCGGAGATTTTGATAAAGGTGAAGTAGAAATTGATAAAAGCAATATACTTCTGATAGGTCCAACAGGGTCCGGCAAAACACTTTTAGCACAAACTTTGGCAAGAATATTAAATGTTCCCTTTACAATAGCAGATGCTACTACCTTGACTGAAGCAGGTTACGTCGGCGAGGATGTGGAGGGTATTATTCTAAACCTGGTCCAGATGGCGGACTATGATGTGGAAAAGGCAACAAGGGGTATTATCTATATTGATGAAATAGACAAAATAGCAAGAAAATCCGACAGTCCTTCAATAACCAGGGATGTTTCCGGAGAAGGCGTTCAGCAGGCACTGCTAAAAATATTGGAGGGCACGATTGCAAGCATACCTCCAAAAGGTGGCAGAAAGCACCCACAGCAAGATTTTCTGAAGATTAATACGAGAGATATACTCTTTGTCTGTGGGGGGACCTTTAATGGCCTTGATAAAATTATTAGATCAAGGATCGGCAGCAAGACATTAGGGTTTGAGGCTGACATAAGAGGAAAATCAGAATTAAACCTTGATGAAACCCTCGCCCTGGCTCAGCCGGAGGATCTTCTTAGGTTTGGACTGATACCCGAATTCATAGGAAGACTCCCGGTAATTGCAACCTTAGGAGAGCTAAGCCTTGATGCCTTAGTTAGAATACTAACTGAGCCAAAAAATGCCCTTGTTAAGCAGTATCAAAAGCTATTTGAAATGGAAGGTGTAGCCTTGAAGTTTTCCAAGGATTCATTAAGGGCTATATCAGATGAGGCCCTTGAACGAAAATCCGGGGCCAGAGGATTACGAGCCATACTGGAGAAGGTTATGCTGGATATTATGTATGATCTTCCCTCAAAACCAGGTGTAGTAGAATGCGTAATAGGAAAGGGGGTCATCCTTAATAATGAAAGACCTCTGCTATTGTATGAAAATGAAAATAAAATTGAATATGCATAAGGATTTTCTATGTTTAAAAAAAATCCCATTGAAGATTTGCTAAAGACAGAAAAAATCAAGACACCATTACTCCCCTTGAGGGATATAGTTATATTCCCAGGAATGGTCGTTCCCCTGTTCATTGGGAGGGAAAAGTCTATTAATGCATTAAAATATGCATTAAGCGAGGAAAAAGAAATCTTCCTGGCAACACAGAAAAACGCCGTGATGGATGAACCAAGGCAGAAAGATATATATTCCTTTGGAACAATTGCAAATGTTCTCCAGCTTCTTAAGATGCCTGATGGCACTGTTAAGAGCTTAATAGAAGGCAAGGAAAGGGCAAAGATAAAAAATTTTATCACAAATACTGATTTTATGATGGTAGAGGTAGATAAGGTCGATGAACACTATGTCCCAAATTCTCGGACAGAGGCCCTTATGAGAAGTATCTATTCATCGTTTAAATCTTATGCAGGATTAAATCAGAAAATTGGGGATGATGTGGCCCTGTCAATTGCCTCGATAAATGATCCAACCCAATTAGTAAATTCTATAGCAGCTCATTTGGCGATAAAGGTAAAAGAAAAGCAAGCACTGTTAGAGATAGAAGATACAGGCAATAGACTGGAAAAGCTTTATCAGATATTAATTGCTGAGATAGATATCCTTGAACTTGAGGCAAGTTTGCGGACGAGAGTGAAAAAACAGATGGAGAAAACGCAAAAAAATTACTACCTCAACGAACAAATGCGGGCTATCCAGAAAGAAATGGGGTCACAAGATGATTTTGCCAATGAACTTAAGGAGTTAGAAAGAAAAATTAAGAATAAGAATTTGCCCAAGGAGGCCTCTGTAAAAACAAGACATGAATTAAAAAAATTAAAAATGATGACATCCATGTCTGCAGAGGCTACAGTTGTTCGTAATTATATTGATTGGATTTTATCATTGCCTTGGATGAAAAAAACTAAGGATAAGCTAAGCATGCAGGAGGCAGAAGCCATACTTGAAGAGGATCACTACGGCTTGTCCAAACCTAAAGAGAGAATACTTGAATATTTAGCAGTTCAAAGGTTGACAAAAAAGATAAAAGGGCCTATTCTTTGTCTTGTTGGTCCGCCAGGGGTTGGCAAGACCTCTTTAGCTAAATCAGTGGCCAGGGCAATGGGTAGGAATTTCGTAAGACTCTCCCTTGGTGGTGTTAGGGATGAGGCGGAAATTAGGGGGCACAGAAGAACATACATTGGGGCCATGCCTGGAAGAATTATCCAATACCTCAAAAAGGCAAAATCAAACAACCCTGTGTTTTGCCTTGATGAAGTCGATAAGATGAGCACTGATTTCAGAGGAGACCCATCTGCTGCATTGTTAGAGGTCCTTGATCCTGAACAAAATAAAGCATTTAACGATCATTACCTGGACCTTGATTATGACCTCTCATCTGTATTTTTTATAACTACAGCAAATGACTTAAGTAGCATTCCAGCTGCCTTAAAAGATAGAATGGAGGTTATACGGCTGTCCGGCTACACGGAAATGGAAAAACTAAACATTGCTAAAAAGTTTTTAATTAAGAAACAGATTCAAGAGAACGGCCTGTCTGAACATGGATTATCTTTTTCGGATAAATCTATTTTTAATATTATCAGGTATTATACAAGAGAAGCAGGCGTTAGAAACCTTGAAAGAGAAATAGCATCTGTTTGTAGAAAAATCGCTAAAGAGGTAGCCCAAAAAGATGTATCTGCAAAAATCAAGATCAGTGCAAATTCGATTAATCGATATCTGGGAATACCTAAATTTCATTACGGAAAAACAGAAGAAAAAGACAAAATAGGGCTTGTTACTGGCCTGGCATGGACAAGTGTAGGTGGAGAACTCCTTCAGGTAGAAGCAATCGTTATGCCCGGCAAAGGCAAGCTTGATTTAACAGGCACCCTTGGAGACGTAATGAAAGAATCAGCTCAGGCAGCACTAAGTTATGTCCGTGCAAGAGGACGAAAACTTGGGCTTCCAGATGATTTTCATGAAAAAGTAGATATACATGTTCATGTTCCAGAGGGAGCTACGCCAAAAGATGGACCTTCAGCAGGCATAACTGTTGCCACAGCAATTTCATCGGCCTTACTGAGAAAACCTGTCAAAAAGAATCTGGCAATGACAGGTGAGATTACACTTCGTGGAAGAGTTCTTCCTATAGGCGGGCTGAAGGAAAAGATTATAGCCGCCCATAGAGGCGGTATAAGCAAGGTTTTAATTCCTTTAGAAAATACAAAGGATATCGAGGAAATACCCTCAAAGGTCCTTAAGAAAGTCCAGCTAATCCCTATAGAAAATATGGATGAAGTCTTGGAGGAAGCCCTGAAAATGGAGAAAGGAGAAGACCTTTTCCTGCCAAAGGACAGGTTCCAACCTTTTGTATTACCCAAGGAAGAGAGTCAATCTCCTGTTGTTGCACATTAATTAGGGCGGGTAGCTCAGCGGGAGAGCATCGGCCTTACAAGCCGAGGGTCACAGGTTCAATCCCTGTTCCGCCTACCATGGGGACGTAGTTCAGTTTTGGTTAGAACGCCGGCCTGTCACGCCGGAGGTCGCGGGTTCGAGTCCCGTCGTCCCCGCCAGTAAAAACAAGGAGTTAGGCAATATTGTCTAACTCCTTTTTCTTTTACTGAGTGAAAAACTGAGTGAATTTTAAGAGAAATTTTCAAGATTTTCAATTTCAAGCAGTTTTACAGCATCTTTCGTATCCGTATAATTCCCTTCGACATATATTTCAGTTGTA
>JAYEMW010000436.1:0-8954 GCA_034718555.1 Thermodesulfobacteriota bacterium
TATCTTGTGTCAAATAAATTAAAACAGGATATGAAAGACCTCTTTAATAAGTTTTGATTTCTTGTGTTAAAATACGTGTTACTGTTCAGGCGTCTCTTTTTTGACAGGATTGACAGGATAAACAGGAATTTATGTTAAGTAACAATCAAGGCATTATTGTAATAATCCTGTAAATCAAAAGAAATTTCCCGGTAAAATACCTTACAGATAGGCTCTAATAAGGAGTTAATATAATTTTTTTGGATATCTCTTAAATGTGAAACGAATATTCAAATTAACCCCCGATCGATCGGGAGAGCAGATTAAAACAAATCACAGTAGAAGGGTTTAAGCTAATTACTTACCTTTAGAGCAAAGAAAGAGCCATCAGGATAGTTAGAGGATTTAAAGGAATTAAAAAATCAAGTTAATCCTGTTATCCTGTCTAATATGCACCTGGGTGGGGAGCCTCATTAAAATTAAATGTTTATTGCCTTAGGGAACAGGATAAAAATTGCATAACACGAGAGAGGAAAAGGTAACGTTTGATTCAGAAGGTCTTCAGATTGAAGGCGTATTGTGCAATAAAAATGGTGAAGATAGCGTTGTTATATCTCATCCGCACCCATTATACGGCGGCAATATGCATAATCAAGTAGTGCAAACAATGGCATTGGCTTACCAGGAGAGGGGGTTTTCAACCCTAAGATTTAATTTCAGGGGTGTAGGTAATAGCAAAGGAAGCTATGATGAAGGCAAAGGTGAGGAAGAGGATGTAAAATCTGCCTTGAATTATATGTATGAGATAGGAAATAGAAATGTTGATCTTGCAGGCTATTCATTTGGTTCATGGGTTAATGTAAAAATCAATAATATCAGTACAATGGTAAAAAGGATAATTATGGTTTCCCCGCCTGTTGCTTTTTTGGATTTTTCCTTTCTGTGTCAAAATCCAAAAGTTAGTGCAATAATAACCGGCGAGAGAGATGAAATCGCTCCAGTCGAAAGTATAAGGGAAACTGCACATAAGTGGAATCCTGATGCAGTATTTAAGGTTATTGAAGGAGCAGACCATTTTTATACCGGTAGGATAGATGCATTGAGAAATGTTTTGCATGACATATTATTTGTTAACGGTGTTTAATAAACAGACTAATCAACTATATTGAGGACATACTTAATCATAATTTATGCAACTTTAATGAAATAGAAAATGAAAGTTTTACCCTTATAGGCACAGGAGGCAGCGCATATACACTGGTAAGGATAATAAAGGAAATGAAAAAGAAGGATTTTATTGAGAAAGACAAAAGTGTAACGTCACTTAAAAAGGTAGAGATTGAAGGTATTTTTGAAAAAATACGGGCTGTGCCCGCACTAAAAAGGCTTAATTTTAAGGGTATTGAAAAAGGCAGGGACGATACAATACTGGCAGGAACGGCAATGGTGATTAAAATTATGGATTACTTTAATAAAAATGAAATAAAAGTCAGTTATTCAGATATATTAGAAGGCATATTGATAAGCATGGGGGAGGAGAAAAAAATGAATAGAAAAATTATCAAGGAGGCCCTGACCTTTAATGATATCCTTTTGGAACCACAAAATTCATCTATAATGCCTAAAGATGTAGATGTAAAAACATTTCTTTCAAGAAATATTGCACTAAACATCCCTATTGTCAGCGCAGCAATGGATACTGTGACGGAATCTAATACGGCGATAGCAGTGGCAAGGCAGGGCGGATTAGGATTTATTCATAAAAATATGAGCATAGAAAGGCAGGCGTTAGAGGTCGAGAAAGTAAAGAAATCCGAGAGCGGTATGATTATTGACCCTATTACCATTGAGCCGGAGAAGAGAATTTATGAGGTTCTCAGTATCATGAAAAAATACAAGATTTCCGGCGTTCCTGTAGTGAGTGGAGACAATTTAGTAGGTATTATAACTAATAGAGATTTACGGTTTGAGGCAAATTTTGATAAAAAAGTTAGTGATGTAATGACCAGGGATAACCTGGCCACAGCGCCGGTAGGCACAACCCTGGAAGAGTCAAAACGTATACTGCATAAAAGAAAAATAGAAAAATTGTTAGTTGTTGACAACAGAGGAAAATTAAAAGGCCTTATCACCATAAAGGATATTGAAAAGGTAAAAAAATACCCAAATTCATGCAAGGATAGTCTCGGAAGGTTGAGAGTTGGGGCAGCAGTCGGTGTTGGCCCGGATCGAGAGGAAAGAGTTGAAAGACTCATATCTGCAAATACGGATATATTAGTCATAGACGCAGCCCATGGTCACTCTGCCGGTGTAATAAATGTAGTAAAGGATATAAAAAAGAACTACCCTGAGATTGAATTATTAGCAGGCAATGTTGCTACGGCCGAAGGTACAAAAGCCCTTATAGACGCAGGTGTTGATTCAGTAAAGGTTGGAATTGGGCCTGGCTCTATATGCACTACCAGGATAATTGCAGGTGTAGGTGTACCGCAGATGACTGCTATTATGGAGTGTGCCGGCGAGGCTTATAAGGCACATGTTCCAATTATTGCCGATGGAGGTATTAGATTTTCCGGTGATATAACAAAGGCCCTTGCAGGAGGCGCCTCATCTATTATGGCAGGAAGTCTCTTTGCAGGAACAGAAGAGAGCCCGGGCGAAACCGTACTTTTCCAGGGAAGGACATATAAGGTTTACAGGGGCATGGGATCTGTAGAGGCCATGAAGGAGGGCAGCAAGGATCGCTATTTTCAGGAAACAGTTGAAGGTGAGTCAAAACTTGTGCCGGAAGGGATAGTAGGCAGGGTACCATACAGGGGATTTTTATCAGATACAATATTTCAGCTTATTGGTGGACTGAGAGCTGGTATGGGTTATGTGGGAGCCCATAATTTAGCGGAACTAAAAGCAAATGCTCGGTTCTTGAAAATTACCGCTGCAGGCCTCAGGGAGGGACATGTCCATGATGTGATTATAACGAAAGAGGCGACTAACTACCAACTGGAATAAACCTTTTGTTTATTTTTTTTAAGGAGTTGTTATGGGCTTAAATACTATTAAAAGGGCAGACAGGTCCATGTTCACAACATACAAGCGTTTTCCAATTACCCTTGTTAAGGGGAATGGTTGTCTGGTATGGGATGAAGAAGGAAAGAAATACCTTGATTTTATTGGCGGAATAGCGGTGTGTGCTTTAGGCCACAGCTCGCCGATTATCAGCGAGGCCCTGTATGAGCAATCAAAAAAGCTTGTACATGTCTCAAATTTATTTTACACGCAACCTCAAACGGACCTTGCCCGTATATTAACGGAGAACTCCTTTGCAGATAGGGTGTTTTTTTGCAATAGTGGGGCAGAGGCCAATGAGGCTGCAATAAAATTAGCAAGACGATATTCAAGGGAAAGATTTGGGCCTAAAAGAAGCGTTATTATAACCATGGATAATTCATTCCACGGTCGTACAATGGCAACACTTTCTGCTACTGGCCAGGAAAAGATTAGAGCAGGGTACGACCCAATACTTGAAGGGTTCAAGTATGTGCCTTTTAATGCCCTTAATCCTTTAGAATCTGCAATAGATGAGTCTGTTTGTGCTGTAATGGTAGAACCGATACAGGGAGAGGGTGGTGTTGTTGTTCCGGATGATGATTATCTGAAAGGTGTCAGAGAAAGTTGCTCAAGACATGATATTCTTCTGATCTTTGATGAAATACAGGTTGGAATGGGGAGGACCGGTAAGCTGTTCGGCTATGAGCATTTTGGACTGACACCTGATATAATAACCCTTGCCAAGGCCTTGGGAAATGGACTTCCGATAGGGGCAATGATGGCAACGGAAGAATTGAAAAATGCCTTTGGTCCGGGTAGTCATGCCACAACATTTGGGGGCTCACCTTTGGTTACAGCAGCCGCCCTGGCAGTTGTGAAAAGCCTTATCCATGATGGATGGATTGAAAATGCGAGAAAGACCGGAGATTATTTTAAAGATGAGCTAATCAAGCTTCAGAAAAGGCATAGTGTAATTAAAGATGTGAAAGGATTAGGCCTTATATTAGGATTACTTTTGGATGGAGGAGCGCAGGATATTGTAGATGCGTGTGCTGACAAGGGTTTTTTGATAAACTGTATTCAGGAAAAAATTCTCAGATTTGTGCCGCCATTAATTATAGGAAAGAACGAGATTGATTCATTAATTGACTGTTTGGATGATATATTTAATAAAGTATAGGCATTGAGGTAAAAACGATCCCATTGAACTTATTGATAATAAATATGGAGAAAAAAAATGAACCAAAAAATAAAAAAGATAGTGCTTGCTTATTCCGGTGGACTGGACACATCAGTTATACCCTCATGGCTCAAGGAGAGGTACGGGTGCAGTGTTATTGCTTATGCCAGTGACCTTGGCCAAGAGGACGATGCAGATCAATTGAAACAAAGGGGACTTGCGGCAGGTGCAGATGAGGTGATTGTTGAGGATCTCAAAGAAGAGTTTGTAGGAGAATTTGTGTGGCCTGCCTTAAGGGCAAATGCAATTTATGAAAACAATTACCTTTTAGGGACTTCCCTTGCGAGGCCACTAATAGCCAAACATCAGGTGGATTTAGCAAAAATCAAGGGAGCAGACGCAGTCAGTCATGGAGCAACAGGCAAGGGGAATGATCAGGTAAGATTTGAGCTTGCATATATGGCATTGGACCCAACATTAAAGATTATATCCCCATGGAAGTCATGGGAGTTTAAGGGAAGGGAAGATCTGATAAAATATGCCGAAGAAAAGGGTATATCCGTACCTGTTACTAAGGAAAAACCATATAGCAGTGACAGAAACCTTCTTCATATAAGTTTTGAGGGAGGTATATT
Source organism: Thermodesulfobacteriota bacterium (assembly GCA_034718555.1). GTDB lineage: Bacteria > Desulfobacterota > DSM-4660 > Desulfatiglandales > B25-G16 > M55B121. Next base: position 4,843 of record JAYEMW010000436.1, read on the forward strand.
AGAAGACCCATGGCAAGAACCGTTGGCGGATATGTTTGTTATGTCCGTGTCCCCTCAAGATGCCCCTGATAGGGTTACATATGTGGAAATAGACTTTGAACACGGTAACCCTGTAGCAGTTGACGGTGAGAGATTTTCACCTGCAAATCTGCTCAAAAGATTGAATAATGTAGGAGGAAAAAATGGGGTAGGCCGTATAGATATGGTGGAAAACAGATATGTTGGCATGAAATCGAGGGGTATATATGAAACACCTGGTGGCACAATTTTAAGGATCGCTCATATTGCAATGGAATCAATAACCTTGGACAGGGAGGTTATGCACATCCGTGATGGTCTTACACCCAAATATTCTGAGATGGTTTATTATGGCTACTGGTTTGCACCTGAAAGAGAGCTACTGCAAACCTTTATAGATGAGACTCAGAAAAATGTTACCGGCACAGTACGTCTTAAGATATATAAGGGCAACTGTGAGGTTGTAGGTAGAAAATCAGATTTAACCTTGTATAATGATGAATTTGTAACATTCGAAGAAGATGAAGTGTATAATCAAGAGGATGCAGGGGGGTTTATTAGGCTGAGCGGGCTAAGATTGAAAATAGCTAATCTTATGAGCCGGAGAAAATAGCATGAAAGAAAAGCTATGGGGAGGGCGTTTTAAATCGTTTACAGATAAGAATGTTGATGCCTTTAATGCATCTATAGACTTTGACAAAAGGCTATGGAAAGAGGATATTGAAGGGAATTTAGGGTACTGTAAGATGCTCGGAAAGGCGGGAATTATAGGCAAGGATGAAGTCGCAGTTATCTTAAATGCCCTAAAGGAAATATATAGTGAAATTGAGAGGGGCGATTTTTTATTTGATGAGAGTATGGAAGATATCCATACCCACATTGAAAAAGCCCTAATTGAAAAGGTTGGGCATACAGGTGAGACTATCCATACGGGAAGAAGCAGAAATGATCAAGTAGCCCTTGATACAAGGCTTTATGTGAGGAATTCCATTATTGAAATTGACAGTACGGCAAGAGAATTTCAATTAGCCTTGATAGATGTAGCTGAAGACCATATTGATTTGATTATGCCGGGTTATACACATCTTCAAAGGGCCCAGCCGGTGCTGTTAGCCCATCATTTGCTTGCCTATTATGAGATGCTGAAAAGGGACAGGCAAAGGTATAAAGAAGCATTAAAAAGAACGAATATCCTACCCTTAGGAAGCGCTGCCCTGGCCGGAACAACATTTAACTTTGACAGGGAGTTCCTGTCGCAGGAACTTAAGATGGACGGCATTACTTCTAATAGCATGGACGCTGTATCAGACAGGGATTTTGCAGCAGAGTTTATCTTTGCATCGTCCCTTCTTATGATGCATCTTTCTCGTCTGTGTGAGGAGTTGATTATATGGTCTACGACAGAATTTAACTTTATTGAGATATCGGATTCGTTTGCAACCGGGAGCAGTATTATGCCCCAGAAAAAGAATCCAGACATACCTGAGTTGATTAGGGGAAAAACAGGAAGGGTGTATGGTAATCTGATTTCTCTTCTAACAACGATGAAAGGCATACCTCTTACTTATAACAAGGATATGCAGGAAGATAAGGAACCCTTATTTGATACAGTTGATACAGTAAAAAAATCCCTTAAAATTTTTGCAATGCTTTTAAAAGAGATAAGCTTTAAAAGAGATAACCTTTACAGTGCAACTGAAAAAGGGTATCTTGTTGCCACTGACCTTGCTGATTACCTTGTAAAAAAGGGCATGACATTCAGAAAGGCCCATAATGTGGTAGGTGATATAATCTTATCAGCTCAAAAAAAGGGAAGGGAATTGTACGAGATGAATTTAAATGAAATGAAAAAGTTCAGCGCCCTTATTGAAGAAGATGTTTACAAGGCGCTGGACCCTGTCTCCTGCATTAATAACCGAAATATTGCTGGGGGTACAGGGGCAAAAGTGGTTAGGGATGCATTGATTGCGGCGAGGAAAGATTTAAAATTATGAAAGGAAAAACCCTGTTATATTTTTTACTGTTTATTTTTACCCTTGTTATATTAATAGGCTGCGGGAAGAAGGGACCGCCTTACCTTCCTAAGGAAAGCCCTTCATTAAGTCTAGGAGCCTGTCCGAGAATTCCCTTTTTCCTCAACTCTTTGTCATGCAAAAAAAATTATCCTCGGAATATCAACTATATACCTGCGGTAATTTTTTTTGCATGACAAAGAGTTGAGAAAAAATTACTATTCTCGGACAGGCTCCTGGTGCTGGAAAATTAAAATCTATTAATTTTTTTTTTGCAATGTGTTGATTTTTATGGATGTTGGACTTAATTTTAGAGGGATGTCTGACACAATAAAACAATATAAATAACAATGGCCATTCTGCAGACAGCAGAGTGGCTTGTTATCTTTAGAAAGGTGAAGATTTCGTAAAAGTTTTTTAAAAATAAAGTGAAAGGAGAACAGACTAATGAAAGGTATGCCTGATATAGGTAATTTAATGAAAAAGGCACAACAGCTTCAAGAGAAGATGGCCAAAATGCAAGAGGAGTTAAGTGACAGGACTGTGGAAGCATCGGCAGGAGGAGGAATGGTTACTGTCGTTGCAAATGGAAAGCAGGAAATTGTCTCAATAAAGATTGATCCGGAGGTAGTAGATTCAGATGATGTTGAAATGCTGGAAGACCTTGTTCTGGCATCTGTAAATGAGGCGCTGGATCAGGCAAAGGAAATGGCCGGTGCGGAAATGAACAAGATAACCGGTGGAGTAAAAATACCAGGGATGATGTAGAGAAGCATTACATTCTAAGCGAATACAGTCTTTTACATTGCATGATATTGGTAGGAAATTATGGGAATTTATCCAGCATCACTTGGAAAGCTAATTGAAGAATTGAGCAAATTACCTGGAATAGGCAGGAAATCAGCAGAGAGATTGTCTCTTCATATTCTCCGAAGCCCAAAAGGGCTTGCAGAGGGACTGGCCAATAGCCTGTTAGAGGTAAAAGAAAAAATTCGTTTCTGCTCCACATGCTTTAATATAACTGATAGTGATCCCTGTCCTATATGTTCTGATCAAAGAAGGGAAAATGGTATTCTCTGTGTTATTGAAGGGCCTGGGGACCAATTAGCAATAGAAAAGTCCGGGTCATATAAAGGAAGGTATCATGTTTTGCAGGGGGTTCTCTCACCCTTAGATGGTGTTGGGGTAGAGGATCTTCGTATACAGGAATTAATGTCACGGCTGCAAAAGGAAAATATAAACGAGGTTATACTCGCCATTAATCCAACCGTGGAAGGTGAAGCTACAGCATCATATCTTTCCGACATATTAAGTAAAAAAGGCTTGCTTACTACAAGGATAGCATTAGGAATTCCCCTTGGTGGCGATATTAAATATATAGATGATATGACTATAAAAACATCAATAGAAAACCGATCCTCTCTGTCTTCATGATTTCAAAATCCGCCATTAAAAAACTCGCCCAAATACTTGGTGAGGAACATATCGTGACAAATAAGGATGATATGCTTCCTTACTGCCATGATGCAACCCACAAAGAATTTCCCCCGGAAGTGGTAGTCTTCCCGGAAAATGCAAATGAAATCTCCAAAATCATGCAGCTCGCTAACAAGGAGGTCTTTCCTGTTGTACCAAGGGGGGCAGGTAGTGGAATGAGTGGCGGCGCACTTGCAGTAAGTGGTGGCCTTGTAATGTCAATGGAAAGGTTAAACAGAATACTCTTGATAGATGAAAAAAATTTAATTGCAAAGGTTGAACCAGGGGTAATAACCGGCCATCTGCAGGAAGAGGTAGAAAAATGTGGTCTCTTTTACCCGCCGGATCCTGCGAGCCTGGATATTTCAACTATCGGGGGGAATGTTGCTGAATGTGCTGGAGGGCCAAGGGCAGTAAAATATGGTGTAACAAGAGATTATATGCTTGGCTTGAAGGTCGTCCTTCCGAATGGTGATATTTTAGGTATTGGCGTAGAGACGGCAAAAGGGGTTGTAGGCTATGACCTTACCCGTCTGATTGTTGGTTCAGAGGGAACGCTGGCTATAATTACTGAGATAATCCTAAGGCTTATACCAAGGCCTGAAA
>JAYEMW010000437.1:0-8922 GCA_034718555.1 Thermodesulfobacteriota bacterium
ATTCAGCGTATGCAAAGGCCTCGAATATGCCCATGAGCACGGGGTAATTCACCGTGACATAAAACCGTCTAATATTATATTAAGTTCTGCAGGCCATGTGAAGATAACGGATTTTAGTATTGCATACATTAAAAAAGGTGAATCAACTCTTGTTAAGGGCTTATTCGGTTCACCAAGTTACATGTCTCCGGAACAGGTTAGGGAGGATTTAATCACGGAGAAAAGTGATCTGTTTTCTCTTGGCGCGGTATTTTATGAACTTTTAACTGGAAAAAAGGCCTTTGAAGGAGAAAACGAATATTCTATTATGTACAAGATTGTTAATGAAAAACACCCAAGCATTGCAGAATCAAGGCCGGAACTGCCAAAAAACTTAGATAATATCCTTAATAAGGCCTTGGCAAAGGACCTTGCTGAGCGTTATCAGAGCAGCATGGAGTTTGCTTATGATCTGAGATTGATGCTCCAAGTGCTTGAAGGTGGCGAAAAAGAAACCCATAACAGCGAGCTGCTCACATATATACAAGATTTACCCTTTTTTAAAGATTTCACAGAGGAACAGATAAACGAAATACTCTCTGCAAGCAATTTAATAAAGATAGATGAGGGCAAGACTATCATTGAGGAAGGAAAGATAGATGATTCCTTTTATATTTTAATCAGCGGCCAAGTGACAGTGCTAAAGGGCGACAGGCATGTTGCTGTTTTACAAAGAGGCGAATGCTTTGGAGAGATGGCATATTTAACCGGGGAGGCACGCTCAGCAACAATTACCTCGCAAAATAAATGTATTTTACTTAAGTCCAGTTCTACTCTTTTAAACAGGTTATCCGAGTCCATTCAGCTTATCTTTTTCAAGAACTTTACAAAGGCTATAATTTCCCGACTATCAAAGAATACATGAGCAGACGCAACTGGTTTAACATGAGTGACTTGTCTATCTACCTCAATCCTACTTACTATATTGACTATAATTCTCCATTAGTAAAGGAAAAGGCAGCAGAATTTTCATCACCCTATCCTGATGAAAAGGCCAGGGCTATTTTTTATTTTGTCAGGGACAGGGTTATATACACACCCTATTCACCGTTTTATCTTCCTGAGCATTACAAGGCGAGCGCGATCCTTAAAAGAGGATCAGGCTATTGCGTTCAAAAGGCCATTTTGTTAACTGCGCTGGCCCGGGCAAACAATATACCCGCAAGATTTGTCTTTGCCAATATCAAAAATTATCTAATCCCTGAAAAATTATTAAAAATGATGGAGACGAATATCTTCGTCTTTCACGGGTACAACGAGCTTTATATTAACGGTAGATGGGTTAAGATTACCCCTACCTTTGATATAGGAATGTGTAAAAAGTTACACCTGCGGCCGGTAGAATTTGATGGTCAAAATAACGCCACATTTCATGCCCATGATTTAAACGGCCAAAAACACATAGAATACATCAAAGATTATGGGCATTTTGCAGACCTTCCATTTGAAAAAATGATGAGCAGCTTTAGGCAACATTACACAAAAGACATGCTTAAGAGGTGGAAGAATGCGGCCATAGATAGACAAAATGGATAATATCAATGAAAAAAATCTTTTTTGAAAGCCTCGGATGTGCAAAAAATCTTGTTGACAGTGAATATATGCTTGGTCTTATTAAGGAGGAGGGACATGAGCTGACAGATGATCCCTCGCATGCGGATATAGCTGTTGTGAATACCTGCGCCTTTATAAGGCCGGCCGTTGAAGAGAGCATAGATGCAATACTCGAACTTGTGACCATGAAAGAAAAAGGCCGTTTAAAATACATTTTGGTTGCAGGCTGTTTGGTTCAGAGATATGGGTATAAGCTATTAAGGGAAATTCCGGAGGTAGACTGCTGGCTTGGCACAGGCCAGATTTTCAGGATAGGTGAAATTCTGAGGAATAAGAAAGGTGCCTTGCCGCTCATCTTTATTGACAGACCGCAATTTTTAGCAGACCATAATGCTCCTAGGGTCCAGACAACGCCATTTTATTCTTCCTATCTTAAGATTGCTGAAGGATGTTCCCACCACTGTTCCTTTTGCATTATACCTTCCTTGAGGGGCCCCTACAGGAGTAGAACCCTGGACTCTCTCCATGCTGAGGCAAAGAAAATGGTTGAAAAGGGGGTAAAAGAAATTAATCTCATTTCCCAAGATACAACATGGTATGGCCATGATCTTAATCCGCCTTGTGGGCTTGAAGATCTCTTGGAAAAACTTCTTACAATACATGGCCTGAAATGGCTCAGAATCCTCTATGCATATCCATATCTGTTGAATGAAAGGGTCATTGAGCTTATCAATTCCGAGGAAGTGATTTGTCCCTATATTGACGTGCCCCTACAACATATAGACCAGGACATACTTAGGGCCATGGGCCGCCCTTTAGGCTCGGAATCCATGCCTCAATTAATTGAAAAAATAAGGAGCAAGCCAAGAAATATAGCCTTAAGGACAACCATAATGGTGGGATTTCCCGGCGAGACCGAGAAAAAATTCCAGGATCTCTGCAATTTTATCAGGGAGGCCCAGTTTGATCGTTTAGGTGTTTTCACATTTAACCCGGAAAAAGGAAGCCGGGCATGTAGGCTTAAGAATAGAGTACCACTTGAGGTAGCAGAAAAAAGGGCAAAAGAGATAATGGAGATTCAGGCGGATATAAGCAGAGCGCGTAATAAAAAGTTGATTGGGGAAACACTAAAGGTGCTTGTTGAGGGGCTCCATCCTGAGACTGATTTATTGTTAGCAGGAAGAACAAATACTATGGCGCCGGAGGTGGATGGTCAGGTTATAATCAATGAAGGCGTTGCAGAAGTTGGGCAGATCGTGCCCGTTAAGATACATAAAGCACACACCTACGACTTAGTCGGCAGCATTAATTCTGATAAAATTTGAGTCAAATGAGTCGGGATTTATCAAAAATAGGGATGAATTATAAACAGCTTTCTATATCTGTAATTTAATCTGCCAATTCAAAAGCGAGTAAACCTTCTAAAGGCTTAGATTTTTTAACTTTCACATTTATTTCTTGCCCTAACTGCAGCTCCTGGCCGGTTACTGCTGGGATATCAGAAATAAAAATAAAATCTGTTAGAATTATTAAGTACTTATATCTTAATTTCTGAAAAACAATAGCCTTGAAGGTATCGTTTATTCGTTTCGAAAGATATTTCAAAAGCCAATACCTGACCCTGTTTCTTTTGATGAGAAAAATATCTTTTAATGTTTGCTGCGTCAGCATACTGAACTCTTTCAGTCTGGCCTCGTTGTAAACAGGCCCCTTGTTAAATAAAGCGGCATGCAGTTGTCTTTGCACAACCATATCCGTGTATCTTCTTAATGGTGATGTCGCATTTGTGTATGCATCAACTCCAAGCCCACTATGAGGTAGCGGTGCTGTGTTAACTAAAAGAGGGCGAAGCTTCCTTCTTTGCCGAAAAACATAATAAATGTAGTCAGATTCATCAGTAGCTAACCTCTCCTGAGGCTTTTCCTGGCTTCTGTAGAGGATTGGAAGACCTATTTCAGAGGCAAACTTTGCAGCGAGACGATTATAGAGTATCATGGATTCTGATATAATGAACCTGGAAGGTGTATCTTGCTCCACAAGATTAAGGTCAATTTCTGAGTTATCGGAAAATTGGAAATTGATCTCCGGAAGGGGAATCAGCAGTGCCCCGTTTTCCTCCCTGTTGTTTTTTAGTGCATTGGCTAATTGATACAGTTTTGAAAAAATTTGCTGATCTTTATATACGGCATTTACCTCATCGTATGTATACTGTTTCTCAACCCGAATAATGGTAGGTACAAAACGGTAATTTTTGAGTTCCAGGTTTTTGTCAAAATCCGCAAACAGGGATATTGCCGGCCTGTCAGCGCCCTGCACCAGGCTTAATGCACCGTGAGAAAGATCGGCTGGAAGCATGGGGATCTGCCTTTCCGGCAGGTATACAGTGCTTGCCCTGATAGAGGCTTCTATGTCTAAGGGCCCGTCAACCTGAATATATGGGTTTATATCAGTAATGTGAATACCAAGGCTGTACCCTTCTTTATTAGGCTGAAAACTTAATGCATCATCAAAATCCTTAGTGAACGGTCCGTCAATGGTAAAGACTTCGGAGTTTGTTATGTCTTCCCGGCCAAAGGCGTCTATATTTTTTTTTGCTACTTTAGAGGCCTCTAAGAGTGCAGGCTCATCAAAGTCGATCCTTATCTTAAATCTATAGAGGTCTAAATTTTCGTCTTCCTGCCATACGCCAAGTTTAATTAACAGGGCGCGAGCCTGATCCGTATCCTTGATTCCAGCGCGAGAAAACATTTCTTTTCCCTGCTTAAAATCTTGAGCATCTTTGCCGTAAACCGCAAGCTGGACAAGTAAATCAACAACCTTTTCCTTTATAGAAGAATCTTTCGGAATTCTGTTATTTATCACTTCCTTTAAAAAGCTTGCCCCTTCACTAATCTCTTTTTCTCTTGACTGAGCTATCTCCCTGGCCTTTTTTATTTGATCAACTTTTTCAAGGCTGTTTGGGACAAAAAACTTATCCTTTAACTTAAAATATGTCCCCTCAGCAAAAAGAGCCCTTAAGATGGCGGATATATGATCATCTGTAATATTTTTACCAAATGAAAGATGTGCAAGGTAGTTAAATGGGAATATTTCTTTTTCATCATAAATCAGTTCCCATAAATCTTGAACGACTACCTGCGCTATGTAATCTGTCCGTCTCTTATCAATTAATCTAAGATTATTTATCAATTCCTCTCTTGGCTTGGAAATATTTATAGTGGAAGAGGAAATAAGAAGGGCCCTTTTTGGGGAAATACTCACTTCATGGTTGGATAGGGTTAAAAGTTGCCATTTGCTTACCTTGTCCTTAATGCAACATGACAGGATAATTTTTCTTTGATCTATATATTCAATGATTTTTCCTTCAGCCATAAAATTTACCGTTTAAGCGATTAGAAAGGCTAAAAAGGGTCGTTCTGCCAGCCCTGTTCTATGTGATTCCTCTTTTTCCTCCTGCTTTTTTTTGCCTCCTCTTTCCAGGTGAAGCGCTTTTTTGCCTTTGTTTTTCGTTTAAAATCCGGGTCGTCTTCTACCTTCAATGTAAAGGTTCCAGAACCCGAATCCACTTCTTTTTTTGATGGCCTTTTTTCGGCAGATTTTTCTTTAGGCAGCGGTGGCCCTTGAATAAATTCGGCGGGCACATTTTTCGCAAGAAAAAGAAGATCACCAAAAGGGATGATATTGACTCCCTTCTTTATGGCAGATCCTGCTTTGATTTCCAAGAGGACTGGTTTTTGGTCAATCCTTTTTGCAACACGAAACGCAAAGTCCTTATCTTTTGTCATCATTACATATTCTTTATTTCCCGGTAAAAGACCGGATTTAAGAATATGGGGATAGGACTTTCTTTTAACGCCCTTAAACAGGATTTTTGGAGGCAAAACCATGTCTTGATTTTCATTTAATGAGTTAAGATTTGCCCTGGCGTGCCTTATATTTTTCCCGTCAATCTGAAAATTTTTGTCCCTGTCCCACAGTAACACCTCTTTCACATGAGATTCTCTCACATAGCCCATATTCGATTCTTCATGAATGGCCTGCAAAAGCTCCTTCATGCCGACATATCCCTCCCTGTCCGGAACAAGGCCAAATTCGTCCGGCCTGTTTCCTAATATGTAACTCATAAGACGGGACAGGATCTCTACTTTCCTTAGATGTTTTTCAGCCAAAAACTTTTCCTCAATTACAAGTCCACCTTATCCAGTTGCCCTAAAACAAAATCTCTTATTTGAGATGGGTCGGGAAGGGTGTATTTAATATTTCCATTGGAGATTAACGGAACAAGGATCTCCTCTTCAGCGCCCCCGCATGAACAATTTCCAGCCGTTTCATTTTCCACGGAAACCCTTGTGCTGAAACATTCCTTGCATCGAAAAACAGCTTTTCTTCCAGACATCTTGCCTCTTTTGGAGAGGGGATATCCATTTACCTCTATTATATCCATGGAATAATCCACTACCGGTGCATTGCTTATAGCTGTTCCTACTCCATAGGCATCTGCTATCTTATTGAAGCTTTGAATGCTTTTCTCATTAATGCCGCCGCTTAGAAGAATTTTTATATCCTTATACCCCCTGATATCAAGCTCCCACCTGACCTCTCTCATGATTTCCTCAAAGTTGCCCCTTCTGCTGCTTGGTGTATCAAGTCTCACTGCATAAAGTCTTTCTCCTAATTCTTTGGCAACATTAATTGCCTCAAACTTTTCATCATTAAAGGTGTCTATCAGGCTTACCCTCCTCACCTTTGGCTCAATAACCTCATCAAACGCCTTTGTAGCCTTAACAGTATCACCTATAAGTAAAATCAATGCATGGGGCATTGTACCGACTGGATCCTTTCCAATAGTCCTTGCCCCGGCAATTGCAGATACTCCATCGCAGCCTCCGATATATGCATTCCTCTCTATGAGAGGGGCAATTGTCGGATGCATTCTACGTGCTCCAAAGCTTATTACCTCTTTTTCCCCTGCCGCCTTTTTACACCGGGCAGCCATGGTTGCTATGCCGGATGCCTGGCATATAAGTCCAAGGAGCGCTGTCTCGTGTTTGCCGAAGTCAAGATACTTTCCGCTGATTTCCATTACCGGCTGCTGTATGCCGAACATGGTTCCCTCTTTCATAGCCCTGACCTCGACTGGAAGGTCCTTTAAAATCTCCGTGCATTCGTCAAGCCCTGCAAATACTGCCCAGTTCCAGTCTGAGGGTAACTTGTGTGCCATGAATTCAACGCTGACATGCAAGTCAATCCCTTTTGCCTCTAATATTTTCTTTGTCCTATCAAAGTATATGTCTGAAATAAGACCTTCTTTTACCTGTTCCCATGTTGCTATTTGTGGCATGAATTATAAACCCCAATTTGAAAAATATATTTAATCTTATTCCACTAAGATAAAATGATAATACTTTATTTACCATATATTTTCTGAATTTACCAAAAATTTTCTTGACACCTGAATGCGATGATTATAAATATTGTATACAAAAGACAATTTAAGTAGTGGTAGTAAGTTATTTTGACTCACTGTCTTACATTTAAGGGTTTTTAATTTTCACCACCTGAAAGGGTTAACTCTCAGGGATTAAAATTGTGATATGAAAATTTCACGTATTATTATTTTTTTATTAGCAATAATATCATTATCCATTATTTTTCCTAATGTTACGCAAAAAAAAGCCCTTGCCCACGCACTGCCTGGGACATATTCATACTTGAAGGTGTATCCACACTACCTTCAATACCGTTTAATCATCTCCGGTATTGACATGTGTCGCCTGACAGGGTGGGAATGCGATGATTTGACGCCTGATGATCTTCCTCGACTGATTCTGATTCAGGATAAATTAAGCGAAAAATTGAGACGGGGAATAAAGATTTCCCATAAGGGCAGTATTTTACCATTGAAAATTATTGCCATTAAGTCCTTGCCTGTAGGTTTTGAGATGCTTTTAGAGTTTTCCAGCGCAAGGGAGTTAAAGTCATTCACAATTCACTATACATTGCTTGAAGAACAGAATAAGATGTATCAATCTTTTTACTGTATTTCAATTGCTGGGACACCTGATGACTGGAGTCGTGTTGATCTGCTCGACAGTAAACATTCTGAACTATCCTGGGATATATCAGGAAAGAGAGAAATCCGTGACAAGAACATGACCAGGGAGCTGATCTTTAACCTGAGAACATATGTTGAGCGGGATCTTACACTGCCTTGGTTAATTTTAGGCCTTGCCGTTGCCGTAGTGTTAGGCATAGGCCATGCATTTACCCCTGGGCATGGAAAATCCATCATGGCCGCCTATTTGGTTGGAAGCCATGGCCATATTAAGGATGCCTTCATTATGGGCCTCACAACTACAGCAACTCATACATTTAGCGTGATTTTGATTGGCATCATTGTAATGTTTTTTTCCCAATTTATATTGCCATCTACATTGTATCCCTTGATAGCAAGGGCATCTGCCGTCTTGATTGTTTGTACTGGTCTATATATTTTGTACAGCCGCATACATGAAAAGTTGCATAAAAATGATTTTTCAGAGGAAGAGCATCATATTCACAGTCATGCACATGGCCATAGCCATTCGCATCATCACCATGTTCATGACCAAAAAACAACGGCCCAGGCATTCTGGCTGGCCTTCTCCGGTGGTTTAATTCCTTGCCCTGCTGCATTAACCGTTCTTTTAGGAGGTATATCTGTAGGGAAGATAGGATATGGGATTATGATGATTTTAGTTTTTTCTATCGGCCTTGGAGGGGCACTTGTGCTTCTGGGGGTATTAATTGTAACCTCTCGATCATTTTTTAACCGTATGGAAAGTGCCCGGGCGTATGTAAAGTATTTAGATCTAATAGGTCCGGCATTCATCATCTTTATCGGTATATTATTTTTAATAAACGGGCCATTTGGGTCTCTAAGTCCATTATAGAAAGGGGGGATGAAAGGAGGAGAATTGTTTTAGGAAGTCCGGAGGGATAATTTAAAAAGGAGGAAGATCATGAAAAGATTAGGATTTGTTTTTTTAGTTGCAGGCATGGCGCTAATGTTCAGCGCTTCATCAGCATTGGCAGGCAAGTGGGCGGTCGTACTGGTAGATCTACAAGGGGATTTTACCGTATGGAAAAATGGATCTTTAGCCGTAGCAGGGTCGGATGAGGCCTATGTTCAAAAGGCTGAAGAGGCCTTAAGAGAGCTTAAGGAAAAAGGCATTGATGTCTATGCTACTCAGGACTGGCATCCAAAAAACCATCTGTCGTTTTTTGTAAATCATCCTGGGAAAAAGCCCTTTAGCCTTATTAAGCTTCATGGCCAGGATCAGGTTTTAT
>JAYEMW010000438.1:0-8913 GCA_034718555.1 Thermodesulfobacteriota bacterium
AATGCCCTTTTTCCTCAACTCTTTGTCATGCTCAAAAAATTATCCTCGGAATATCAACCATATACCTGCGGTAATTTTTTTCGCATTCCTCGATTTGAGAAAAAATTGCTATTCTCGGACAGCTTCCTAGAGGGCTGACCGCATTGAAATCTCCAAGAACCACGAACATTTCATTGCTCTCAATCAAGTCCCTTACCTTCGCACAAATAGCATAAGCTTCCTTCTGGCGTTTCCGAAAATCGAAAGGAGCTAAATGCACAACAATAAAATTCATCCCCGATGTCTTGCAGTGCAAAAAACCATGGTGCATTCCTTTTAAACGTTTCTCTATAGTCTCAATGGGCTCTCTCGAAGTAAGGCCTACTGGGAATCCTCGCTCTTTTAGAATCTCCGAGTATCTATGTCCCCAAAGCGCTGCTGTTTCTTCGAGTTTCTTCTTGTTGAAACCATTGAGTTCTTGTAAGGCTACGACATTGGGTTTCTGTTCATTTATCCAATCGGCACCAAGCTTAAGTCTCTTGCCATGGTTAAAGCCGTATAGGACATTATAGCTGACGATTCCGAAATTACCTGGCTTGCTCTGCCTCTCATTTCCTGAAATAGAGGGATCGCTTGCACAACCAACCGTTAGTCCCGTTAACAGGATTGCAACAAAAAAACAGAAATTTTGTTCATCTTCATCTCATCTTGTAACTATGCAGGCTAAATATTTATTTTACCGAATCATTGATTATCAGGTTGACTTGACCTGATAATATAAAATTTAGCCACTTATCATGGCAAATGCACCTGTTTATTTTATATCAAGGTATTCTGCCTTGATAATTTTATTGACAGACTAAATCATCATTGCTTAATGGTTTATATTTAGTAACTGCTTTGACGTTAAATGTATATAAACCTGCTCTTTCCATATTGCATTTGATTTTTAACAGTTTAAGAAAACATGTTGAAATCTTTAATATTTTAACATTACTAATAATCGCTAACAAGTGGAAATCATTATGTCAAGACAAAAAAGCAGTAAACTGATGAATGAAGTTTAAGAAGTGATGCGGCTTTGTCATTATTCAATGCACACAGAACGGACTTATTATGATTGGATTAAGAGGTCGTTAAGATGGTGAAACTGACACAACTGTAAACAGTTAAGCTTCAAACAAATTCATTCGTTTCTTAGCTCCCTCAATATATCCGGACGATTTGTAATAATACCATCTACTCCCATTTCAATCATGCGTAGCATTTCAGACCTGGAATCAGGCGTCCAGACGAAAACACGAATACCAAGACGGTGAGCCTCATCTAAAAGGCTGTATGTGATGTATTTGTAGTGGGGGGCCCATAGACGACCTCCTGCTGCATTGATTGCTTGCGGTATGGAACCACTGAAATCATCTATATCCAGGCCGGCCATCCCAATACAGATGGCTCGGCCTTGTTACGCAATCTTCAGACTTTCTGTGAGCTGGCTTGGATGTGTCCAAAAGTAGTCTCGGAGTTCCAGGTTCATGCGGTCAAGCTCTGCCAGAAAACCGGCTACTGACATACGATAGTTCTCTGGATTTGTTTCCATCCTGCGAAGATATGAGGCCTGCTTTTGAAAGTAGGAAATCCTCTCCAACGTTGTTTTATATTCTTCTTCGTTATGAATCATGCGTCAAAACCTCCACGATTCCTCGTTTTTTTCCATTGCGTTTGAGCTGCCAGTGTTTAATTGCCGCCTCTTCCCCATCGAACGCCGCCAAACGCCTCACCCAGAATATAGTCGCCCCCTCGTAATTCTGGGCAGCCATGTGATCGAAAAAAATCTGTGCCTCGCCAGAAACGTCCCGAACCTCAAATGTATCCTCCATAAGGAGGAAGATATCGATATCTTGTGGATGTAGCTTATCTGTAACAAAGGAGCCGAAGATGATGAAGCGAGCTACTTGCCCTGTTTCCATGGCCAGAGAGTAGATACGTTGCAATCTGTCCGCCACAATCGTCCTTTGAAAACTACCTTTGCCAAAATGTCCAACGACATCACCCAAAGTCGCTTGGTGAATTCCGGGCGGCAGATCTCCACTTTCGTTAAACTCTGGCCATTCTTTCATGTTTGAGATTATAACTCAAAAACTGAAATAACACAACCCCTAAGCCCCACAACTTATAGCCGAGTCCTCGCGGCTACAAGTTGTGGGGCTCACTCTCTGGTTGGCCATCCTGTACT
Source organism: Thermodesulfobacteriota bacterium (assembly GCA_034718555.1). Lineage (GTDB taxonomy): Bacteria > Desulfobacterota > DSM-4660 > Desulfatiglandales > B25-G16 > M55B121. The sequence goes on from JAYEMW010000438.1 coordinate 2,213, forward strand.
TTCTTAAGAAACACTTCCTTCAATATTTGAACCAAGTCTTTCGTGCGATCTTGCCATTCTCCTATCTTGTAACCTGGATATCTCTTGGCATAGTCTTCTGGCACAGCAAAATCCATTCGCGTGGTGTATGTAACGTAATTACAATACTACTGTTATTTTGAAGAGATCAAGTATAAAATACAGAAATGTAAGGCTTTAAGTAATCACAAACTGTTTCTAATTCTTGATAATTTCAACGGATTGGACTATAAGCGGGTAGAAGAAATGCATGAAATGGGGATCAAGGTCTTTCCATATAAAGTGGATTCCTTAGAACAATATAAAGAGGCTGTTAAGATGGAGGTTGATGGTGTGATTACCAGTAACCCTATTATGATTGGAGAGGCACAGCAGGTGAGGATGTAGAAAATGCTTGATGAATTAATTGAGGATATGGACAGGGCTATTTACGAGGTAAGACAATGGCCGGTTAAGAATATACAGATATTTCATCACAATGATTCTGACGGACTCAGTTCAGGAGCCATCCTTTCATTGGCATTTAAGCAGGATGGCTTTGAAGTACATAGGCTCTGTCTAGAAAAACCTTATCCAGGGGCACTGAAAAAGATTTTCAAACAGGAAGGGCAAATTATTGTATTCGCAGATTTTGCCGGAAGAATAGCCCCAATGATTTCTCGCCTGAACCAGGGAAGAAACCTTGTTTTAATCCTGGATCACCATGTAGCGGAACAACCTGATGACGGGAAAGTTCACAACTTAGATCCGGAACTTTATGGTTTAAAAGGTGATCGTGATATAACTGCATCTACAACATGTTATATCTTTTCAAAGGCCATGGATTCGACCAACAAAAAAATGGCCGGCATAGCCGCTATAGGGGCAGTTGGAGATAAATTTTTTGTAGACGGCAAACTTGTCAGCATCAACCGAGATATTGTGATAGAGGCCGTAAATCAAGGATTTGCAGAGATAAGGGAGCATAAAACCGGCGAACAATATATCTTAAAATCATCAAAGGGAGATGTACGATTAGATGAATTAGGTGACTATCTCGATATCTTAGGAGCAGTAGGCTATTATCAAAAGGGACCGGATATGGGAGTGGGGGTTTGCCTCCAAGGGATTACGCCGGAATCGGATCAGATGGTTGAATCGTTAAGGCAAATTAAGCAAAGGGCGTTTGACCGGGAAATTGGACGTTTTAAAAAAGAAGGATTGAAGATATCACCTAGCATCCAGTGGTTTAACTTAAAAAATAGGTTCTCTAACATGGGGGTGAAGATGGTTGGTCTATTATGTGAGGAAATTAACAATACTGATTTAATAGACCAAAAAAAATATATTGCTGGATTTCAGATTATCCCCAATAATATTCCAGGCATGGGCGCAATAGAGTTAAACCAGACAAAAATATCCATGCGTGTATCTGATTATATGGAAAAGGAGATTAGGGCAGGAAGGGCAACTGGTCTTGATAATTTTCTACCTGAGGCAACAGGCAGGCTTGGGGGGTTCTCTGATGCATGTCACAGCTTGACTGCAGCCACAACTGTTTCCATAGGCGATGAAGAGAGACTTGTCCGGGAAATGGAGCAGGTGCTTTCTCAATGGCTCACCGCAGAGTACGCAGAGGGCGCAGAGAAAAGATAATTTTTTGCTTGTCACGAAGACTTTTGGGACAATGGAAAACTACTCAGCAACCTCTTTGTATAACAATATATCCAAAAAAAACGTAAAAGGAGTTCACAGTGGGCATAGGAACAGGATTTGGAAAAACCATTTTCATAGGAGACCAGTTTGTTTTGTATGAAGTGCCGGCCATTGTTTCATCTCTGCCTTTTGAGACAGTGGCAAGGGTAGAAAAAATTAAGGGTCAGGGATGGATACTTGAGGATAACCGCAAGGAAATTCCCGGCTATAAGGAAAAAAAGAAAGCTCAACAGTTAGAATCAATTAATAAAATTCTTGAAGTTCTAAAAATAGATACAAAAAAGCATCCCATTAAGATCACTTTTGAGGGTGACCTTCTCGCAGGAAGTGGGGTTGGGGCCAGCGCAGCAAGTTGTGTGTCCCTTGCAAGGGCATTGAATAACGAGTTTGATTTAGGTCTATCCATTGAAGAGATAAATAATATAGGGTGGCAGGGAGAATTTGCTTACCATGGCGTTCCAAGCGGTGTAGACAACACAGCATCTACCTATGGTGGAATAATGCTTTACCAGGTAAAAAACAATAAGAAGGGTTTCGAGAAGATACAGTTAAAGGAGCCCATTGATGTGGTACTTGGAAACAGCGGTATAACAGCTGATACAACAGCCCTCGATGGACTTACCAAAAATGGACAAGAGAAGGACCCTCAGCTTTTTTCTGCCAGGTTGAAAATGATTACAGAACAGGTTTATAAAATGAAAAACTGCCTTGAGAATGCTGATCTTGAGGGAACAGGCCGGATTATGTCTGATAACCACAAGATACTAATAGATATGGGTCTTTCCCATGAAAAACTGATTTATCTGTGTGACATGGCCATTGATAAAGGTGCTTTAGGAGCAAAGCTGACAGGCGGAGGTATGGGGGGTTATATGGTTGCCTTGACCCCTGGTCAGGAGATACAAGAGAAAGTCGCTTCAGCCATGGAGCAGGAGGGATTTGCTGTAATTCGGGCAACTATAGGGGGCTAAGTAGTGCCTGGAGGAAACATAAGTTCAGGCACGATTTTGGATTTTAGATTGCAGATTTTGGATTTAAAAATCGTAACCGTTCACGGTTCAATGTTCAGGGTTCAGGGTTAGGGAAAAGACTGAAATTGGATCCCCGAAATGCTCGTAAAGAATACGGGGGTTGTCACATCATCGCCAAGTACCATGTTTCGGATTTGTGGGAAAGTAGAAGCGGGCGGTTTTCCCGTACAAAACGCTTACAAAATAGCGTATGGTGATGAGAATCCAACCTTTGAACCCTGAACCTTTGAACCCGTGAACGGTTACTAAAAATCATATAAATTCAGTCGTTTAAATTTTTTCTGGACGTTTTGAATGTAAATTTATTGTGCCCAATGGCGCAGGTAAGAGCACGGTGATAAATCTTATAATGGGCTTTATAAAGCCTGAGCACGGCTCAGTGAGGATTAACGGCTCCCTTCCATATAACCCCCAGGCCCGCCAGGATATCGGGTATCTGCCTGAGGACCCACGGTTTTATAATAACCTTTCAGCGGAAGAGTTTCTTTTATTCGGGGCCCATGCCTCCGGCATGGAAAAGGCCCATATTGGAATCTTTGGTCTTGAGCGGGCAATCTTCGCTTATAAAGGAAGATACGGGAGAAAACCTGAATCCCTCCATGCGTTAATAGGCAACGGCATTATTAATCGTCTGCCTGAAAACCCCTTTAGAGACAACTACTTGTATGATGTTGAAACCGGCCGAGTATTTTTTGATGAAATAAAATAAGGGTTTGTTGTTTGCTGTCTGCTAATTCCATTGCTTTTGATGGATTAAGCCCTTCAGTATGTCCTTTTGGATATTTTGCGTCTCCCCCCATCGCCCCTGAACATCCTTAGGGATGGTAATTTGAAAGTATCCTGACCGGAATATACATTTTTCAGGCTCTTCGTCCCAGTCATACCTATTAGTGCTGTCCAAATCGAATGGGCTTCCCCTGAAGCCCCCGGTTAATAATGATATGCGGGTGAATATGTGGCGTTCCTTCACCCCTAAACAGTTAGGGATGGCGTTTGGACTTATGCATCTTATAACGCTGGGAGGCACAGTGTTTTGATGCCAAAGGCCGGTTGAGCCAAGGTACATGTCCTCTTGGATCAGGTTAAGAGAGTTAAGCTGATATGGATTTTTAATAATCCCGTAGGATGGATCCCTTTCTACGATAATATCCATCTCCTCAAGTTCCTGCAAAAAGAAAAGAAGGTTCTCCATGTATGCAATAAAATAAAATAATTCATCGCGCTCAAAATCCATATCATCTGCTATATTTGACAGTTGAATTACAATTTCCTGGGAAATTTTAGGGATAGGGTACAACTCAAAGATGGCATTAAGATTGAATATATCTAATTTTTTCATAAATTCCGGGAGCACAGGGTAATTTTTTGCAGGGCGTTTCCTCTTGGGTAAACCCTTTAAGATAACATGGGCAGGCACTTTACCTACTGTAACTAAATGCATTGCCGCAATATTCTCAGTTTCCTTTTTATGGATAGCCTGGGTGATTTCCGAGTCTAACTGCTGGGAAATATAATTCTTACGAAATTCCTGCATGATTTTATAGATTTGACGGTAGATAAATATTACCAAAGGACCTGTTTTAGAAAGGTCAGGGTCCCTTATTATCTCATAATAAAGCACTCTCAGAATGTCCTCATTATTAAAGCGGAGGACAAGAAAACGTCCAAACTGGGTTGCCTCTCCCTTTTGTTTCTTCTTAAGATGATCGATAAAACTCTTTACCAGGTTAGAAAAGTTATCTCGGAGCTCTCTTTTCTGTTTTAAACTGCTAAAGGATATCCCAAACCATTCCAGGCTTATTCTATTCTTTTCCGGAAGTCCTATATGCAACTCAAGGAATTTTCGATATATTTTTTGAAAGGCGGTTAGGCTTTGAAAAAGCACGTGTTTTTCCCCAAACTTTAGGTCTGGGTCACGTAAAATAAAAATAAACAATACTTCACTTTCGTAACTGTTTACGAGAACCCCACAGGCATTTGATTTAATGGTATGACTGAGACATCGATCCCTGTCTAAAATTATGTGAAATAAAGGCCTTGTTATTATCAAAAATTCCGGTGCCCTAAGTTTGTAGATATTTAACAATTCAAGGATTAATTGAGGTGAAACATGCTTTCTGTATACCTGTGAGACATCAGTTAAAACTTTCGCAATACAGAGATCCAGAAAGACATAGGGGCGGGGATTTGCAATGACAGAGGAAAGCCCCTGAAGTTTTTTAATGATGCCCAGGTCGTAAGGTTTGTTTGGGAAAAGGATTGAAACTCCAATGTCTTTGAATTTTTTCTGTTTCAATAATTCCTTTACTGTTTTCCATTCTTGTTGGAAAGACGAATTAATCGATTCAATATCTATGTAAGGCGTGTTTTCCGATGAGAAAATAAATTCCAGGGAATAATCTTTGAGTGTGTTTATTTGTGATATGATTGCTTGGTAAATTTTTTCTTCAGTCATAGGCATAACAGATTGCTCTCTCTTTCATACATATACTTAATAACAACTTACTTTAATAAAGATTGACATCCAAGACAATATTTATCTGCAATCATTAAAAAAATTTGTTCTGCCTTTAGATGTATAGAAGGCTTTCGCTCAAGTTTCTTGTAAGGCAGGCCGAAAATCTTGATTAACAGGGACTAAAACGACTTTCTCAGAAAAACCTTCTACCTAATAGCTTAAAGTAAGATTGTTTTTTCTTGCAAGTAATTAAGCCTATGTTATAATTTCTTTTTGCATGGCGTATTGAAATTAATTATGAAATTCCCTTTGTGTATCTATAGTATATTGATCTTTTCCTTGGGTGTTTGTGCATTGGATAGCTGGATAGCGACCGGCTATTGATTAATATGAGGGGAAAGCGGAAAATGAAAGAAAAAGTTATTGGTATTTTGGGTGGTATGGGGCCGGAGGCAACCATTAATTGTTTTGACAAACTGACAAGAAATACGCCTGCAAAATATGATCAGAAACATCTGCAGGTTATTATTTACAGTAACCCTAAGGTTCCGGATCGCACTAAGGCAATACTGAGCCGTGGAGATTCCATTAGGTTTAACCCGGAAGGATGTAAAGGTGCCATATTTTGATTCATTGCTGCTTTTGGCAAGGGATGCTATTAGATGGGCAGGACGCGAACCAAAGCCGGAAACATAGAACTTTCTCTATCATCTTCTTAGGGTTTAGGGGATCAAGGTCGTGACAATCAAAATGAATAAAGGACGAAATTAAATGTTTAAACACCTTAAAGTATGGAGAAATGGGGAAATGATCCCGTGGCAGTCAGCTAATGTTCATATAATGTCTCATGGTTTTAGCAGGGGATCAGCAATATTCGATGTCTTCGGAATATATCCTGGACCAAAAGGCCCGGCTGCCTTTAGGATGGATAAGCACATGGATCGTCTTTTTAAGAGCGCAGAGCTTTTGGATATGGAAATGTCCTACACCAAAGAGCAAATAATAGATGCTGTTGTGCAATCTGTTAAGGCAAATAATATCAAACGTGGCTTTATAAAGATTTTGGCTTACTATGGGGAAGAGGCCGTTATTTCTCTAATTTTAGACTCTAAGCTGGATCTGGCTATTTTTGGAATTCCGGAAACAGATGATATGGGGCTTGATCAAGACAAGCCCATTGAAATCTGTTTCACCAAATGGAGAAAGATTCACCCCGCAACCATTCCTGTGCAGGCAAAGGCGTGCTCCAATTACCTAAACGGCATGTTGGCCAGGAAAGATGCTGTTAGCAGGGGATTTAATGTAGGCATTTTGTTGACTACCGATGGCTATGTGGCGGAAGGTTCCATTGAATCAATTTTTATGGTCAAAGATAATGTGCTGAAGACACCGCCTTTGGGAAATGTCCTTTCAAGCGTTACAAGAATGTCTATGCTTGAGGCAGCTCCTGCTATAGGAATAAAGACATTGGAAGAACAAATATCGCCTGAAGAGCTTAT
>JAYEMW010000439.1:0-8909 GCA_034718555.1 Thermodesulfobacteriota bacterium
AAGTCGGCATTCATGTGCGTGGTTATAACCTCAAGCCTGGCTGTCTTTTTTTTAGTGTAAATCATAAGAGTGTTGTCCTAATTTCGCTATTGGGGTAAGTTCATATTGACATTTTCTAAAAATTTTTTCAATTTATATAATTATGATGATAATATTAAAATGGGGGTAATTTTTTATGACTGATTATTCAAATGCATCAAAGATAATTGTTGAGGTACCTGAAGAAATTAAGTTGGTAGCTATACACGCAAGGGGGCATAGGCCATTGATAGAATGGAAATATCCGGAATTTCAGTCCCTTTGTCCTGTTTCCGAAAGACATGACCAGGGTGTTGTTACTATAAGATATAAACCGAAAGACAACATATTGGAAAGTAAATCGGTGAGAGACTACCTCATGAGCTGGAGGAACAAAAAAAACTGGCAGGAATATATTACTGAGGAAGTAGCTGATTTGTTATTCAGGACATGCGAGCCTGTCTGGTTGACTGTGACAATAGACTGGTGCTCACGGGGGGGCATAGAGGCCAAGACGATATCAGAAAGGGGTGAAAAAAGTAGCCGTTAACGGCTTGAAACTTGAAACTTGAAATTAGAAATTGGAAACTTGTGAGGCCTGCCTGTTCAATTTACGCAGACAGGTGCGGGCACACACAAACAGAGATGAATTGAGCTATTACGGGAATTCTTTATTGACTTTGTCATTAACCCTGCTTATTTTAAGAATATACGTAAAAGGGCAACTTTCTAAAAGTATATCAATGAGGGTTGTATAAAATTTAAAGAGATTAATGTAAAAAATGGCAAGCAAGGATTATTATAAAATATTAGGCGTAAATAAATCAGCCAATGACGAGGAAATTAAGAAGGCATACAGGAAGCTTGCTCTAAAATACCACCCGGACAGAAATGGTAGCAATAAGAACTCTGAGGAGAAATTTAAAGAGATAAGCGAGGCCTATGCAGTATTAAGCGACCCTGAAAAGAAAAAGCAATATGATATGTTTGGTGCTGAAGGATTTCAGCAGAGGTTTAGCCAGGAAGATATATTCAACAATATCAATTTTAGCGATATTTTCAGGGAGTTTGGATTTGGAAATATTGGGGGAGGGTGGAAAAAAGGGGGAGGCCCTGGAATGTTTACCCAAAATTTTTCAAGGGCAAATAAGGCATCCGGTTATAAAGCAAACGGAGGCTCTCCCTTTAGCTCTATTTTTGGTGACTTTAGCGGCCGCACCGGCATATTAAAGGGCCAGGATGTTATTTATGAACTTCCAGTACAATTAGAGGATATTGTCAAGGAAAGTCAAAAGACTATTTCATATAGTTTAAACGGAATACATCAACAGATAAAGGTGAAAATACCTCCAGGCATAGGTGACGGAAAAAAATTGAGACTTGCAGGTAAGGGCCAGCCGGGACAAAATGGAGGGCCTTCAGGAGATCTTTATGTAAAGATCAAATTCCTGGATCACCCTGTATTTAAAAAGGAGGGGGATGATCTGTATGTTAACAGAGAAGTGTCTTTTTCAGGTGTTTTGTTGGGAACGAAGATAGAGGTCACAACAATTGATGGAAAAAGGCTTAGCCTTAAAATACCGGCAGGTACCCAAAGCGGGTCAAAAATGAGGCTCAAGGGGCATGGCATGCCGCGTATGGGTGGGGGAAATAGAGGAGATGAATACGTAAAGATACAAGTTGCAGTACCCAAGAAGTTAAATAAAAAACAGAGAGAAGCTATAGAACAATTAAAAGATTTGAAACTGTGATAAATAAACCAAATAAAAATTTTTTACATATCATTCTAACATTATCTCTTTTGCTATTGTTGGTATATTCAATTTCTTCCCTGGCAAATGAAAAACTTCCTGCCAGTAAAGGCCTGATAAATGATTTTGCAGACATTATACCACAAGCCTATGAAAAAAGAATGAACCTCTTTGCCCAGGAGGTTCTAAATAAGACAAGTTCTACACTTACTGTAGTAACCCTGAAGGATATTGGCGGTGATGATATTGATGGTTTTACTAACCGCCTTTATGAAAAATGGGGAGTAGGGGAAAAAGGGAAAGATAAAGGGGTCATGATTCTCCTTGCCATGAAGGAACGTAAGGTTCGTATTGAAGTGGGATATGGCCTTGAGGGAATTATACCTGATGGGTTAGCAGGACAAATAAGGGATACAGCAATGGTCCCCTATCTTAAGAAAGGGGAATACGGTCAGGGACTTTTAAGTGGACTTTTTGCCGCAGGCGCCATAATTGCTAAACATGAAGGTGTAAAACTAACAGGCATGCCTGCTGTTTCAAAGAGGAAAGTTGTTTCAAGAAAGAAAGGTATTGGTGGATTTTCGTTTTTATTTCTGCTGCTCATATTCTTTTTTCTCCTAAGATCTCGTGGTGGTATAGGGTCGTTGTTTCTTCTAATGTTGCTTGGTGGAGGCCGTGGGGGATTTGGCGGCCAAGGTGGATTTGGGGGATTTGGAGGCGGCTTTGGAGGTTTTGGAGGCGGGATGAGTGGCGGTGGCGGTGCAAGTGGCGGTTTTTAAAATATCAAGAGGTCAATAGATATGTCAAAGATTCCAGAAAAGCCTGAAGATATATTCGATGAATTCAAAGATGATTATATTACTATTTTTGGTGATGACCTGGTCTCCGTTATATTATATGGCAGCGGCGCCAGGGGAGAGTATATAGCAAAGAAATCGGATATCAATTTTCTTATTGTTTTAAAAGATAATGGCATGGAACACTTAGATGATTCCATAGATTTAGTGGCTAAATGGGAAAAGCGCAAGGTTCCTGTTCCTCTGTTTTTATCAGAGGACTATATAAAATCATCATTAGATGCCTTTCCCTTAGAATTTTTCAATATTAGATTAGCCTACAGTGTGGCATACGGAACAGATGTTCTGAAGGATTTAAATATCGAGAAAGGCAACTTAAGGCTACAATGTGAAAGAGAGCTAAAGGCAAAACTTCTATTGCTTAGAAGGTCATTTTTGCAGGCGAATGGCGAGGCACGTTTATTGACTGGGCTTGTAAAGCAATCATTTTCGGCGTTTATATCTATCTTTAACGCATTGCTATACCTTAAGGGAGATGAAATACCTGGGGAATACCTTGGCATAATCAAGGAAATGTCTGAGAATTATGATATTAATCGGGATTTATTCCTGAGCCTGTCACAGATAAAAAAGGAAGAAAAGAAGTTTGCCAAGGACGAGATAAAAAAGATTGTTTGGGAATATATTTTGGAAATAAAGGGGTTATCAAAAAAGGTAGATCAGATGGTAATTTCTTAATAGAAAGATATTGTTGGGGGTTGATATGGGAAAAGCAGGGAAGGCGATTGCTATAACAGGCATAGTTATTGTTGCCATTGTTCTTTTGATCTTTTTTTCAATAAAAGGCACGTATAACAGTCTTGTGCAATTAGACGAAGGCGTGAAGGGTGCCTGGGCTCAGGTGGAAAACCAGCTTCAAAGGCGATATGATTTAATCCCTAATTACGTGGAAACCGTTAAGGGGTATGCAAAACATGAAAAAGAGGTCTTTCTAAAGGTAACAGAGGCGCGGGCTAAGGTTGGAGGGGCGACAAACATAAAGGATAAGATAGCGGCAAATAACGAAATGTCATCGGCTCTTTCAAGATTGTTGCTTGTAGTGGAAAGATACCCGGACCTCAAGGCCAATCAAAATTTTATCAGACTTCAGGATGAACTGGCAGGCACTGAGAATCGAATAGCAGTTGAAAGAAGAAGATATAACGAGACGGTAAAAACCTATAATATAAAAATAAGAAGTTTTCCGACCAATATAATGGCAGGTATGTTTGGTTTTGGAAAGGCCGAGTTTTTTAAGGTCTCAGCCGCGGCAAAGGAGGTCCCAAAGGTAAAGTTTTAGGTAAGCGTTCACGGAACGCTGAAATTAGAAAATAGTCCCGCAGGGCGGGATTGGAAATTTGGCCTTCATGCTTTGGCACTGTTGTTGAACGAATTCAATTTAGGTCGAGTTTGTAACTATTGCTGTGAACGGCTATCACTTGTCAAAGTCGTGCCAAGCCTTATCTCATAACTATTCCGACAGTTTGTAAGCATCCAATTCGTAAACTCATTTCATCTCGCCCAATTTCTATTTTCTAATTTCAAGTTTCAAGCCGTGAACGGCTACCGTTTTAGCAAGCATTTAATTTTCCTATTGGGCGAGGTGGAAGTAAAGCTACCCTAATATTCCTTTGGCAATTCATTTAACTCTGCAAGTGAAAAAACAGGGCCATCCTTGCAGACATATTTATCCCCAATATTGCACCTGCCGCAGATACCTATTCCGCATTTCATCCTCATCTCCAGGGACATTATTATATGCTCAGGGTCAAAGCCTATATTTTCAAGTACAGGCTGGGTAAATTTTATCATTATAGGAGGACCGCATACAATAGCATAAGTATCCTCACTTGTTGTTATTTTTTGCTCAGTTATTGTAGGCACAAAGCCAACATTGTAAGGCCAGTCCGGATCATCTGTACCATCAACTGTAATATGCATATTAATATCGTCTCTTTTTTCCCACTCAGCTAACTCATCTCTGTAAAGGAGCAAACCTGGGGAACGTGAGCCGTATACAACAGTAATATCTTTAAATCTCTTTCTGTTTTCCGGGTCCAGCATGTAGACTATACTTGACCTTAGTGTAGTAAAGGCAAATCCACCGCCGATTACCAACACATTCTTTCCCTCCAATTTTTCCCATGGATACCAGTTTCCTAGAGGACCCCTTACGCCTAAAACTTCCTCTTCATCCATATTATGGAGGAATCTGGTGACAACACCGGTTTTATTTACGGTGAACATAATAAATCCCGCTTCTGTTGGGGATGATGCTATGCCGATTGGAATTTCACCCTTTCCGGAAACGGATATTTCGCAAAATTGTCCTGGGGTATATGAAAAGTTATTTTCATCTTCCTTGTTAAGGAAAACAAGTTTAAAACTCTTAAGGTTATTATCCTCTGTCTCCGTTGTAATCTTTTGAATTTTCACAGGGTAAGGAAGATATGGATTATCTATCAACTGAACCTCCTCGTTGTTAAGAGTAGGCAGTATGCAGTAAGGACTATGCACCGTTCTTCCGCTTACTGCATACTGCCTACTTCTTACTTATAAGTCATTCATTAGCTTAAACACCTCTCGGATGTCAATATTGACAGGGCAGTGTTTTACACACCTGCCGCATCCTACGCAGGCAACTCCATTGTCATATTTATCTACATAATATTTTAATTTATGCATGAATCTTTGCCTAACCCGCTGAACCTTTTCAGGTCGAGGATTATGACCGGAGGCATGGAGCGTGAAGAGCGGGAACATGCAGCTATCCCAGTTTCTGATTCTATCTCCCTGGTTTTGGGTTACCTCATCCTGAATATCAAAACACCAACAGGTAGGGCACAGGAATGTGCATGTGCCGCAGTTGATGCATGCAAAGGCTATGTCATCCCAAAAGGGTGCATTAAAGAGGTGACCTACATCTTTTTTTCTGAGTTTATCTGTGGGCACACGACTAATAATTTTTTCTTCTGACGCAGTTTTAATCTCATCTGCCTTTTTTTTCAGGGCGCTGTCCGCCTCTTGATTTACGCCGGCCTTTTCCAAGAGCTTGATTCCCTTGTCCGTAATCGGTCTCATCAAAAAATATTCATCGAGATCAAAGAGAAGGATATCAAGACCATTTTCATCAAAGGGACCACCGCCAACAGACGTACAAAAACAGGTACTATCCGGCTCATTGCAGCCAAGGCCAATGAGTGTAAGCGATTCAAGGCGCTTTGACCACCATGGGTCCTTAAACTCTAAGTTATCAAAATTTATATTTACCAGCTTAAAGGCATTGGCATCGCATGGTCTGATGCCCACTATAAGTTTAGGTGTATAATCATTTTTGGTTTCCTTTAAGATATTGGCATCTTTATCTTCCTTATTAAGGCTAAATTCAAACATGCTTTCTGATTGGGGTAGAGCAAATGATTTTGGAGATACACGTGTATTTTTAAAATCAAAGTCAAATGTTTCCTTTTCGTCTAATGCCTTAAAGCTGTGAAAGCTATCCTCTCCTTTAGCAGGGACGAATACATCATAATCTTTTTTTAGCTCTTGGAGGAAACCTTTTAGTTCCTCTTTTTTAATCATTTTATCAGTCATTGGGCACCTTATCTAATGAATTTGTCATAATCGTCCGGCCTATAGGTATCAAGGGGCGGTCTTTTATCTAATGTCAAACCGGCCTCCCAATTGTAGAATTCAAGGGTGTCTTTGTTTAACTTTCTCGTAAACAGTCTTATATTTATGTCCATGGGGCATGCCTGTTCACAGGCCCCGCAGTCAGTGCAGCGTCCTGCACAGTGGTAGGCCCTTAAGAGATGAAATGTCATAGTGTCGGTAGTATCATTACTCTTTCCAACCCACTGGGGATCTGATTCGTCTACAAAGCAAGTTGGGCAGTAACACAGTGGGCAGGCATTTCGACAGGCATAGCAACGAATACAATTCTTAATTAGACCTTGAAAGAATTCCCATTTTTCCCCGGACTCCATTTTTTCAATTTCCGCTACATCGTCATAAGGATCTGGGCCCTGGTTTTCTTCAACCAAATCCCCTAACAGTTCATCGTAAATTTTTGGATTTTTATGCAAACATGTTTTGCAATTATCTTGCAAATAGTCCTTTTTTTCTATGGTATGTTCAAAGCCTTCACCTTTGAGCGTTATTGAAGCCTCGGATTCAATTATATCCTTTAGTTCTTTCCCGCCTAAGAAAGCATTTATCTTTCTTTTATCGACCATACCTTCACATGGAATTCCAACTATGTAAATCTGCTCCCTTTTTATTTGACTTTCCACTATATGATTTACGATATTCCGTGAGTCGCAGCCCTTGGCAAATATACCGATTTTATCGGTTCTTTTGGGTAGATAATTGGCGAGATTCATGTTGCAAAAACTGTCCCAGTATAACTGGTCGGTTTTTTCAGGGTCATTTATTAAAACAGGCTCTGTCATCATGGGAAGTGTGCCCTTTTTAAAACCAATGACAATATCTACAACCTTTTCCTCTAAAATTTTTTTGGCTGTTTCTCTTATCTTATTACTGTAATCCATCATGAAATTACCTCAGACCTTCCCTTAACAAATCTTTTTATTGGACCAATTCGCTTGACATCTTCAATTATTTCCGTCGCATTTTCTGCAAATTTTCCAGCCTCTGAGGATGATATCCAGGAGAATTGCAATCTCTCCGGCTCTATCCCTATATGTTCTAAAAAATTCTTTAAAAGTGCAAACTTTCTTCTGGCATAATAATTACCTTCCAGGTAATGGCATTCTCCAGGGTGTCACCCGGATACCCATACGCCGTCCGACCCATGTCTCAAGGCAGATAGGATAAACTTAGGGCTGACCCTTGCAGAGCAGGGAACCCTGATAGTTCTGATATTTGGAGGGTATTGCATTCTATTGATTCCTGCTAAATCAGCAGCAGCGTAACTGCACCAGCTACATAGAAATGCGGTAATCTTTGGTTCCCAGTCAGTCATACTTCACCTCTTTATGAAAAAGTTAATTATTAGACATTTCTCACCGCAGAGTCCGCGGAGTACACACAGTTTTATAAAAGTTTAACCAGAATATCCCGTTTTGTAAATGGGGGTGAATGGTATAAATTCTCAATCGAATTAAGAAATCTCAAGTGATTTTTTTACTCTAATTTTTATTAGTTTGTCAAGCTTATCGGGTTTAATTATTGATTGCTTGAAAAAAATATAAATATTGTACTTTACAATAATTGCAAAAAAATCTAACCTGGATAAACTGGAAAAGTGCCTAAAGTGACCTAAAGTTAATGAATCGCTTCGCTACATCTGTTTTATAAAATAGCTAAAATCCTTCACTTTAGTTCACTTTAGCCACTTTAGTTCACTTTAGCCACTTTAGTTCACTTTAGCCACCTCACACTTTTTTGAATTCTGATTTTAGTTTTAAATTTTCTGCGCGTTTTGAACGCAAATTTATTTGTAAGTTACTAATACATATCATCCCTTCACCGCGCCAATCATAGTCATTATCTGACCCTCATCAAATCCGTTAAGATGTATGGCGCCTGATCTGCATGAAGCCACGCATAGGCCGCAGCCCTTGCAGAGCACAGGGTTTATCTGTGCAATGCCTGTCTTTTCATCAAGTTCAATGGCCTTATAAGGGCATACTGCCGCACACACACCACAACTACTGCAGTAAAGAGGATTAACCGCCGCCACTGTTCCGCTGCTGTAGATTGTCTTCTGGGCAAGGAGTGTAACCGCCCTGGCCGCTGCAGCCTGGGCCTGGGAAATTGATTCATCGATTGGCTTCGGGGAATGGGCAAGGCCGCAGAAGAATACACCGTCTGTTGCAAAATCAACGGGTCTAAGTTTTACGTGGGCCTCAACAAAAAATCCATCATTATTTACTGGTATTTTAAATTGTTGTGAGAGAGGATCATTTTCCTTGCGTACTATTGCAGATGCAAGAACTAACATGTTTGATTCAATCGTTATCTCACGTTTCAACGTGTAATCTGAAAAGGTAACGCCAAGTTTATCTTTTGTTTTGTCAACCTTTAATTCTTGTTCGCTGTCATACCGCACAAACACAACCCCCTTCTCCCTCGCCTTCCTATAAACCTCTTCCCTTAGTCCATAGGTCCTCATATCCCTGTACAGGACAAAGACCCTCATGTCCGGGTTTAACTCCTTTAGCTCAAGGGCGCTTACAACGGAGTGTGTACAGCATACCTTGGAGCAGTAGGGTCTTTCAGGAATTCTGGAGCCTACACACTGGATAAAGACACAGGTGTCCGCATCTTTTAGGGCCTTGTC
>JAYEMW010000440.1:0-1743 GCA_034718555.1 Thermodesulfobacteriota bacterium
AAACCTCACTGACCTCTGGAAACTGGTTCGCCAGTTTTTTCATTGCAGCAAGCATGGCATTAAGTTTTTTTCTGTCATCAGATATCTCATTGCGAAATTCTTGCCTGGCCAGTTTTAAATAGGTGCGTCTATCCCAGAATACGATAGCGCCAATAAAGGCCATTACCCCTAAGAATCCACCTAACATGGTAATCCAAAGGTTATCAATGCGCTCATTAACCTTGTCAATACGGTTATTCAGGTTTTTTCCAAGGTTATCGATACGGTCATTAACCTTATCAATGGCGTCAAGGATCATCTGATCCGCAGGGGTCAACACTATATTTGTTCCAGAATCCTTTCCTTCTTCACCATGAGCTAAGGCCAATGGAAGAAGAAGGACCATCAATATGGGTATTAGTGTTAATTTATTTGTTAAGCGCATTATTATACTATCCTTTTTTAATATATAGTATATAAAAACTATGCTATTATCAAGAGGTTTTTCACAGTGGGCAAAGATTCACAAAGGTTTTTTTAGGATACAGGTGAACACAGATTAACACAGATTATTTTACGTTTTGTATTTATCCGTGTGCGTAGCTCGCATTTATCCGTGTCCAAATAGGACAGAGGTTACCACGGATATTTTTTAGCCACAGATTTACGCGGATTTACACAGATTTTTAATTGACAATCACTATTTTATACAGCATTCTTATATATATCATAAATATTAAATAGGATATATTATCATGCAAAAAATAAAGAAAATTCCCTTCCAGGTTTACTTAGAGCCTGAACAGGAAAAAATAATAGGTCTTTTATCAAAAAGAAGTGGGAAGACAAAAGCGGCAATCATACGTTTATGTATCTCTAAATATATCTCCAGTATTCCACTGGAAGATGATCCTGCGCTCCAAATTATGAACCTGGGAAATTCAGGGAAAAAAGACATTAGTAAAAAACATGATGACTATTTGATATCAGGTTAGAAATAGAAATACAAAGATGAAAAACAAAACTTCCTTTATTGACACAGGGGCATGGTTTGCCCTGACGGACATATCTGATCAATATCATAATCGTGCTATAGCTATTTACCCTAAGCTGCTGAAAGAATATCATCATTTAACCACAACAAACCTCGTGGTTGCAGAGGCATACATTTTAATCCGGCGACATATGGGTTACACGGCAGCTATTACCTTTTTAGGGAATATTGCGGCAAGCCCAAGAATAATTAGAATATATTCCGAAAGAGCATTAGAAGAAAAAGCGGAAGATATCTTGCGAAAATACCAGGACCAGGATTTCAGCCTAACCGATGCTGTCAGCTTTGCAGTTATGAAGCAATATAAAATAACTCATGCCTTCACTTTTGATAAACATTTTATCACAGCAGGATTTACTTTGATTTCTTAGTTTACTTTCTATGGGTATAGTAGTATGTGGTGTTTTTAAGCCAAACCGCTGCGTTGGATTGCAAATCAGAGACGATAAAAAGCTAAAAAAATTCGATAAAATTATTTCAGATATCAACTGTCAACTGTGTAGGCCTGACACCTATGTCCTCATTTGGTTCAGAGGCAGATTCTCCAAAGACACTATTTGTTCTTGCTACTGAGATAACCCCGGACTAAACAGCTGCCCAATCCTCGACTTTCAACTTGCCTATCCGACCAAATTCTTTTACATTATGAGTGACAATGATAAGCTTGTTTGCCATAGCAATAGATGCAATCTGAGTATCTCTTTCACTGA
>JAYEMW010000441.1:0-1741 GCA_034718555.1 Thermodesulfobacteriota bacterium
ATTGTAGATGCATTAATAATTTTTTGCTTTTTTGCTTGACAAATAGTGAAAACTTTATAAATCTGTCGACAGTCGACCATTAATATTTTATTTATTGCATTAAGAAAGTGGTAAGGCGAATAGACGTTTTTAATATTTAGAGCCATGAGGCGTCTTTTTGGTTGTCATGTTTTTTGATACTGAAAATCATATAGAAAAGGGATGGGACAAGCCTGAGACAAAAAGCTTGATGGCTGTAGTTCTGGATGCCTTGCGTACAAGGATTCTCACAGGAGAGCTTAGGCCCGGGAGTAAAATAAATGAATCCGATGTTGCATTGAAGCTTGGTATAAGCAGGTCACC
The DNA here is from genome assembly GCA_034718555.1 of Thermodesulfobacteriota bacterium. Classification (GTDB taxonomy): domain Bacteria; phylum Desulfobacterota; class DSM-4660; order Desulfatiglandales; family B25-G16; genus M55B121. The sequence continues at coordinate 343 of JAYEMW010000441.1, forward strand.
GGTTAGAGAGGCCTTCAGGGTTTTAGAGAGAGAAGGTCTCTTAGTTACATTACCGAGGAAGGGATCATATATTACAGATATAAGCCTGCAGGATTTGAAAGAACTTTTTGAGGTCAGGGTGTTGTTGGAATGTCATGCAATTGACAGCATAAAAAAGAGGGCCTCGGAATCACCGGACCAAATCATGGCCCTAATAGACGAAATTGGCAATGAATTATTTAAAGAGCCTGATGAATTTACGGTTATCTCAGGTTTTCATTATAGCCTGGTCGAGCTGTCTGATAACTATAGATTAATAGAATTGTATAAGATATTAGCTGTATCATTGAGAAGATATCAACTGATTTACCTTGGTAAAGGCGGACAAAGGCAGGTTTCTCTGAAGGATCATAAAACTATTGTTGATATACTCAAAGATGGAAATTATGCCTACGCCAAAAAATTTCTAAAAAAACATATACGATATGTAGAAAAGATTGCGGAAAATAAGGTAAAGGAAATTTTGGCCGTTTAAAATGGTCTTGCGCAAAGAGACTTGAAGAAAATTTTATCAGGGAGATTTATATATTTGGGACTATGGAAGATGCAAGGAGATAATTTATGGATATAAATATATCTAAGTTAAAGAAAAACCTGACAAGGATTGTTGGGAAAGATTATGTCTCTACGGATAAACCAACATCGGTTGTTTATGCAAAGGACACCATGCCCTGGGACGTTGAGGAAAAAAATATACCATACGCTGTAGTGAGACCATCTAATAGGCAAGAGGTTTCAAGGATATTAAAATATGCCAATGAAAAATTAATACCAGTGCACATACACGGTTCCGGCACATCACTTGTTGGACTTGCAAGGCCAAAGGCAAAGGGAATTGTATTGGATACCGGAAGAATGAAGGATATAAAAGTGTATCCTGAAAGAGGGTACTTTGAGGTCGGCCCGGGCATGCATGTAGCACAGGTAAGAAAAGAGTTGGCAAAATACAGGGCAATGCTTCCTGTATTTCCAGGAAGTGAATTAGTGGCCACTATCGGTGGAGCTATAGCCGTGAATACAAGCGCTCATGCTGTTGATGCAGCGCTTGGTAAACCCGGTGATTTTATACTTGGCCTTGAGGTGGTGCTGCCGACAGGAGAGATCCTGCACACTGGGACCGAGTCAACAAGGAGGCCCGCCGGAATTGATCCAACTAAATTTTTTATCGGCTCGGAGGGTCTGTTAGGTGTGTTAACAACACTGAGAATGAGATTAATACCTCTGCCCTATTTGGAGCAAGTAGTCGCTTATTATCATAAGACAGAGGATATACTAAATACTGTAATGGATATGTACAAAAAGGGTATTCACCCGCCCCTGTTTTTTGAGTACCTTGATGAGAGCGCTGCAAAGATTGGAT
>JAYEMW010000442.1:0-8879 GCA_034718555.1 Thermodesulfobacteriota bacterium
TGTGTTGCATATTGAGCCCCTTTTTGATGTGTGATTATTGCTGTTAATTTTTTCGTCATTATAGGGGCTTTTTCTTATTTAAGCAACTGTTTTTACGTGATATTTATATAATCTTTGCAACACCTTTTGAAAGTGGTTTTTTCCCTGAAAACGCAGATTTAGATTCAAAATACCCCACTGAAGGGAAGGTTGCAACTGGGCCTGAGTGCATAATCAGTCAAAATCCCCCACCCCGGCCACCGGGAACTAAGATAGAAAAGCGGACAATACCATTACATGCCGGATCGGCCTGTGAACCTCACCAAGAATGGATTGAAGAGCAGGTGAGGCTTGGCAGAAATGCAGTATCGATTTACCAGGATCTGGTTGAGCGTTTTAACTTTACAAACAAATACAATAGCGTAAAGCTCGCCTACTCAAAATTTGGAAGAGGCCAACCATTGGTTTGCCCCTCCTCTTGGGTAACCAGTCTTTCATATATTTTTGAAGACCCGTTTGCCTTATTTATGCCCGTTCCCATATTTCCCTGTGATCTATACCATCTGGATATTGTAAAAGTTTATTTTAATTCCTTGGTAAGTTTTTTTAGTAGACTTTCTATCTCAGTTTTAGAAATTTCCTCTTTTATTCCCTTAAAATATACTGCCAATAGATAAATCCTGAAATCCCCTTTTTTCCATAGGTAAATCAATCGAAAGCCGCTCCTTTTGCCTTTCTTAATATCAGAACTTGTTACCCTTATTTTCCATATCTCTTTCTTCCAACCTGGAATTGGATCCCCTATACTTGGATTTTCCTCCAAGCTTTGGATTACATCATATAGATCATCCTTGACTCTACGATATTTCTTTTTAAGGATTTTGATACATTTCTGGAAGGTTTCAGATAAATAAGCCTCATAGCTCATCCCAAACTTCCTTCCAGGGCTTGATTCTATCTAATTTGATGTCCTCTAAGGCTTTGTTGACTAACTTTTTAAATTCTGCTGATTGAGAAAGTATTTTAGCTTCCTTATGGTCTTCAACTTCTTCCAGGATGGCAAGGATTTTTTTATAATCCTCTATTGGAAGAATTACGGCAGTGGGATTACCTTTCCCATCGACTATAAGTTGTTCATTAATCGAATTCTCCATAAGTCATATTCTCCTCTTTAGTTCTACGTAAAAAGTAATCAGAAGCAGAAAATCTCTAACACTTTTTAATCAACAATTTTAAATATTTCTTCCAAATAAAGTTATTGTACTTCAAAAAATACTCCCTAAATATAAAAAAAGCAAGGAGAATTGCTTTACATAACAAAGCCCTGCTGATGTTCTGGAGATCTATAAAATAATGTCAACCCTGAACTTACTGATAAGTGCCCGCCACACTAATGGCGGATAAACTTTGAGCTGAAATCGCTAGATTTTCCGCATCGACTTACACCGATACATACAAATGCTTTACCCTTTACCAGTTCATATTGTAAATGCCTTTTCGTCCCTGTAAACAGGTGTTCGTTTTGAAAATCAAGAATTATTTCTTTTAATATCTCTAGCACGTCGCCTCCAGCCCATAATTGGCATATTTAGCTCCCAGTTTTATTCATATCTGGTAATTTACTTTACCACTATTCGATATAATTGTCAGCACTCACAGCCAATATTTCCCCCTCACTTTAGCCCCGCCTTGCGAAGTGCACCGACTACACGATCCGTATCGATTTTGTCTTTATACATGAGTCTCTTTCCAAAATGCTCGAGAGAAAATTTAGGATCTATCCTCAGGATCTCTATTGCTTCATTACGTGCCTCCTCATCTCGGCCTGACGAATTGTAACCTATGACCAGGCCAACGTGGGCCACAAGATTATCGGGGCTGCGATGCAGCACTTTCTTAAGTGTTGAGATCCCATCCTCATGCCGGCCCGCAAAAATATAGGCATTACCTAACATGGTTAAGAGTGAGGGGGAAGGGATAGGATCGCTATGCATCGCCTTCTTATAGAGCGCGATGGCTTCCTCATGCTTTCCAACACGCGTAAGACTAAAGGCCAACGTATATTGGGCGATTGGGGAATTGGGATCAATAGCAATGGCTCGTTCCCCTTCGGCAATAGCCTGCTCGTACTGCCTTTTTGCCAAGTAAACTCGCCCCAACAATGCGTGGGCCTCGCACAAGGCACCATCAAGAGCAAGGGCCTTTTCCACCAGTTCTTCGGCCTGCTTCAGAGATCCTTTTGGGGATTTGGTCGAGCCGAGTATAAGGTCCATCAGGTGTGTGGCACTCAGACGCCAGTATGCCATTGCATAATTGGGGTCCAGGGCAATGGCCTGCTCAAACATTTGCCGGGCCATAGCGTTGCCATCTTTGTTGAATCTACTTGATTGCTCACGTCCTTCCAAAACCTTAAAATAGGCCTCAAGATTGTTGGTACCTCTTCCGTAGATACGGGCCCGCTCTCCCTCTGTGAGCTTTACTTGCATAGCCGTTACTATCTTCAAGGTGATCTCATCTTGCAAGGCAAATATGTCTTTCAGATCACGGTCATAACGCTCCGCCCATATATGATTTCCCGTTTTTGCATCCACAAGCTGGGCCGTGATCCGCACTTTATTTCCAGCTTTTCGGACACTTCCCTCAAGAACATACTTCACTCCAAGTTCACGGCCTACCTTTTGAACCTTTGTCGGCTTCCCCTTGTAAGTAAATGTGGAGTTTCGAGCTATAACAAATAACTTTGGCGTCTTTGAAAGGGCAGTAATAATCTCCTCAGTAATCCCATCACTGAAATACTCCTGCTTGGGGTCTTCACTCATGTTGGTGAAAGGCAGGACAGCAATGGAGGGTTTATCGGGAAGAGGCAACGGTGGTTTATCAGGCAACCCTGCCTTGCGGAGAGCTTCTATTGTTCTGTCTATATCAGCCTGATTTTTAAACAAAACTCCTTTTGCAAAGGCCTCAAGAGTGAATGTAGGATCTATCCGAAGGATCTCCTCAGCCTCGGCGTGGGCATCTTTCTCGCGGCCCAGTGCACTGTACGTAGCAGCTAATCCCAGGTGAGCAAATAGATTTTCAGGGGACCGTTGGAGGGCCTTTTTAAATGCTACAGTCGCCTCCTCATACTGTCCCAAAATCAAATGCGAAAAACCACAAGAGACCAAATACCAGGGAGGAGGGATTGGGTTGAGGCGTATAGCTTTCTTGAACAATGCAATCCCCTCCTCATGCCTTCCCGCGTTTCGCAAGGTAAATGCTAATGCCGCCAGAGCGAAATCCGAATTAGGGTCAAGAGCAACAGCGCGCTCACTCTGAGTAATTGCCTTTTCGTGCTGCCTTTTCGTCAAGTAGATTCGACCCAGAAAACCGTGTCCCCATGCCGAGTCGTTATCCAGGGTGAGGGCCTTTTGGACCAGTTCTTCGGCCAGTCTCAGAGATTGTTCGGGGGATTTACTTGTTCCATATATCAGATCTATGAGATGTGTTGCGCTCAGACTCAGGTAGGCTATGGGGTAATCGGGGTCCAAAGTAATGACCTCCTCTGCTAACTTCCTCTGCATGGCGTTTCCTTCTTTGGTACTACGTGAACCATACTCACGTGCTTGGAGGAGCTTTAGATAGGCCTCGAGATTGTTGGTGCCCTTCTCAGTTAGGCTCGCATACATCCCGTCATTCAACTTCACTCGTAAGGCATTCAATATTTTCAGCGTGATTTCATCTTGCAGAGCAAATATGTCTTTTAGATCACGGTCATAGCGCTCCGCCCATAGGTGTCTTCCAGTGATAGCATCAATGAGTTGAGCAGTGATCCGAAGACGGTCTTCAGACTTCCGTACGCTGCCCTCAAGTACATAACGAACCCCCAGTTCTTCCGCAACCTGCTGAACCTTTACTTGCTTGCCTTTGTAGCTAAATGTAGAGTTGCGAGCGATTACGAACATCTGGGGTGTTTTGCAGCAATTCTAATTATGAATTTAGGCCGGAGCAACATGCTTTGGCATTTACCCCTCCCTCAATCTTTCCTCCGTCTGTAAAGCACATAATATTTTAATTTAAAATAAAAATTGTAGACAAGGCATTTTTTCTATGATAACAGATAATGGGTAAGTGTTTATCATCAATTATCGGTTATCATAAGACTCATATGTGTTTGCCTAAAAATCAGGAAAAAGAAATAATCGCATCAAAGCAACCGCTGAATATCTCTTTTGATATGATGGTGCGTCAGCTTCGTATGACAATCCACAATTTTCCTGACAAACGCACAGGCAACAACATGCAATACAGCATTGAAGATATAGCCCTTAGCTGCTTTTCGATATTCTTTACACAATCGCCTTCTTTTCTTGCCTTTCAAAAATCCATGCAGAAAAATAAGGGTGTCAACAATGCCCAATCTTTGTTTGGAATACAAAAAATTCCATCTGATAATCATATAAGGGATATGATGGATGTGGTGCCTCCGGAAACAGTATTTCCGGTCTTCTCTTTCATTGCTGAAGCGTTAGATGCTGCCAGCCTCCTCAATGGCTTTCGCTCATACAACAATAATTTACTGTGTGCGCTGGATGGTACCAAATATTTTTCCTCCAACACGATTCATTGTGAAAACTGCAGCACCATGGAGCATAAAAACGGTTCCACAACCTATTCTCATACGGCCCTTACACCGGTGCTTCTCAAGCCGGGTTGTAACAAGGTGATCTCCTTACCACCGGAGTTCATTACTCCGCAGGACGGACATAAAAAGCAAGACTGTGAAAATGCAGCGGCTAAGCGCTGGTTCAACCAATTTGCTCCGCTTTATAAAACCTTGGGCATTACCATCTTAGGCGATGATTTATATTGTAAGCAATCAATATGTCAGTTGGTTTTGCATCACGGGCTTGATTTCATTCTTGTTTGCAAACCCGATTCTCATAAAACCCTTTACCAATGGGTGGAAGAGCTTGATGGCCTGCAAGCTGTTGAAACAGTAGTGAAAAAAAGATGGACAGGCAAAACTCATCTCATTGATACCTATCGTTTTGTAAATCAAGTGCCCTTGCGTGATGGTGAAGATGCACAGATGGTCAATTGGTGTGAACTTACCACAACACTGCCGGATGGTAGCATTAAATACAAAAACGCTTTTGCAACCAATTTTGAAATTTCAAAGAACAATGTAAAACAGATTGTAGCAGATGGTCGGGCACGCTGGAAAATTGAAAACGAAAACAATAACGTACTAAAAAACAATGGTTATCATCTTGAGCACAACTTTGGCCATGGGAAAAAGTATTTGTCTCAGCTTATGCTGACCATGAATCTTTTGGCATTCCTATTTCATACCGTACTTGAGATGATGGATAAAAAATATGAACTGATTCGTAGCGACCTTCCAACACGGCAAACTTTTTTTGACGATATACGCGCTTTAACCCGTTATCATTACTTCGAAAGTTGGGATGCGATGTTAACTTTTATGCTTCATGGCCTCGAAATAGAGATTATAGATACAAGCTAATGGTTTTTTAATTCGTGAAAAGTTTGGTTAAAAAAATTAGATGCTTTCAAAACATCAGTGGACAGGTTTGCGAAAAATGAGCTATATAGCGGACCAATGCGCCAAAAATAGCTCTCAGTAAACCAGAAACCTCCCAGATCCTCAGAAGAGATTTTGCATCTTTCTTAAATCCGTCTAAATTTTATTTTTAATAATTCTGTCGGTTACAATTATTGGTAAAATTAGAATTGCTGCTGTCAAGGAAAATATAGCTCTAACTTCAGGTTTCTGGTGGGAAGAAATTCTATTATAAAAGGCTAATAAATAAAACTCAAAGAGATGATGGGATTTGGAGAAAGGCGGTTTTGGTTTTATAGTCACATACCAGTTTTATATCGCTCAATATGTCCTCAAAACCGATTAGAAAAGGAATGCTATCGTCATCCAAAAGCAAGGCCTTCGCCTTTATAGGAAATGAGGCACCCTTTTTATCAACCAGAACCAAAGTGATCTCACCTAACTTTCCCAAGACTTTGCCTCTGCCGATACCACGGAGTTCGCTTTTATGGGACATGAGCCAGTTTATTTTGGCCTTGCTCCAAACGGAGAGTGGTACAACGGAGATAGGGTTGCCAGTGTCGATAAGTGCTTTATATTTCCTTGTCCACCCTTCTTTCGTTTCTAATTGGAGAGATACAGTGAGTCTGATCAGGTGTACGGCAATACCTTGTTCAATAGCATCTAAATCAATATGGGTCTCAAATTCCAATTCGATAATCGTAGACACGGATTCCTCTCTCAGCAAAGTATATAGGGAATTCATCCCGGCCGGTCTTTTCTGTGGCTATTTTTTCTACATCGGCAATGGTGCTTCCAGCGGCAACTACATGTTTATCCACTATTGCCACCCATTGGTCAGGATATTTTCTTACAATCTCGGTAAAATGTTCACTGGCCCATTTACTATCTTCCCAGTACTCTTCAGGCCCTGGAGAAGGAATATTCATTTCTTCCGCATCTTTTGCAGACAATATTGGCATGATAAAGGCCACCTTTTATTAAAATTTAGTGATATCTAATTTTATATAAATATAACATTAACAAAATAAAAAATAAATCAAAATCTGGTAATTACTCAATGTCTTGTGGATAAAACCATTACGGTTTCCGACCCCTTTGAGCCATAAGCTCAATCCTTGGGTCTGTAAGCCCTATGGACTGGAAGTGGAGCCGGAAGCCTGGATCACCTGGAAAGAACCAGCTAAAAGCATATTACTATCTCGTTAAAAAAAAGATCTCCATGCTCATTTGCTTTTCCTAAGGATAAATAGTTATCCTTAGGAAAAGGACAGAAGGACTAAATTTTCAAAGATCTAACGTGCTGGAATTGTTAAAAGCAGATAAATTTAATTGACAAACTGATTTAATAAATATAAATTTAGTTAACCTAATATCCAAATTGTCATCAATTTAGTTAATCTAATAATCAAATGGTAAAAATATCAGGAATAAATGCCCAAAATCCCTGGTGGAGCCAGGGATTTGAGTTTGCCCGTTATGATAAAAGTCTCGGGAAAGCAAAACCCATCTTTTTTGAAAGAAAGCCAATAGAGACTAAAAATGGAAATATTTATATTCTGCGAGGCCCAAGACAGGTGGGTAAGACCACCTACATCAAAGATTTAGTGAGGAAGTTGATTAAAAACGGCACTGCACCCAGAGATATCCTCTACCTTTCACTTGATTTTTTCACGTCCAGGAGAGAATTAAGGAACGCCATAACCTACTTCCTGGAATCGAGAATAGACGCTGCCCGGATTTATCTTTTGTTAGATGAGATTACTTCTATTGAGGATTGGAATCTGGAACTAAAATATTTGTCTGATCAGGGAGTTCTAAAAAGAGGAATTATTATTGCTACAGGTTCAAGTGCCGTAAAATTGAAAGAAAAGGGGGAGCTATTACCTGGAAGAGGTATTGAAGGAAATGAATATTATATCAAGCCCCTGAGTTTCAGAGAATTTACCCTGCAAATCATTAACTTTGTTGCTCAGCACTTAACCCAGGATGAATTTTGCCACACACTTATCAAATTAAAAATCTTCCTCGCTTCATCTTCTCTGGATCTTGGATCTGACATGGATGGGATACGAGAGCAAGCTGAAAGAGTCCTTCCTTTCAAGATGGCTCTTAGTTATCTGTTCCGTTTATATCTCATGACCGGTGGCTTACCAGGTGTTGTTAATCACTATTTCGATAATCTTTATCTTCAACAAAAAAATACGATACATCCAGCAATTGCTGAGATATTTGTTAGAGATGTATTCGGTGACCTTGCTCGACTGCAGAAACAGGAAAATATAATCAGACAAATTCTTAGGGCCATTGTAGACCGTTATGGCTCAAGATACAGCTTTTCGAACCTATCCAGAGAGATAGAGAAAAGCCATATATTACAACCATCGGCTATCTTGAGCTCATGGAAGATTCTTTTATCTGCTTTGTCCTGTACGCCTATGAGTTCAATACAAAAAATGTGAAAGCCAAGGGGGATAAGAAGGTTTATTTCTTTGACCCTTTTGTCTTCCATTCGGTAAAGAGTTATCTCGGTGGTAGCGAGGTCTGGAATTCTATCACCACCTCGCTTGAAAATGATGAGCTAAGGGGCCAAATGGTTGAGGGAGTTGTTATTTCACATCTTCGTATGTATGGCGAAATACCCCTGATGAGAGTTGGAAGTACCTTTTTGTGGTATTACTACGATAGGAGCGGAAAAGAGATAGACGCTATTCTCCGGGGAAATGAACGATATTTAGGCATTGAGGTAAAATACCAGAATCAGGTAAATGAAAGAGATATCAGGCGAATCTCTCCCCTTAAAAGATATTTCATTCTGAGTAAGGAAGATGTTGAGAGGAGGGAAAATTTAATGATCCTTCCTGTGGATATATTTTTGGCCCTTTTACCTATTTCTGAAAAAAATCTTTAACTGCCTTCCCCTCACTCAGGAAGCCCCGCCTTGCGGACCGATTATTATCCCAGTCTTCATCAAAAGAATAAATTAAACGTTTGGGCTCTACTGGAAACCTTGTGGAAATAGGATATAAAATCTGATATGATTAAGTATGGATGATAAAGAATTATATAGACAAATACTTGGAGTAGTAGCTCCTTGGAAGATTGAGAAAATAGATCTTGCTATGGAGCAAGACAGAATAGATATCTACCTTGAATGGCCATATTTGCAAGACGGAACATGCCCTGAATGCGGAAAAAAGTGTAAAGTTCACAGCAATTCCCGATCACCTTTAAAACTCTTTAAAACAGCGAGGTTTGGATTTTGTCTTTCGTAAACATTTCATTAAATTTAGTCCAAAACCAGCAACTTTTCTTGTTTATCTTACTTAACATATTT
>JAYEMW010000443.1:0-1732 GCA_034718555.1 Thermodesulfobacteriota bacterium
AATTCGCAATTCCTAAATTGTGAATTATATGAGAAGTGATATATAATGAAAAATAAATGTTTCATAAGAAAAGATGACAAGGTAAAGGTCATTTCCGGCAAGGATAACGGCAAGATCGGAAAGGTGCTTAAAATAATCAGAAAAGATAAGCGTCTTATTATAGAGAATATCAACATTGTTAAACGGCACGCAAAACCCAGCGCCCAGAACAGGCAGGGCGGAATTATTGAGAGCGAAGCTCCCATCAGTTGGTCCAGCGTTATGTTAATGTGCAATAAATGCATGACTCCTACGCGTATTAGAATGAAGAATCTCGAGGATGGGAAAAAAATGCGTGTTTGCATAAAATGTAGCGAAATTATGGATGCATAGGGTCGTGTCGGAGGATTGTAATGTCGAAGCTAAAACATTGTTATGAAAAAGAGGTTATTCCCAGGTTGATGGAAACCTTTAAGTATAAAAGTGTGATGCAGGTTCCGAAGCTCAATAAAATTGTGTTAAATATCGGTATGGGTGAAGCTATTCATAACATCAAACTGCTTGATGCAGCTGTCGAAGAGCTTAAAGTTATTGCGGGACAGAAGCCTGTTGTTACCCGTGCCAGAAAATCTATTGCAGCTTTTAAGCTTAGGGCTGGAATGCCGATTGGCTGCAAGGTTACGCTTCGACGAAAACGGATGTATGATTTTTATTACAAACTGGTGAATGTGGCTCTCCCTCGTGTCCGCGACTTTAGAGGTCTTTCAGGAAAAGGTCTTGATGGCCATGGAAATTATTCGCTCGGAATAAAGGAGCAAATTATTTTTCCTGAGATCGATTATGATAAAATAGATAAAATTAAAGGTCTTAACATATCTGTCGTTACTACTGCACAGAGCGATGATGAAGGAAAGGCACTCCTTAAACTTTTGGGGATGCCTTTTAAGGATTGATTTTTTATTAATTGTCCGGTGATAGAAGAATTCGATTTGTTATTTTAATTGCATTATTTTTTTCAGATACAGGTTTACAAATAAGTGGTGCTGTCCCTGTATCGTTGATGATTTTTCAAGGAGGGTAATTTGGCAAAAAAGGCTCTTAGAATGAAGGTAATGAAAACACCCAACTTCAAAGTAAGGGCATATAACAGGTGTCCGATTTGCGGCAGGCCAAGGGCGTTTTTAAGAAAATTTGGTATATGTCGCATCTGTTTTCGGAATTTAGCTTCCCAAGGCAAGCTTCCGGGAGTTATCAAATCCAGCTGGTAAGCGGCAAGATACTATTAATATTTAATTCCTAATGAATTTGCCTTGTTACGAGTTTATCAATAATTAATGTATTGAGACCTTTGAATTTCGCCATAAATAGTTTAAATAGTCATTCCCGCCTGTCTGCCGTGCCTGCGCAGGCAGGTGAAAACGGGGCACGTAGTGAAGTGTTAGCGCTATCCAGTCCCCGACCAGGTCGAGGACAAGCTTCGTGGGAATGACGGAAAGAGCATGTTTTTCAAAGGTTTCGTATTATAGATGTATTATAATGGAGAAATGTAATGGCAATGAGTGACCCAATTGCGGATATGTTGACCAGAATCAGAAATGCCGAAAATGCCCAATTAAATAGCGTTGATATACCAGGCGCAAAGCTAAAAATTGAGCTGGCAAAAGTATTGAAGGATGAGGGGTTTATAAAGAATTATAAGTTTATTAAGGATTTCAAGCAGGGTGTTTTGCGTGTTTATCTAAAATATGGTTCT
>JAYEMW010000444.1:0-8749 GCA_034718555.1 Thermodesulfobacteriota bacterium
AGGAGGAGGTCATCGCAAAGGTGAAGGATCAATTTTAGGAGGTTTAGGGAATATTTTAGATGGGGACTAAAAACATCTATTATGTTCAGTGCCTTGCCAAACAAATTTCCAATCTTGACACAGCAAGAGAAGTAAGTTCTCAATAAATCCGGGCAATAGCTCTGGATTCCGGCTTTCGCCGGAATGACGATCGAGTGTAAGTTTCCGTCATTACAACGTCCTTTCCGTCATTCCGGCGAAAGCCGGAATCCAGTGATTAGTCAAAGAATATAATCTACCCCAACTTATTGAGAGCTTATTAAAAAGGTCTAAAATATATTGGAATTTTAGAAATTCATACTTGACATTTCACTCAATTTCAGATAATTAGATGTTTAGGGCTCACTCAAAAATAACTTCACATTTCAGGCGCCAATACATACCGTCTGACTGCGTTGTGAAAACTCGGAATATGACTTATATTCCTGCGTTTCCACGCCTTGTCAGACGGGCGCCTCAACACCTGAAATTGCGAATTTATTTTTTCGTGAACCCTTAGGAGCAGAAAAATTCACGAGAATAGCAAGATAAAGACAATGATTTTCTGCTGCAAACATAGCCGTTTTAATAATATATGATAAACATATTTATTAGCAGACTAAACACAAAAAGGAGCGAGATCATGAAAAAAAGAACTTTTTCCAGGGCGCTGTTAGCAGCTGTTGTAATGTTCGGAATTCTGGCTTTATCCGGGGCTGTATCGGCTCAGGGCATGAGTGAGGAGGCCTTTGAGCGGGTGAAAGAAGTCCAGAAGATGCACACCCAACGCCTTTTGGAGATTAAGGGGATAGAGGGCACGGCCATAGGGCTAAACCGGAACGCCCGGCCGACAGTCAAGGTTTTTGTGTCCAAATGGGACGTTGCAGGTATCCCAAGGAATTTAGATGGTATCCCTGTACAGGTAGTAGTTACAGGAAAATTCTATGCCCTTGCAAAAGGTGGTGTACCTGGTAAACCACCAGTCGAGGAACCGCCAACACCGGATCCTGAGGTACCAATTGACCCTACCGCTTGGTTTGAACGACCAGTCCCAATAGGTGTATCCACCGGACATCCAGCAATCACTGCCGGCACAATCGGATGCAGGGTTACTGATGGCACGGATGTTTACGCCCTCAGCAACAACCATGTGTATGCCAATTTAGGTAATGCAATCATAGACGATTATGTTTTACAGCCAGGGAACCACGATGGCGGTACTGATCCTGATGATCCTTTCGATCCTGAGGATCCTATCTATCCCAATGATGCTATCGGCACTCTCGCTGCTTTTGAGGAAATAGTCTTTACTGACAGTGCTGAAAACACGATCGATGTGGCCATTGCCCTTAGTTCAACTGACTTGCTCGATAATGCCACACCGTCCGATGGGTATGGTATGCCTAAATCAGTACCCCTTGAAGCAAAAGTAGGTCAAAAGGTAAAGAAATACGGCCGAACAACCGGATTAACCAAAGGAAGGGTCTCCGCTGTTAACGCCACTGTTGATGTTAATTACGGTTCCGAACCATCTAACCTCATAGCACGCTTTGTAGGCCAAATCGTTATATCACCAGGCTCCTTTAGCGCAGGCGGCGATTCCGGATCACTTATAGTGTTTGACGGCAAGGCAAAAACAGCGGGAGATGATCGCAAACCAATCGGACTGCTTTTTGCTGGAAGCGACCGATACACAATAGCCAATCCGATCAGTGCAGTACTTGACTGGTTTGACGAGCTTGGCGTTTCTATTGATGGTGAAGAATAGCTCACTAAATAGCGGTTAGGGCTCACTCAAAAATAACTTCACATTTCAACCGCCGATGCATCCCGCCTGACTGCGTTGTGGAAACGCAGGAATAAGCCTGATATTCCTGCGTTTCCACGCCTTTTCAGACGGGCGCCTCAACACCTGAAATTGCGAATTTATTTTTTCGTGAACCCTAACCATCTCTTGTCTTGATAACAGTTACAGGGGGCAGAAGGAATTTTCTTCTGCCCCCTATGTTCATTAACGTCCAATGTTGCAGAAATGTAGGCTAACTTAATAAAGGATAGGGTGTGGCCGGTAAGACTATTGAACAAGCGCTCAATGAAAAAACAGATGAGTGGATGGCTATTCCGGGGGTCGAGGGTGTTGCAATCGGCTTATTCAAGGAAAGTCCTTGTATTAAAATTTTTACATCTATAGATCCAGAGGAATTAAGATTTAAAATCCCGTCAACCGTAGAAAATTATCCTGTTGTTATTGAAGAAACAGGACCATTTCATGCCTTGAGCTCCCCCTAATTACACACCTTTTTAAGAATCTTCATTTACAGCAGGTTCCTTTGTAACTCAATAAGTCTGGGTAGCTTTAGAAAAAATCCCCCTCAATCCCCCTTTTCTAAAGGGGGAAGCTACATGAATGCCCTGCCTTATTGAGTTACGTTCCTTTCTCTATAAATATATGAAATCCTTTCATAAAACGTATAAGTTTTTCTCATTCATAACCCTGTATAGAAGCACTGGGCTCTGTCACCCCTAAAAAACTTCTATCTGTTCGGTTAGATTTCATCTTGTAATTTTAATTACTTTTTTTACCGCCCGCTTCGCTCAAGACCCCAGTACCATCTGCCGGAGCTACGGGGCAAGCGCAGAGGTCGCAGAGGTTCTTTTTCATTTGCCGCTGAGGGGACGGCAAATGAAAACCATTCAGCCCTGCGGGCACACCAGGAACTGTTGCAGCGAAGCTGCTGAGCGGTTCCCCTTTGCCAGCCTCCCTGTCCCGTTAAATTCCGAAGGACAGCGAAGCGTATTTAACTGGGTTATGCGCTCTTAATTTCACTTCCTTGTTTTGCATGTCCGAGCACAGACATTACAGTTGCAACCATCGCTGAGATATCTCCCATGTTTGCAGGGATTATCATGGTATTATTTTCTTTGGCAAGCTTTCCAAACTCTGCTATATATTTTTCAGCGACTCGTAAATTTCCAGCTGTCTCTCCGCCAGCCAGGCTTAAAGATTCAGCAACCTTCTTAATACCCTCAGCCGTTGCATATGCAACAAGTTCGATTTCTTTTGCCTGCCCTTCAGCTTCATTAATACGCTTTTGTTTTTCACCCTCTGATACCTCAATAGCTTCTTTCTTTAATCCTTCTGCACGGTTTATCCGGGATTGTCTATCACCCTCGGATGTTGCAATAGCGGCACGTTTCTCTCGTTCAGCTTTCATCTGTTTTTCCATTGCATCCATTACAGTTTGAGGTGGAGATATATCTTTAATCTCATAGCGCAAAACCTTAACTCCCCAATTCTGAGCTGCTTCATCAATTGCATAAACTACTTGCTGGTTTAGGCTGTCTCGTTCTTCAAATGTTCTGTCAAGTTCAATTTTGCCGATCACTGAACGTAATGAAGTTTGGGCAAGCTGGCTTGCAGCAATCCTATATCCATCAATGCCGTAGCAAGACAGCTTGCTGTCGATAACCTGGAGATATAAAATACCATCAACAGCAACGGACACATTATCGCTGGTAATACAAGCCTGCGAAGGGATGTCCATAACCTCTTCTTTGAGGGAGCGTTTGTACGCAACCTTATCAAGAAAAGGGATAAGAATATGGAAGCCTGCGCTAAGAGACTTGTTGTACTTACCAAGTCTTTCAACAATATATTCCGACCTTTGAGGTACAACAATGGCTGTTTTTATTAATAGAACAATAACAATTACAGCTAATACACTAACAACAATCAACGACTCGTTCATTTTTTCCTCCTTATGCAGGTTTAACCTTAAAAGTAAGTCCATCCTCTGACGCTTGTCTTTCTATTAAAACAGATTGCCCTTCTTCAATCTCCACCTCTGCAATAGCCCTCCAAAAACTCCCCATAGCTTTTATTTCACCAGTCACATTAGGAGTTATAGCTTTTGTAACAATTGCTGTTTTCCCAATCTTCGAATCCGTGTATCGATCATCAATACTATCGCGAGTTTTACCTTTAAATATCTTCAGACTGTATTTCCGTAGAGTAAAAAGCAGGGTTAATGATGACACTATAAATATTAATATTTGGCCTGTTAATTCAATATCAAATAACCATGTAACTAATGCCGCAATCCAACATCCAGCCGTAAAAAAAATTAAAATAAACCCTGTCAATGCTAACTCGGCAATTAAAACTGCAACACCGATAAGAAACCATATTAATGATGATGAAAGAATCATTTTGTCCTCCAACAATTTAATTTTTTCACTTTATCTATATTGACCACTTTGAAGCATTACTAAGCTATTCCGCTCAGAGCTTGTTCTAAATCTGCTGTCAAATCTTCCGTATCCTCAACACCGACGGAGTAACGAATCAAACTCTCCGGTATGCCCATTGCAGCGCGTTCCTCAGCGGTACACTCCACATGGCTGGTAGTGGCCGGTGGCCCGGCAATGGTCTCTACTGCCCCCAGATTGGCAGCCGCATGAGCATAACGCAGACGTGGCAGAAATCTTCGTATTGCATCAAAGGTATCCTCCTTCAACTCAAAACTTAGCACCCCGCCAAAACCACGCATCTGCGTGCGGGCAATCTCGTGCCCTTTATGCGATTCCAGGCCGGGATAAAAAACTTGTCCAACTGCCGGGTGTGATTCCAAAAACCGGGCAATCTTAAGGGCACTTTCGTTTTGCTGGCGAATACGAAGATGCAATGTTTTCATACCGCGTAGCAGCAGATAAGCAGCCATTGGATGCAAGGTTGCTCCGTTGATTTCACGAAAGTGGTAAATCCGGTCAATCAACTCTTTTTTGCCACAAATCACGCCACCCAACGCATCAGCGTGACCGCCCAAAAACTTGGTGGCGCTATGCAACACCAGGTCTGCACCCAGATGTAAAGGGTTCTGGTTAATAGGAGTAGCAAAAGTGTTATCTACAATTACGACAGCTCCGGCTTCACGTCCTGCTTTGGCCAGTCGAGCTATATCTATCACTTTGACCGTAGGATTGGTCGGACTTTCCAAATATAACACCTTGCAACCTTTAGCCACCTCTGCCTCAATCTCTTCATGGTCGATGGTATCGCACAGAGTTACTTTAATTTGAAAACGGGGCAGAAACTCAACAAAGAGCTTGTTGGTCCCGCCATAGGTATCTTTCACCGAAACTACACGGTCGCCTGGGGACAGCAGTGCGAACAAGGTACTGCTAATAATGCCCATTCCGGTCGCTGCGCTTGTGGCAGATTCGGCGCCCTCAAGCTGTCGGACTTTTTCTTCAAAAACATGCACTGTGGGATTGGTATTACGTCCATAGATATGCCCCGGTTTCCGACCCAGCGCCACCTGTAACCACTCATCGACATTCTTGTATCCAAAGGATACACTATGAGTCACCGGTACCTGGGTCGCGTTTTCCATCAAATATTCTTCCTCACCTGCCCAAACAGACAGGGTTCCTAAATTTAGCTGTTGGTTGGAAAGCATTTTATCCTCCTTTATTTGTGCGCTCAAGTTTCTGTCAATGAGCTGTTCTTCTTATTAACCCGGCAAGCATCCATTCGATGGTCTTCTCGAATGGCTTTGTGTATAGTCTCCCTGTCTTTGGGAACTGCTATTCATTATAACACTACCCAAAAATTCGTTTTGCTCTTTCCTTGAAAATTTCAAAAAAATTACCCTTTAAGCGCTGGTTCAAGAAGCTTTTTGCTATCATCGTCTCAATATCCGGTTTGAGTTCATTCAAACGGGTCAAAGAGTTATCGAGCTGTTTTCTCGTCAGCCCAAAATATTCTGACAACCTTTTAAAATCTCCTCCTGAAAGTCGGTTTTTCTTTCCTTGGAGGCTAAGGCACATATCTTCCTTCTCTTCAGGCAGCACCAATCTGGAGCTAACTATGTCATATGCCGGCGAAAGTTGATAGCCAACCTCTTCTCTTCTGAGGAGAGAAAAATTTTTCAGGTGTGCATCTCCATTTCCTACTACATAAAAAAGGAGAGCTCTTTCAAAAAGCCTTATTAAATCAAGACCAGGAACGCTTGAATGTTTCTTGATGAAGTTAGCAATTCTTTCATAAGATCCAGTGTATTTATCATTTGTTTGAAGAAGTTGTTGAAAATCCTCTTGTTGAAGTTTTGATCCATCTCCCAATCGGTCAAATCGCTTGACTATATATACGAGCCTTTCGTCCATGAGAGGAAGAAGCCCATGAGAAGGAACTTCAATCCCATACGCAGATGCGATATTCATACAAAGGTTCTCGTTCTCTGGAAGTGATTCAAACTGCTCTGTCGGAGGTTTAAGGATATACAGGCCTCCTCTTTCTACTACGGTTACCTGATGTTTTTTGAAGTCGTGTATCACAGACAGTTTTGGTTGAACACCGGATATAGACATCTTGCCAACCATTTTTTGAGCTTCATTAGCAATATCAAAAGTGCTGAATTGCACTTTAGGAGGGATTGTCGTACCAAAGAGCTTCCTGCAACATCTGATATGGTAGCCCTCACGAAGAACCATGCCAGGTTCCGAGATTTGACAAGAAAGACACGTGCGGTTCAAGGATCAGATACCTCACCTATAGGGATTATTTTCACTGCTCCTATACAGTCTCCACAGGTAGCAAGAAGAATATTAAAGGCATTTTCCGGGTCTATTTTCAAGGTGTGGCTAATGATGTTCAGTAGCCAGCCTTCGGGAATAAGGCCAAGGAAAAAGGGAAACAGGAATTCACTCTCGTATGCCATCTCAGTCAGGGAAAAGCCAAGGCTTATAGGCTGAGCATCCTTTGAGGACAGGTAGCTCCTGTAATATGTGAAGCGATATCCCTTATTGGTTCTTTCCAACATACCAGCCTTCTTATCACCTAAAAAGACATCGGCCTTATTCCTTTTCTTCTCCATTATTCACGCTATCTTCTGTTTCTGGTCGCCATTCAACAGGGCCAAGAGTTTTTCCAAACAATTGAAGAACCTGGTTTACCTTGTCTATTCTCAAGGTCGATTTGCCTTGCTCAAGTTCCCTAATAAATCTCAGACCTACTCCAGCTTTAGAGGCCAGATCGGCCTGGGTTAAGTCGTGGAGTTTACGTTGCTTTTTTACAAAATCACGTATGATCATGAACTGATACTATACCTGTTAGGTATTATTAGGTTTATTTTAATAATATATTATACCCTTTCGGGGCGAATAATTTATTTTTTATATTATAATATACCTTTAAGGGTATAATATCCATGTTTTATATGAGAAATAATACCTATCGGGTATAAAGTCAAGAATAAAGTTTTATAACTATACCCAATAGGGTCTAATTTTTTCCTTTTGTAATGTTTTTAGCAAGCTGGTACAAAAGATTAACCCCCTTAGGCAAAATATCTTCATCAAAATCAAATTGTTCGTTATGATGCCCTCCAAATGTTGGGGAACCAACACAAATATATGTTGAAAGTCCTCCATTTCTTATTACTTCATTCATGATGAAAGTAGCATCTTCACTTCCCGGCACAAGGTAATTATCTATAATGGCATCACTTTCCATGCCAATATCAAGGCATGCTTTTCTTACTTCTGAGATCAATTCGATAGAATTATTCGCTGTTTCAGCTTCTGCTAAGAAAATCATTTCAGATTCAACATTGTGCATAATTGATGCGCCATTGATTATATTTTGAGCTTGATTTTTTAAATATTCACAAATTTCATTTGTTTCTCCCCTTAAATCTAACTCAAACTGTGCCTTATCAGATATTATGTTTGAAGCATTGTTTGATGTAAACTCTCCAATATTAATCCGTGAAGCTCCGCTGCTATGCCTTGAAATACCATATAAATTTGTGGCAGCATTACATGCCGCTAATAAAGCATTTCTGCCTTCTTCAGGATTTGCGCCGGCATGAGAACTCCTTCCCTTGAATAGGACTGTGTATCTTTTATCTGCCAAGAAAGATACGCCACATACTATTTTTCTCTCGCCTATTAGACCAATATGGATAGGGAAAAGGTAATCTAAATCTTTTATAAAATTTAGTTTGGAGAATACTTTCCCTCCTAAAATTACCTCTTCAGCCGGTTGAAATATTAGATAATACTTTCCTTTTAATTGTTCCGTATTATTAGCCAATATTTTTGCTAAACCAAGTCCAATTGTAATGTGGCCATCATGGCCGCATGCATGCATATTTTCATTAATAGAATTAAATCCTTCTGTGTATGGTTTATGTGAATTTTCACTTGATTCTTTAATTGGAAGCCCATCTATATCAAATCTAAAACCAATCTCCGGCCCTGCCTCTTTTCCTTGTATAATAGCCACAAGTCCTGTCCGGCCTCCAAGTTTACTTATCCACTCATCATTGTCATAGCGCTCTTTAGCGGATTCATAGGCTTTGTCGCTCCATGCTGTGAGTAATTCCGGTTCAGAAAAATCGTCATACAAACTATTTCCATACAATAATGTACAATTTAGTTTATCCAGATATTCACATATCCTTGCTGTTGTCCAAAATTCATTAAATCCTATCTCAGGATTTTTGTGGAACATTCGTCTCAACGTTTTTAATTCAGTTAATAGCTCATTTTCGTTTATATTTGAAATATATGAATTCATTTTATCCTATCTCTTTTTATCTATTTTAACAAACTTGTACCAACGAACTTCACCGTGTCTCATTCGTCACCCCAGGCTTGCTCTGTTTCCCAAACCGAGAACTCTTCGGCAGTAGCTGGGTGTCGCTCATACCCTTGACGGTGCTTTCGT
>JAYEMW010000445.1:0-1714 GCA_034718555.1 Thermodesulfobacteriota bacterium
CATTACGTACTAAAAATCTCCAGACTCTCCCTTTCAGGATACATTAATATTTTCTGTTTAAAATAATGCCTGCCTTTTATTTAATCTCGATCAGCCTTTTTGGTCCTTCTGAATAATTAACATAAATCTTTAAAGACGGGGAACTTAAAAGAAATTAAATTATCATTCCCCAAGTGCTTCTGAAATTTCTACAACTTTAACACCCCATGATGGCCAGAGCTTTGTAAAGAGAAAATTACACATTCCCTCGCTTGGCCCACCAATGCCATCTTGAAGGGCAATAATTTTATAATCCCAGTCATTTGCACCAACAATTGTGCCATTTACACACGCGTGGCATGATACCCCTGTAACGAGCACTGTATCTACTCCCAAGGAATCTAGTAAGGGTTTTAGATTTGTATTATGAAAACTGTTAAACCGTTTTTTGATGACTTCAAGTTGCCCTTCTCCTGGTTCTAAGCCAGCAAAAGGTTTAGCTCCCCACGTATGTTCTATAAAAAACTCGCCAAGGTTTACTTTTGCACCATACATAAATCCCCTTTTTGGCACATCAGGCATACCTGGCAGGTAATCTATCCAAATACGGATGATGGGGATACCCTTCTTTTCAGCCAACTTAATTGCCTTTGCAATATTTTTGAATGTGCCATGTTCTTTTCCATATTTCCAGACACCGAGTTTAGCAAGAACACCATTTTCATGGCATACATCGTTGGCTACATCAATGACAAGTAAAGCTGGCTTCCCAAGATCTATTTTTTTTTTACTTCAGCTGCGACAGCCGCACTAACAATTAAAGCCGAAATTAAAATTATTCCAATGGTAATAAAATTAATTTTTCTCATTTCTTTCTCCTTTCGTTAAAATAAGTAAGCTGAATAGGGACAAAATCCATTCATACCTTAATCACCTCCCCGTCTTTAACTATAAAGTAAGACAGCTAACAACCAAATTTGCTTTAAAATTTATCACCTCCTTTCTAAAAATTTTTCCTTATTATCTCAACTACAGAGATAAAATTGTCATTATCCAGGACCACTCAAGTCTCGTGTAGCAACTTCCTTATTAAAGTGGAAATATGCACAATCCTCGCAGGAATAATTGCAATGTATTTTCTTATGCCCAACCTCCTCTCTTAGGGTGTAGCAATTGATGGATTTAGTCTTATAAACGAGACAATCCTCACAGCTTCGGTCAGGGCGTATGTGATCATCTATTGTATTTTTATAGAATTCCCAACAGAATACAGGAAGGTTGGCAGTATCTATCAAGGATTTTAGGTCAATACCTGTTTTCTCAGGCACTGGGTACGGAATGTTGTTTTTCTTCAGGAATATGGCTAAATCCTCTGGAAGCACTCGCCAATGTCCTGATGTACCGACCCGGTATCCATTAATTTCCCCTCTTTCCAGCCATCGCTTAACGGTTTCCCTTGTGTGGTGGGAAATTTTAGCGATATCAGATGTGGTAAATGCACTTTTTTTCATATTTGTTTGTTTTGTCCATTTTGTTTTAATTAGAATTATATTATAAAATGAATATGTCAACAAAAAATAAAAATATTCTGTAACAATATAGGGTCAGATAAAATGTGTAGGAGTTTTATAGGACTTATAGGGGCATAAATAAGTAACTAAAGTTTCACCGTTTTTGCACTCTTTCAGATCTGGCCGTTAAATTTCGCGAAATATTTCTTCACGCAGCATGAAAA
>JAYEMW010000446.1:0-8717 GCA_034718555.1 Thermodesulfobacteriota bacterium
ATCTAATGCAGTGGGGTTACAGTCCCCTGTTGGCAGAGACATTTGTTGATCCTCAATACTACCAGGCAACCTGTTATAAGGCAGCCAACTGGCAGTATCTTGGGATGACCACGGGCGAGGGTCTTGTACGCAAGGCAAAGAGTTACCACACAACCCCAAAGATGATCTTTGTAATGCCTATAAAAAAGGATTTCCGATCTCTTCTTTCCTCCGATCAACTAAAGGGAAGGGTGGAGCAATGAGCAAAGAGAGCCGCCTGCCTGTGCGTTGCACGCAGACAGGGAGGCCGGGAAGGGAAAAGATAAAGGAGCTAAAAGGACAAAGAAAGAAAGCTGCAAGGGCATTACGTGAAAAACAGAAAGCGCAGGGGCTGGTGGTGGCGGAATACAGATTACAAAAATGGATTTTCGATTCTCAAATTTTGAATTTTCTGTCCATGTTGCATGTCTTCTGTCAATAATTTAGAACAATTTGAGTAAGCTCTCAATAAATGCGGCCTGAATTAAAAAAATCCCCCTCAATCCCCCTTTGCAAAAGGGGGAAGCAGTCGAAATGCCCAAACTTATTGAGATGTTACGATAAATTTTATACAACATACTGAAATGGCGATATTTAATATTTAATTAGATGATTTTGCTCAGTTATCACAAACTCGCTAAAACCTATTTTTTGTTCTTTACCGCCGAACCCCTAAACCAGCCGCTCCAACAGCCTTCGTTGTTTTTCATATTTAATTCAAAAGCTCATTCAAGGCCTTATCAATCTTTTCCAGCAAAACCTGATCACCCTCTGTAGATTCCTGTGCCTTTTTGAAATGAAAGCGGGCCTTTTCTTTCCTTCTTAGTCTGGTAAAATATTTGCCTAAATTGTAGTGGGCCAGGGCCAGCTTGCCCTGACGGCCGTAAACTACTCCAAGGTTATAATATATAATATCTTTTACCGGCGGAAGGAATATGAGCTTTTTGTATATCCTTAATGCCTGTTCATATAGCTCAAGTTTTTGATAGGATAAGGCCAAAAGGTTCATGATAGCCTTGTCTTTAGGCGCTTTTTTCAATGCCTCCCTTAGAATAGGCAGGGATTTTATGAATTGACCTGTATCATTGTATGCCTTGCATATGGAGAACATTATCGGCATGGAATCCGGCATTTTCTCCTGCGCCGCTTTAAAGTGGCCCAGGGCCTCTTCGGCAGACCCGTCATTTTCTAAGATAAGCCCAAGGCCGTAATGGGCTATTGGAGACCTGCTGTCTTTTTGAAGTTTCTTGTTGAACTCCCTGACCGCATATGCCCTGTCACTGCATAAGGCCATTACCATAGCATGGAACAGGGGAAAGTCCGATCTAAGTCTTTTTGTCTCATCAGAGTCAGGGATAATCT
This sequence comes from Thermodesulfobacteriota bacterium, assembly GCA_034718555.1. Lineage (GTDB taxonomy): Bacteria > Desulfobacterota > DSM-4660 > Desulfatiglandales > B25-G16 > M55B121. The sequence continues at coordinate 1,381 of JAYEMW010000446.1, forward strand.
TGCAGGCCCTTGCCATTGTCTCAATATTGGCCATTCTTTCTGCCGCCCCTGGATGAGTAAGCAGGTAAGAAGGGGTGTTTCCCTGGCTATACCACCTTTCTTTTTGCATTTTTTTTAATGTAGTTACCATTCCCCAGGGATTAAAACCCGACATGCTTGTGTATTTTAATCCTAACTGATCAGCCTGCCTTTCATTGTCTCTGCTATACCCTAACTCTGTCTGTATACCGGCTGCCATTGAACCGGTTATAAGCGCCCCTGCAGCCTCACCACCAATAAGAACCCCTGCCAGTATACCGGCCATAGTTGCCAGGCCAATTTTTTTGGATCTTTCTATGCGAAGGGCAAGGTGCCTGCCGCTAACATGGCCCAATTCATGGGCAAGCACAGAGGCAAGTTCGTCAATATTCTCCATAATAGTGATCAGGCCTGAAAAGAAGAAAACATGACCGGCAGGTGCTGCAAAGGCATTTATTGTGTCGTTTTTTATGACGTAAAAGTTTAACGGAAAATAGGGGACTTCTATTTGCCGGCCTATGCATAACCCGAGGTTGTTGATATATTCTATTAGATAAGGATATTCTGCGAGCTCAAACTGGGAGTGAATTCTTTTTAGAAACCGTTCTCCAAGCTCATTCTCATCTTTTGTGGATAAAAAGGCCCCTCCCTGATTGGCGGAAAGAATAATTATTACAAAGAGGGATGCAATATATACGTAGAGTTTCTTAATTTTCACCTTCGCTGATTTCATTACTTAACTCTATCCGTGGGGCTTCAACCCATAACCCTTCCAGGTCATACATCTCTCTTACAGGTTCATAAAAAAGGTGGACTATGACATCACCATAATCCAAAAGAATCCAGTGACCATCATTTTGCCCTTCTATGCCAAAAAGGGTAACATTCTCATCTTTCATCCGCCTTTTTAAATGTCCTGCAATGGCCTGGACCTGTCTGCTTGATGTGCCGCCGGCGATAAGAAAGAAGTCTGCTATGGAAGACAGCTTTTCTATCTCAAAGAGAACGAGGTTTTTAGCCTTCCTCTCGTTAATAATTTTTACACATAGAAGCGCTTTATCGAGTGGGTTCATTAATCAGGTATAAGCCTTTGTTTTCTAAATATTTTCTCACAACCTCGGGAACGATAAACCGAATGGACTCGCCCCTGGCCACCATTTGCCTGATTCTACTTGCTGAGATATCCATTATAGTTGTATTCATTGAAAACAAGTCGGTTCCCGTGGGATGACAAAAGCATTTTTTCTTATCATCCCACACAAGGCCGGCATCAAGGGATTCAATAAATGAAAAGAACTCATCTGTTTTATTTTTCTGTCTATTTATTACAACAAATGATGCATATTTAAAAAGAACTTTATATTCTTTCCAGGTTTTAATCCATGAAAATGCATCTGTTCCTATAATAAAAAAAAGTTCGAGATCAGGCCCAAAGCGTGAATGAAATAATCTAAGTGTTTCTATGGAATAGGATGGACCAGGCCTTTGGCCCTCAATATCCCATACCTTTAGCATAGGCGAAATTTCACTCGCCAACCGAGCCATTTCAAAACGATGAGAAAAATCAGCTACCTGATGAGTAATCTTGTGGGGCGGTACGCTGGCTGGTATAAGGTAAACCGATTCAAGGTCCAGTTTTCCGCCTACCTCCTCGGCAACCCTCAGGTGGCCTAAATGAATCGGGTTAAAGGTCCCTCCAAGTATGCCTAATCTCACTGTCTTATCTGCCCGGATCCAAAAACAATAAATTTTGTCGTAGTCAACTCCTTGAGCCCCATTGGGCCGTATGCATGGAGCTTTGATGTATTTATTCCAATCTCTGCGCCAAGGCCAAGCTCAAACCCGTCATTAAATCTGGTGGAGGCATTAACTAATACGGCTGAGGCGTCAACTCTTTCCAGAAACTCCTTAGCCCGGTTATAATTTGTGGTTACAATTGCCTCTGTATGGTTGGAGCCGTATTCATCAATATGATTAAGGGCATCATCCATGTTTCTAACAGTTTTAAGCGCCAGGACAAGGTCCAAAAATTCAGCCGGCCAATCACTGTCTCTTGCAGGGGTAAGGTCCGGGATTATTTTAAGGGTATTCTCGCATGCCCTTATTTCAACTCCTGCATCCTGAAAAACCTTTATCATGCCAGGCAGGAAAGAAAGGGCAACATCCTCATGGACCAGCATAGTCTCCATTGCATTGCAAACACCAGGCCTTTGGACCTTGGCATTAAAGCATATGTTTTGAGCCATATTTAGGTCTGCATATTTATCTACATAAACATGGCATACACCCTTAAAGTGTTTCAGCACTGGAATGCGGGAGTTTTCATTTACAAATCTCATGAGCTCCTCGCCGCCCCTGGGAATGATTACATCCACATAATCATCCATTTTAAGTAGGAGCCCAACTGCCTCATGTTCGGTAGATGGGATAACCTGGATGGATTTTCCAGGTAAATTGGCCTTTTCCATGGCCTCGCTTAATATTTCGCTAAAGATTAGATTAGAATTTATCGCCTCAGATCCGCCCTTTAATAAAACGGCATTTCCAGATTTCAGGCAAAGAGCCGCGGCATCAACCGTTACATTAGGCCTTGATTCATAAATAAAGCCTATTACCCCTAATGGTACCCTTACACGGCCAACCTGCAATCCGTTTGGCCTTATCCACATGCCCGGTACTTCACCAATCGGGTCAGGAAGGGCGGCTATCTCCCTTAACCCGTCAACCATTGAGGATATTGTTTGTTCAGTTAAGGTCAGTCTGTCTAACATTGCATGGTTTAACCCATTTTGCCTTGCCATGGTTACATCTTTGGTATTTATTTTAATTATCTCATTTTTCCTTGAAAGAATTGCATCTGCCATAAATTCTAAGGCCTTGTCTTTTTTGTGCCTCTTTGCACTCCTCAAGACCCTGGCGGAACGTCTTGCATCTTTTGCCATAGCTATTATTTTTTTATTTAGATTCATTTCCACCGGCTGTTTTATTCCCTAAGGGTTATTGTACTGTATAATAAAAAAAAATATCAACTACTATAATCTTGATGTTCCAGTAAAAAGTTTTTTGCTCCCTCATAATGCCCATTTTGGGATTCATGAAATACTTCGCTAAATTTCAAAAACTCGGCCTGAAGGCCTCAAACAGTTTGAAATTTTTAACGCTCAGCATTTCATGAATCTTTTTCCAAAAGTGGCCAAAATCGCTCACAAAAGACTTTTTACTGGTTTGTCAACTTTAATGGTCACCTTTTATCTATAATAACGAGGTTGTCCTTGTGTATAACCTCGTCGTAATGTTTGTACCCTAAGTGTTTTTCTATATCCGAGCTTTTATGTCCTATAATCTTTTCTACATCGTTTGAGCGATAATTCACGAGACCAACTGCGAGCTCTTTTTCTTCCCTGTTTATTACAATAACAGAGTTCCCAAGACTAAACTTTCCATAAACGGCAATAATACCTGAAGGGAGCAGGCTTTTTCCATTTTCCAACAGGGCCTTTTCTGCGCCACTGTCCACCATTATCTTTCCTTTTGGTGATTTTGTAAAGGCAATCCAGTGCTTACGTCTGCCCATTGGGACATCTTGAGGCAAAAACAGGGTGCCCTCTTCCCTGCCGTCAAAGATTGCCTGAATAATATTTTTCTTTAACCCATTTGCAATAATAGTAGGAATTCCGCAAATAGATATATCTTTGGCTGACTTCACCTTGCTTCCCATCCCCCCTTTGCCTAACGCTCCCGGGATGGAACTCGCATTTTTCTCAATCTTGCCTGTTATTTTTGTTACCAGGGGGATTAACCCGGCGTCCTTGTTTAGTCTCGGATCATCATTAAAGAGACCATCTATATTTGTCAGATTAATAACAAGGTCGGCTCCTGCAAGATTTGCCATCATAGCGCTTAGATTATCATTGTCGCCGAATTTTATCTCATCTACTACAACAGTGTCGTTTTCATTTATTATAGGCAAAATTTTCCAGTTGAGAAGCGTAAAAAGGGTATTTCGTGTATTTAAATATCTCCTCCTGTTGGTGAGGTCATCCCTTGTCACCAGAATCTGTGCGACTGTCTGACCATAATTCTTAAAGGCATTTTCGTATGAGAGAATCAGGCTGCCCTGGCCTATTGCTGCAACTGCCTGTTGTTGGGAGATAGATTGGGGCCTTTGAGAGAGCCCGATTTTTCTCATGCCAGAGGAAATAGCGCCTGAGGACACAAGGATAATTTCTAATCCACTTTTTTTCATAAGTGAAGAAATATCGTGGCTAAGGGAGTTAATGACGTTTATATTCAAGCCATCTTCTGTTGTTAAGGCGCTGCTGCCGATTTTTATTACAACCCTTTTAACGTCTTTAATTATATTTCTTCTTGTATTGCTCATTCTTGGTATTTTATGAGGTTAATATATTTATAGTTTTTTACAATGAAAGGGCTAAATTATTCAATAATTCTTTAAGATTTTCTATGCCATCACCTGTGAGCGCTGATATTGCCATACAATCATAGCCCTTTTGAACGAAGGTATAGAGTAATTTATCTATATCTTCTTTTGTGAAAGGGCTTAGGTCGATCTTGTTCAGCAAAATTATCTGCCTTTTTTTTTCAAGAGAAGGAGATGATTGCCTTAATTCTTTTTGCACTGTTAAAAAATCATCAAGGATGCCTCCTGAAGGAGGGCGATGTATGTCTATTACATGCAGAAGTATCTTTGTTCGCTCAATATGCTGCAGAAATCTATGTCCCAATCCCTTTCCATTGCTTGCTCCCTCTACCAGACCAGGGATATCAGCAATTGTGAGGGATAGATCCTCGTCAAAGGAAATAACACCCAGGTTAGGGGCAAGCGTTGTAAATGCATAGTTCCCTATTTGCGGGCGGGCATTGGAAAGTCTGGATAAAAGCGTGGATTTACCAACATTAGGTAATCCTATGAGGCCAATGTCGGCAATAATTTTCAGCTCCAGTTTAAGGCGTTTTTCCTTTCCATCCTGGCCTTCTTGAGCAAACTTGGGGGACCTGTTCGTTGAGGTGGCGAAGTGCTTATTTCCCTTTCCGCCCATTCCGCCCTCTAAAAACACAATTTTTTGATTATTATATGTTAGGTCTGCAAGAAGTTCTTCAGTTTCACCGTCTTTTATCATAGTGCCTACCGGCACAAATATCTCAATGTCCCTTCCTTTTCTTCCCGCCCTTTTCTTTCCGTTTCCAGGTCTTCCATTTTCCGCCTTAAAATGGCGCTTCGAACCGAAATCATACAGGGAATATAATTTGTCCGTAGCCTTTATTAAAACATCTCCTCCCTTTCCACCGTCTCCGCCATCAGGTCCACCCTTAGGAACAAACCTCTCTCTTTTAAAGCTAATGCAACCGGCCCCACCGTTTCCTGATTTTAAAGTAATATCGGCCTTATCAATAAATCTCATGTCATACACCTCTAACAGTTCCTGCTATAAGCCCACCATATATTTATCTTCTCAATTAGTAAGGTATTTAAACTTACGTCATAAATTAAATTACCATCTTTAATTGATAAATATCATATAGCCGTTCACGGCTTGCAATTTGAAATTGGAAAATAGAAATTTGGAAGACCTGTCTGCGCCTACCTGTGCGATGCACCTGTCTGCGCCTACCTGTGCGATGCACCTGTTTGTGCCTGCCTGTGCGATGCACGCAGACAGGTGCATCGCACAGGCAGGGATACGAGTTTACAAGTTGGATGCTTACAAACCGGCGGAATAGTTATCAGATAAGGCTTGGTACAACTTTGACAAGTGATAGCCGTTTACAGCAATAGTTAAAAAATCGACCTAAATAAAATTGAATTCGTTCACCAACAGTACTAAAACATGAAGGCCAAATTTCCAATCCCGCCCTGCGGGACTATTTTCTAATTTCAGCGTTCCGTGAACGCTTACAATATCATGTAGCCGTTCACGGCTTGAAATTTGAAATTGGAAAATAGAAATTTGGAAGACCTGTCTGCGGCTGCCTGCACGATGTACTTGTCTCCATGCATAACGCAGGTAGTGATGAACCGAGGAGGCTGTCCGAGAATGCCCTTTTTCCTCAACTCTTTGTCATGCTCAAAAAATTATCCTCGGAATATCAACTATATGCCTGCGGTAATTTTTTTTCGCATTCCTCGATTTGAGAAAAAATTGCTATTCTCGGACAACCTCCGAGTTTATAAGTTGGATGCTTACAAACCGGCGGAATAGTTATCAGATAAGGCTTGGTACAACTTTGACAAGTGATAGCCGTTTACAGCAATAATTGAAAAATCGACCTAAAATTGAATTCGTTCACCAACAGTACTAAAGCATGAAGGCCAAATTTCCAATCCCGCCCTGCGGGACTATTTTCTAATTTCAGCGTTCTGTGAACGCTTACATTTTTTTAACCATTCTCTGTCAATAAATATCTTGCTTGGAAAAAAGTGTTAGTTTACTGCTGCTAATTGGTCCTTCAACTGCTGGGCATACACACTGACTCTTTTCCTGTATTTACCGGCCCTTTCAAAGGTTACTACACCATCAATTTTTGCAAATAGGGTATAGTCCTTGCCTAAGCCCACATTATTTCCAGGATGGAATGTGGTACCTCTTTGTCTGACAAGGATGGAGCCGGCGCTAACATTTTGCCCCCCATATCTTTTCACCCCGAGTCTTTTTCCGGGGCTATCCCTGCCGTTTCTTGTACTACCACCTGCTTTTTTGTGTGCCATTTAGGTCTCCTTTTGTCAAAGCTTTATTTTTTATCATAATATTTTCTCTCAATCTTGGCGACTAAATGATTATGCATTTGCCGAAAACAACGAAGATTACGCATCTATACCGGTTATTTTCAGTCCTGTAAAATCCTGTCTATGACCCTGTTTTTTTCTGTATCCTTTCCTCTTCTTGTACTTAAATACTATAATCTTTTGGCCCCTTCCCTGTCTTGTAATTTTAGCAGCCACCTTAATGCCATCCAAGACAGGTCTTCCAATTGTTACTTTATCATCTTTTGATAGCATAAGCACTTTATCAAGGTAAACTTCATCCCCTACATTGCCATCTAATTTTTCTACCCTTAATTCTTCACCTGGCTCTACCTTGTATTGTTTGCCGCCGGTTTGTATGACCGCATACATTTAAACCTCCAATAATTTTAATAGTAGGCATACACTCAGGCAGTAAGTCAAAATAATTTACACATCTTACTTGCCTTTTATTCCGTCTTCTACGTTACTCGTCGCTTACATAATTTATTATGTGCACTCCTCGTGCCTTGAAGACGAAATAAAATTCTGCGTAATCTGTACAAGTTATTTTAAC
>JAYEMW010000447.1:0-8688 GCA_034718555.1 Thermodesulfobacteriota bacterium
GAGCAAGTAGTCGCTTATTATCATAAGACAGAGGATATACTAAATACTGTAATGGATATGTACAAAAAGGGTATTCACCCGCCCCTGTTTTTTGAGTACCTTGATGAGAGCGCTGCAAAGATTGGATTTGAGGCAGTAGGGCTTGAGGAGCCGAAAGGCGCTGTTGCCATGATGCGCTTACATTCCTGGAGCAAGGCCGGCAGCAAGGAAAAGGCAAAGGATTTCCTCGACTTTCTAAAGGAAAACAACCCCATCGAGGCAAAAATTGTAAGTGATGAAAAGGAATGGGACAAAATATGGGGAAGCAGGGCCGAGGCCGGAAATTATATGTATCGACTTGGGATGACCTTTGGCAGTGAAATTTCACCAAGGGTGGATAAATTAATGGAGGCGTTTCATGATGCACAGTCAATTGTTAAGAATCTAAAGAGCTACAAAAATGCAGAATTTATCTCCTTTGGTCATATTGGCGCCCCTACAATTCATGCCTATGCATTTATTCCAACAAAGGATATATCCAATGAGGTTAAAAAGGCCATAACATTAGAGATGAGGGAAAAGAGCGAGGATTTAAATGTAAAACATGGAGGATGTGGAGGAGAATGGGGATTGACCGCGCAGAGGGTATCCTTCCTAAAGAAAAAATATGGCGAATCTTTATACGAGCTTTTGGTCACAATGAAAAAGGCCTTTGATCCCAATGATATACTTAACAGGGGGAACCTGCAGGGATGGATGTAAAACAAAATAGTGAAATCGGGGATATCCTGCTAAAGGAAATTGGGAAGTGCAGGGCATGCAGGTTCTGTGTTGATGTATGCCCTACATATCAGGCCACTGAGTGGGCGGAAAACATGTCACCCTATGGCAGACTGCAAATAATTAAATACCTGCTTAATGGGACATTAGATGAAGATGACCCTTTAGTATATTCCCTTTATTCCTGTCTCCAATGTGGACGGTGCGATCGAGTGTGCAAGGCTAAGGGGCAAAATTTAGATGTATCGGATTTAATCAGGCAGGGAAAATATTATCTGTCCCATGGTCTTTTGAAAGGTCGAAAAAATGAAAAGGTCTAAGAAATTTATTTCAGAGGTATTGTCCACACTCAAGGAAAATATTATCAACACAGGCGACCCCCTTGGAATGAGAAAAGTATATTGGACAGATTGGGCAGAAGGGATGAATCTTCCCAGAACTGGAGAAACTATTATTTTTACTGCTAGAATGTATCAGATGTTGCCTTATATTTTACAGGTAACAGATCTTGTCACGGCGGCAAGACCATTTTTGTCCAGAAACGGCCTGGGAAGCATTGTGAATGCAGGAAACCGTCTCATGGGGGACAAAATAATACGGTTTAAGGCATTGGGCTCTAAAGGACTGAAGTCTAAAAGCGAGAAGATACTAAAGGGGATTACCCGGGCATTAATTGCAGCAGGTCAAAGGCCTGCATATCTATATGAGGAAGAGCCTTATAGCGGTGTGCTTTTATATGATCTTGGCCTTGATGAATACATTGAAGGGCATATAAGAAAAATATATGAATTACTAAAGGCCCATGGTGTAAAGAAGGTAATAGGAGTTGATCCTCACACGGTTTTTATGTTGAGGAAGATTTTCCCAAAATATATAGACAATTATGATATAGAGGTAAGACATTATTTAGAGATTCTTTCAGAAGAGAGCAAGGTGCTAAGAAGGTATCCTAAAAAGACATCAAAGGAAGAATTTGTAATTCATGATTCCTGTTACATGACAAGAGAACTAACCATTATAGAACAGGTAAGAAAGGTTTTGGAAGATATAGGCATAGACGTAAGGGAGCCTGAAAACACAAAACTTGACACTTACTGCTGTGGTGGTCCTATTGAATATGCATTTCGTGACCTGAATGAAAAGATCTCCAACGGCCGGATAAAAGAATTATCTTCCACAGCCAAAAACATACTTGTTGAATGCCCTATTTGTCTTATTAATTTGAACAAGTATGAAAGTGAAATGGGCATAAAGGTTCGGGATATAGGGGAGCTTCTTTTCGAACATTTTATGAGCTCGGAAGACCTGACTGAAGAAAAAATAGGAGAAAATGGGCGCAAAAATATTATTTGATGCAGGGGTTGATAAGTATGATCAACAAAGAAGCATGGTTATTCCCTGTTTTAATGATTTCTATCAAACTGCCGTTAACCTGATTCCATTTGACAGACCTGATTCATTCACATTTCTTGATTTGGGGGCAGGGACAGGCTTACTTGCATCTTTTATTATTAATCTTTTCCCAGATGCTAAGGGCACTTTGATAGATGTATCTGAAAAGATGATGGGAAAGGCGATGGAGCGTTTTTCATCAAACAAAAGGATTAGTTTTTTAGAGAGTGATTATTCTAATAACCCATTGCCCGGTCAATATGACCTTATTGTCTCAGCAATGTCTATTCATCATCTGTCTGATGAGGAAAAAAAATTACTTTATCAGAGGGTATATGATGGGCTGACAAACAGAGGGGTATTTATTAATGCTGACCTTGCAAAAGGGGAAACAGTAAATACGGAACGGAATTATCAGACAATGTGGATGGATTGGATAAAGGAAGCGGGGCTGGGTGAAGAGGAATTGTCAGGAATCATTGAGAGGATGGGATATGACAGACCATCCCTACTTGGAGATCAGTTGCAATGGCTGAAAAATATTGGATTTCTTGACGTGGATTGCTATTACAAATATTATAACTTTGCCGTTTTTTCAGGGGTTAAGTAGCTGAATTAAGAAGGAGATAACTGATGGCAGGTAAAGAGGTAATAATCCCTAAGTGTGCCGAGTGTAAAGTTAAAGATAAGATCTGTACTCAAGAGGACGGGCATGGACCGGATTCTTGCCCCACAATAAACATGATTGATGTAGTTAAAGACTCACTTTTGGAATACAAGAAGCCGGAGATTGCAAATTTCGCTCGTTTCGCCACTGTCCAGGAGGGTGAATGTTATGCAAACAGGGGGCAGGAAAAACCTTATGTTACATATCCCACAAAGACACGGATCCAGGAGACAATTGAGTTCTCCAACAAAATGGGCTTCCATAGATTGGGTATTGCCTTTTGCGGGGGTCTAAGAAATGAGGTGGGAATTCTATCAGATATATTAAAGGAACAGGGATTTGAAGTAGCCTCTGTTATTTGCATGGTGGGCAGAACGCCAAAGGAGTTTATCGGCATAAATGAAGACCAGAAGGTGAATATAGGGGAATTTGAGTCAATGTGCAGTCCTATCGCACAGGCTAAAGTCTTGAATAAGGCAAAGACGGACTTTAACATTATCTTTGGATTATGTGTAGGGCATGACTCTCTTTTTGTGAGGTACTCTGATGCCCTATGCACAACATTAGTTGTCAAGGACAGGGTAACCGGCCATAATCCTTTGGCGGCCCTCACATTGCATAAATCTTATTACAGGAGGCTGGAACACGAGAAATTTTTAGATGGCGGGCGAATTAATGTAACAGTTGAGAAGGATTAATTTTAATGGGCGATATTGTTGAAAATTTAATAAGTTATATATCAAAAACAGATTATGATAGGCTTCCTGAAGAGGTAATTACAGAGACGAAGAAATTCATTCTCGATACCATTGGCGTCGGGCTTGCAGGGGTGAGTGAGCCGGGATGCAAGGAGGTGGTGGACCTGGTAAAGGATTGGTCTCCAAATAAGAAAGGCTCTACCATCATGTATTATGGAGGGAAGGTTTCTCCACCTGATGCTGCCTTTGCCAACAGCGTTATGATGCATGCCCTTGATTTTGATGATACCCTTGACAGTTCAGCAATACATCTACATGTCTCCTCCCTTCCGGCGGCTCTTGCAATGGCAGAGATTTCTAAAAATGTAAGCGGAAAACAATTAATCGCAGCCGTTGCCATTGGGGTTGACATAACATACAGAATTGCCGCGGCTATACAATCTCCTCTTTCATGGATACGAACAGCAACATGCGGCTCCTTTGGCGCCGCAACATCTGCAGCAAAGATTTTAAACGGAGGAGAGAAGGAGATAACAAATACACTTGGTGTTGTCTACAGTCAGACGGCAGGTAATGCCCAGTGCCTTGTTGATGGTGGTCTGGTAAAAAGAATGCAGCCGGCTTTTTCTGCAAGGAACGGGGTTTTAAGCGCCGCATTAGGCCATAAAGGTATTACCGGGGCAACAAACGTACTTGAAGGAGAATATGGTTTTTTTAAACTTTATGAAAGAGACAAGGTAAGGCCTGAAAAGGTCACTGAAAACCTTGGTGAGCATTTTGGGGTTATGGAATTAAGTATAAAGCCTTATCCTTGTTGCCGAATGACTCATTCATCAATAGACGCCGCTTTAGAGCTGTCAAAATCCCACGACATTGATCTTGGAAAAATAGACGAAGTATTGGTTCATACATCTAAAATGGTTTTCGATATGGTCGGCTCACCATTTAAAATCAGGGATAACCCTCAGGTTGATGCACAATTTAGTATACCCTATACCGTGGCTGTGGCTTTAGAGAGAGGACAGGTTTCATTAAATGATTTTATTCCAAATACAATAAAAGGGAGATCCTCAACAGGGGATTTTAGTAAAAAGGTCAAGGTGTTGATGGACCCTGAACTTTCTCCCAAGGATATTTCTTCTTCAAATATGACCGTCAGAATGCTTAACGGGGATTCTTTTTCATCAAGGATAGATGCACCAAAAGGGAGCCCTTCAAGGCCTATGACATTTGATGAATGTTCCATCAAATTTAAAGAGTGCCTTAAATATTCACAAAAACAGTCTGTCATTGAAAACAGTCAAATTGTATCGGATTTTGTTTTCAACTTGGAGAAAAAAAAGGACGTATGCGAGTTATTTGAATATTTGTAGGCTTTTTTATAAAAAGATTAAGAGAGAAAGGAGGTGAAGAAATTTTTATTAGCGCTTATAAGTAACATCTCAATAAGGCAGGGCATTCCTATAGCTTCCCCCTTTGAGAAAGGGGGATTGAGGGGGATTTTTCCTGAAGCTGCCCGTACTTATTGAGATGTTACGCTTATAATACTTAAGTCCAAGAAATCTCTTAATGAGATAAACCTTTAAATAGAGAGAAATGGAGGAAGTAAGATGGAAAGATTTAAACTAAATTCTTTATTTCCAGGCATAATTATAGCGGTAGCTGTATTTGTCGGGCTTTTGCTGATCTCGGGGTGTGCTACTGCACCAAAGAAAGCCCAGGGACCTGAAGCAACCATAAAGGCCTGTTCTTCAGCGGAAGTTACAACATTAAAATACTTCATGAAGAAATCCAAGTTCAGTGGTGGCGATAAATTGCATTTTAAAGTGGGAATTACAAATGTCTCTGATAAGGCAAAACGATACAGGGTAAGCATATTTCTGCCGGATGGCGTATCCGGAGGAGGGTTCTATCCAAGAAAAGGCAAACCCCCTGTTATAAAACCAGGACAGGAAAAGATCAGAACATTCCCTATGTATTTTGACCGTCTTCCAGAAAATGTTACTATTAAGGTAGAAGAACTTTAATGCCTCATACAAGAAAGGAGTATTAGAAAATGAGATCAAAAAGTTTCTCTTTTTTAACGGCAATTGTTTTTATCGTTTCAATTATTGTTATTGCGCCGGGAAATGCCGGCGCTGTTAAATTTTTGTCATTTGGCACGGGAAGCCCTGCCGGAACCTATTATTTCCTTGGGGCGGGTTTTGCTGCAATTATCAACAAAAATGTTCCAGGAGTAAGGGTGACGGCAGAGTCAACCGCCGCCTCCACTGAGAATGCTCGATACATGGTAAGGGGCAAGATGGATATGGGTTTGGCCAGTATGGGGACCGTGAATGGCTTGAAAAAACAGGGCATGGATGTAGACAAGCTCAGGCTCGTTGCAGTCGGTCATACAAGCGATACACATTGGATAGTAAGAAAAAACTCTCCAATTAAATCCTGTTATGACTTTAAGGGAAAGGTTATTGGTGTAGGCCCGGCTGGAAGCGCTACCCTGAATATCTGGTCAAAGAAACATTTGGCCGCAGGTTGGGGGATAACCTTTGATGATATAAAACCAAAGTATATCTCCTTTCATGAAATAACAAGGGGAATCAGGGATAACACCATTGATGCGGGACTTATTGCCGCTGGATATCCTATTGCCGCTGTCATGGAATTGGCCAGGGATATTCCTATTCGGATTTTGGATGTAAATCCGGAGGTAATAGAAAAATTACAGGCCAAGTACCCCAATGTAACTCCTTTTGTCTTTCCATCTGGAACATATAAGGGTATTGATAAGGATGTTCACACGTATGTGCTTCCCCAGATGTGGCTTTGCAGGACGGATTTGCCGGAGGACCTTGTTTATAAAATACTCAAGGCCGTATATGATAATTCAGAAGATAGGAATGCGATTCATCCCATGGCAAAAAAATACACAATTGAGAATGCCTTTAGGGGATCTAAGTCAGTTCCCGTTGGATATCATCCAGGTGCTATCAAATATTACAAGGAAAAGGGCATCTGGGACAAGAGGGCGCAGTATCAATAATCTATCTGTATTATATATTTTCTGGGCATAGAGATTTTTCTCTATGCCCATTAACAAGTAAATAACGGTAATTATGGATAAAGAATTAGAAAAACCTAAGGAATCAAGTACAGTTAGCACGAGGCAAAGGCAACTTACCGGAATATCCGCTCAATTAGTAAGGTGGATAGCCATAGGGATGAGTCTTTTTCAGCTTTATACAGGTTATTTTCAATTTACGGCCATGAATCAGAGGGTTCCCCACGTTACTCTGGGTTTTATTTTGATATTTCTTATTTACCCCATAAGCAAAAGGGGAAGAAATGACCGATTGAGCATAGACAGCGTTATTACTGCATCTATTATCCTAATTTGTGGTGTGTATGTGATGTTTAATTGGTTCAGGAAGATGGGGGCTATGGGATTGGAACCACCATTGCATGAACTCATTATGGGAGGAATTTTCATTATCCTCTTGATTGAGGGCACAAGAAGGGCCCTGGGCTGGGCCTTTCCTTCAGTTGCTGTCCTTGTTCTCCTTTATGCGCGTTTTGGCGAAATAATGCCTGGCCTTTTTGCCCATAAAAACTATGGGACCGACCGTATCATAGATACTATGTTTATCACGGCGGATGGCGTGTTTGGTATGCTTGCAGGAATTTCAGCGACATTTATTTTTCTCTTTATCCTCTTTGGAGCTTTGCTCAGGGAGGCAGGCGGGGGAGAGTTTTTTATAAATTTTGCATATGGGATTTGCGGTAGATTCAGGGGTGGGCCTGCAAAAATTGCAATAGTGGCAAGCTCTCTCTTTGGCATGCTTTCAGGGAGTGGAACCGCCAATGTTGCTGGAACAGGGCAGATCACTATTCCTCTTATGAAAAGGTCAGGGTACCCTGCTTATTTTGCCGGCGCGGTTGAAACGGTTTCAAGTGCGGGTGGCCTGTTGATGCCGCCAATTATGGGAAGCGCTGTATTCATTATGATGGAGATTATAGGGGTAAATTACCTTGTCATCATAAAGGCCTCTATCCTAATGGCTGTATTGTATTATCTCGGTCTATTTTTAATGGTTGATATTGAGGCGCAAAAAATCGGCCTTGTTGGTCTTAAGAAGGTGGAAATCCCACCCCTGAAAAAAACGCTGAAGGAGGGATGGCATTTTTTTATACCCCTCTTAGTCCTAATATATTTCTTGGGTATTGAACGAAGCTCTGTTACCAGGGCGGCTCTTTGGGCAAATTTGAGTATCCCTCTGATAGCCATGATGAGAAAACATACAAGAATGTCTTTATCAAAGATTTTATCAGGTCTTGAGAAGGGTGCATTGACGGCTGCGCCTGTAGTGGCTATTTTGTCTCTTGGAGGGATTGTTGTTGGTATGATTACCCTCACAGGCTTAGGTCTTATGATGTCCTCCATTTTGATTGAATTGTCTCACGGAAATCTTTTTTTGCTTCTCATGATGACAATGTTTGCATCCATTATCCTTGGTATGGGAGTACCCCCAGTTGCCGCTTACATTATTCTGGCAATTTTAGTTGTGCCTGCCCTTATAAAGATGGGAGTTTACCCTCTTGCTGCACATCTTTTTGTCTTTTATTTTGGCACCATTGCCGGTATCACACCTCCAATGGCACCAGACGCATTTGTTGCGGCAGGAATTGCCGATTCCCCAATGATGAAGACCGCCTTTACTGCTTGCCGACTGGCTTTAGTAATTTTTATTCTTCCCTATATATTCGTATATAATAATGCCCTTCTTATGATAGGGAATTTTTGGCAGATTCTTTGGGTATCCTTTACTGCATTGCTTGGTGTGTTTGCCCTTGCTTCCGCGGTGCAGAATTTTATGGGGAAAGCATTGTCTTTGTTGTTAAGGATTATATTACTCGGCTCATCTTTAAGTCTTATTGTTCCTGGATATAAAACAGATTTATTAGGTATGGTTTTGCTTTTTTCGATAATGTTCTATCAAATGCCCCAGCTTGGTAATAAATTTAAAGGTTATTTGTCGAGGGGATAAAAGTGGGTCAACCGGAACTGGTGTGGTAAATCATCCCCTTTTTGTCAATTATTCGTTGTTTTACAGGTAGTTATGTCAATATTAAATATTGACATTTTTTTACCCTTTATACCCTTGTTAAACCGTTGAT
>JAYEMW010000448.1:0-1703 GCA_034718555.1 Thermodesulfobacteriota bacterium
AAATAGCACTTGAATGAAAGGTCAACAGGAGCCTTAATAAAAAAAGATAGGTTTAATGAAAACAACTGAAAGAAAAACAGGTTACTTCCAACGATTTCAGAATGGTACCATGGACAGGATGATTCCATCCTCGGTAATGGAGAAAAACAGTCTTACTTTTTGGCGCGCGCGCATTCTGTTTGCGATTCTTTTTGGAGGGCTGTTGATATTCTCTATTGCCTTAGTGCCTATATTTATCATGATCATCAAGGAAAGAATCTGGGGTCTGGCAATCGCTGATGGAGCAGCCTTGATAATTAGCATTAATTTATTGCTTTCACGACGTCTGAAATATGAAACTCGCGCGGCAGTAACTTTGCTGATAACCTATGCCGTAGGGTTGGCCGTAATTATTATTGTCGGACCATTGAGCGGCGGCCCGGCTTGGCTGTTTGCTTTTGCAGTTTTAGCCGGGGTTTTCTTAGGATCAAAAGCCGCAATTATGGCCCTAACCATTAATGCAATCACCTTGACGATTATTTGCTGGCTTATAATTACAGCCCGATTCGGTAGTGCATTTCCTTTTTTCAACACCTTGGAAGCAATGATAGTGACAGGCGCAAATTTTATATCCTTGAATGCGGTTGCAGCCATATCCGTATCAATATTGGTAAAAGGACTTACTGAAACTCATAAGAAGGAAAGAGATCTGAATAGAGCCCTGGAAAGTGAGCGTTTGGACCTGATAGAGGCAAAGAAAAAACTGGAAGTGGAAATTGAGGAACGCATGCAGGCTGAAAAGGCACTGCAGGACAGCGAAAAGAGATATAGGGAATTAGCGGATTCATTGCCGCAAATAGTTTTTGAAACAGATGAAAAAGGGAATTTGACTTTCACGAATCGTAATGCCTTTGATCTTTTTGGTTACACCAGAAATGATTTCGATAAAGGCTTAAATGCCATTCAGATGCTTGTTCCTGAGGATAGAAATATAGCAATAATTAATATGCAGAGGATATTAAATGGAGAGAGATTAGGTGGTGTTGAATATACTGCCCAGAGGAAAGACGGTAGCAATTTTCCTGTTGTAATACACTCTAATCCCATTATCCGTGAAAACAAAACTATGGGTATGAGCGGGATTATCATAGATTTAACTACTCTCAAGCAAGCAGAGCTGGCGCTCAAACAGAGCGAAGAACGTTATCGCTCCTTAGTTGAAAATACTATATATGGGTATTTTATTTTTGAAATTCCTTCTGGGAGATTCCTCTTTCTTAACCAAAGGTCCTGCGACCTTTATGGGTACCAAATGCAAGAAGGCTTGGAGGTTTCAATCTGGGATGTGATGTCCCCAGAGGATCACTAAAATATCCGGAAGCTCATTAAGAAACAGTTAGAGCATAAAAAACTGAGCTCTGAACGCCGGATTTACACTGCAGTGCGCAAAGACAACTCAACCTTCCGGATTGAAATTTCCACATCCTTTATAACCTTTAAGGGCAAGTCTGTTATCCAGGGAGTTCTCCGGGATGTTACCGAACAGGAACGGCTTGAGCACCAGCTTCAACAATCCCAGAGAATGAAGGCCATCGGGACCCTGGCCGGTGGTATTCCGGTGGTATTGCCCATGATTTCAACAACCTGCTTATGGGGATCCAGGGGAACGCCTCTCTCATGCTCTTAGATCTTGACACGAGCCATTCTCATCATGAAAAGCTCAA
>JAYEMW010000449.1:0-1699 GCA_034718555.1 Thermodesulfobacteriota bacterium
CTCGAGCTTTGCCATCAACTTAGATGACATGAACCTTGCATCTCCATGGGGAAACTTTATCTCTACCTTTAAAAGTTCCACATATGCCTGTTTGGCATCTTTTTTATATTTGTATAATATTTCCCCCAACCTATATTGGGCGTTGTCAGCAAGATTATGCTCTTTGTGTTTGTCAACAATTTTCCTGTAGAGGGATATAGCCCTCTCTAAATCAGATTTTCTTGATGAATATCTATATAGATTTGTCCAGAGCTTACCAGCCTCAAACATGGCATTTATTGCCTCATCAGTGCCTGCTGAGGTCTTATAAACCTTTTCATATCTTTTAATACACCGTTCCCAATTGTGCCTGTATTTCTTTCTTGCTGAAGATTTATAAAGGTATTTTGCACATGAACGGGCCCTTTGTAAAAGGGCTCTATTAGAATTGGAGGAGGCAGTAGCATCACCCTGGCCAAATGCAATTGAGAAGAATAGCATCAAAAGAAAAAAAACTGTCTTGCACCTAACTTGAATGTATTTTTTTATCATCCAAAAAGCCTTATTTACAATCATATATTATTCGTCCCTGTCACTCTTGGGACTTCATTCTATCCACAATTAGCAGTTACAGAAAGTCTAAGGAATGGTATTTTCACTGGATAGCTCAGAAGAAGACGGTTCTAAAGCCTTTATAGTATCCCACTTTTGACACTGGGGACATTTCCAAACGAGTTTATCCGGCATAAATCCGCAATTGCTGCACTGAAACGTTAAGTAAGGAAAATCTAATTTTGAGAGGAGCTCTCTGTAGGCCTCTAATGCCTCTTCATCCCTACCTTCTTTTAAAAGTATTTCCCCCATAAATTTTCTTGCATCTAAAAAGGATGGGAATAATGTAATAGCCTCATTCAATTTATCAATGGCGGCATTAATCTCTCCCTTATTGTAAAGATATTTGGCAAGGGATAAGTGGGTAAAACCATGAGAATTCTTATGGGCGGATTCAAATAAAAAATCCTCAATATATTTAATGTTTATAATATCTGAAAAAGCCTTTTCAAGCCTTTGATATGCGAGAAAGGTAAACTGGGGTTCAATGTCTGCTACCTTTTTCCATGTAGTTAAAGCTCTTTTATACTCTTTGCGTTTAAAGTAAATATCACCTAAATGAAGATAGGCATCAATGCATTTATTCCAAACATAAATTGCCTTTTTAAATGCCTTTTCAGCTCCTTCATTATCGTTATTTTTTTCCTGAATTTTTCCAAGTTCCGTCTGGTAGTGTGCCAGAACATTTTTGTACTCCCCTTTAACAAGCCTTGAAATAATCTGCTTTGTCTTAAAGGCATTATCCCAATCATGGACATCCTCATAAATTCGTCCTATCTGATCAAGGGCATCTATGTTGTTTGGGTCGTTATTAAGAACTTCTTTAAAGGTTGATATCGCCCTTTGTAAAAACCCCCCCTTCCTGTAATCAGACCCTAAATCTAAAATTGCCCTTAGCCTTATATCTTTATCAAGGTTAGGTCTTAAAATTATACCCTGCCTGATTTTTATAGCTGTTTCAAAATCACCTTTTGATCTATAAATATTACTCAGGGCAATATATGTCTCAACTGTATCCGAGTTAATCTGAACAGACTTTGTAAATTGCTCAATAGCCTGGTCTGTATCATTAGAGAGCATGTATTGAATGCCCTGAAAAAAGGCCTTG
>JAYEMW010000450.1:0-1687 GCA_034718555.1 Thermodesulfobacteriota bacterium
GGTGAGAAAGCGCGGAATGCCGATTAAGTTTGAGTTGGTTATGTTGGCAGGTTTTATCGCAAAAGCCGCAGCCGGAGGGACTCGGTTTTTTGCGAGGGATATAATGGACCCCAATTCTCGAACCAGTAGCTAAACTACAAACTCTATGTTATCTTCCACCCTAAAAAAGGAGGAAACATGAGGAAATCGTATTCAGCAAATTTCAAAGCCAAGGTTACACTTGCCGCCATCAAGGAGGATAAGACCATGGCCGAATTATCGTCTGATTTTAAAGTTCATAGGGCACAAATTCAACAATGGAAAAAAAATGCCCTTGAAGAGTTGCCCCTCTTCTTTTCAAAAAATAGAAAGAAAAAGGAAAAAGATATCACCGAATTAGTTGACGAGCTTTACAAGCAAATAGGGCAACTCAAAGTGGAGAACGACTGGCTTAAAAAAAAAGCTGACGCTTTCACCTTCTGAAAAGAGAAAATTGATCGATTGGGAACATCCTGAATTAAGTGTTAACAAGCAGTGCGAGCTACTTTCTCTTTCTAAGGGAACATTATACTATAAGCCAATTGTTATGAGTGGCTACAATCTCCACTTAATGGATCTCATTGATCGCCAATACACAGAAACTCCTTTCTATGGAAGTCGGAGAATAACTGCTAAACTTAATAGATCCGGCCACCAAGTAAACAGAAAGAGGATTCAGCGATTAATGCGGCTTATGGGGCTAGAGGCTATCTTTCCTGGACCGAACTTGAGCAAACGCCGTCTAAATCATAAGATTTACCCGTATTTGCTCAAGAATGTAGTAATTGATCGGCCTGATTTTGTATGGAGCACAGATATAACCTATATCAGAGTGGGAACTGGTTTTATCTACTTGATGGCTGTTATTGATTGGTTTAGCCGCTATGTTCTTTCGTGGAATATAAGCAACTCGCTTGAAGCCATCTTCTGTGTCGAGGGCTTGCAGGATGCCCTTGAACAATCTACACCGGAGATTTTTAATACTGACCAAGGATCACAGTTTACCTCGGATGCCTTTATCGACCCTTTGCAAAAGCTCGGAATTAAAATCAGCATGGATTCCAAGGGTCGGGCTTTGGATAATATTTTCGTTGAAAGGCTCTGGCGTTCAGTAAAATATGAAGAGGTGTATATCAAGAATTATCAGTCAGTTCGAGAAGCTAAGTGCTCTTTGGCACAATACTTTGATTTTTACAACAACTGTAGGCTTCACCAATCTCTCGATTATTTAACACCAGCCGAGGTCTATTTATCAAAGAACATTAAAAAAAGGTAAAAGCATGATCATAATGGGGGCTCTGCCCCCAAACCCCGGGGTTTAACGCATTGTGGATTCATGAATAGGGTGAAAGAAAGAAGGCCTGGTGGAATGCCAGGCCCCCATTCACGAATCACTCACCTCGGCGCTCGGGTCGCTCCCCAGCGTTGCCCTGTCCTCCGGGTGAACAACAAATATGTAACACATTTTCAATATCTGAAAAACAGATATTTTCAACTCACAGCAAGGTTGGAATTATGGAGCTTTGTGTAGCTTAAATTTCTTGAAAATCGGTCTTGACAATAGGGTCCACTTTAATGCTCTTCCTGAAGATTTTCAAAAAGAGTGGTGGGAGTAAGTTGAGGACTTTTCTTGAGCAATGGAACTATCTCATCTTTCCAAACCGCAGCA
>JAYEMW010000451.1:0-8562 GCA_034718555.1 Thermodesulfobacteriota bacterium
TATTTTAATGGTTTGCTACGTTGTTCTTCATGAAAAAATTTAGCTTTACCATAACTTGAACCCTGCACGGTTACCATTATGTTTTAGCCCCTGCCTTTCCAGCCTTCCTTCTAATCTTTTCTTCAAGGTATTTAATGCCTTTTCCTTTGTAAGGCTCCGGGGGTCTGAGGCTTCTAATAGTTGCAGCCGTATCGCCTAAAAGTTCCTTGTCTATGCCAAACAACGTTAATATGTTTTTCTTTTCGACCTGCGCCTCAATTCCCTTAGGGATATCAAATGTCACAGGGTTTGAATAACCCAAGTTGAATACCAACTGCCTGCCCGATAATTCTACCCTATATCCTACGCCGATTATCTCGAGTGTTTTTTTAAATCCATTACTAACCCCTTCTACCATATTTGAGATTAGTGAACGAAAAAGGCCGTAAAGAGATTCAGATTCCTTGGACTTATCACTGATTGATAATGATATGTTTGCATCATTTATATCCAGTTTAACACTCGGGTGAATAGTGCGGTTTAACTCCCCCTTTGGTCCCTTAACAGAAAGTTTTAGACCATCAAATTGAACCTTGACATCCTTTGGAACAACTACAGCTTTTTTACCTACCCTTGACATCGCATATTCTCTTTTCTTAATATTTCTAAATAATCCTTATCAAATGTTACCATACGGAACAAATGATCTCTCCACCTACCTTTATTCTTTTTGCCTCCCTGTCCGTCATCAATCCTTTGGAGGTGGATATAATATTAATGCCAAGGCCGTTTAATACCTTGGGTATCTTTGCATATCCCGAATATATCCTGCAGCTTGGCTTACTTACCGTTTTAAGGCCTTTAATTACAGGGCTTTTATCTCCATTGTATTTCAAGTATATTACAATTCTACCCTGCTTATCATCCTCTATCACCTTATAATTTCTTATATATCCCTCGCTTTGCAACAGCTTGGTTATGCTAACCTTTATTTTAGAGCTCGGCACTTCAAGCTTATCAAATGAGGCCATGCAAGCATTTCTTATCCTTGTTAAAAGATCTGCAATAGGGTCAACCATTGTCATAATATATCTCCATAATTGCTCATCTACCAGCTCGATTTAATAACGCCTGGTATGTCGCCTTTTAGGGCCAGGGTACGAAAACAGATCCTACAAATGCCGAATTTTCTAATATAGGCCCTGCTTCGCCCACATAGCGGGCACCTGTTATACCGTCGAGTAGAATATTTAGGTTCTCTCTTTGCCTTTGCAATCAAAGATTTCTTAGCCAAATCAATCTCCTTGTCAACTTCTAAAAAATAATCCCATTTTTTCAAGCATAAAACGGCCCTCCGCGTCCGAATTTGCAGAGGTAACAATACTAATGTTCAGCCCCTTTACCTTATCAATCTTATCGTAATCAATCTCAGGGAATATAATCTCCTCTTTTATCCCTAAGGTATAATTACCACGGCCATCAAATGCCTTATCAGATAATCCACGAAAATCCCTAACCCTGGGAAGGGCTACATTAAAAAGCTTATCCAGAAAGTAGTACATCCTTTCCTTTCTCAATGTAACCATACATCCTATGGGCATTCCTTCTCTCAATTTGAAACTTGCAATGGATTTACGAGCCCTTGTTATAACAACCTTCTGGCTCCCTATATTAGTCAATTCCTCCACAGCCGAATCAAGAACTTTGATATTGTGTATCGCCTCACCAATACCCATATTAAGGACTACCTTTTTAAGCTTCGGCGCCTGCATAATGCTTTTGTACCCGAATTCCTTCATCATGGCAGGCACAATTTCCTTCAAATATTTTTCCTTTAGTCGAGACATAATAAATAATTTGTTTAATTGGTTTAATTGGTTATATTAATTTAATTAGTTTAATTTGTTTTCTTAATTATAAATCCATATATTGTCTGAGCAAATTAAGCTAATTGTTACTTATCTAAATATTCTCCACATTTTTTACAAAATCTGACCTTGCTGCCATCCTCAAGTATCTTCACTCCCATTCTTGTTGCCTCTGCACATTTTCCGCAGATAAGCATAAGGTTTGATACATGAATCGAGGCCTCCTTCTCAATAATACCTCCTTGAGCAGCTTTCCCTCCAGGCTTTGTATGTCTTTTAATTATATTTAGTTTTTCTACTTTAGCCCTATCTTTTTTAGTAATCATTTCCAGGACCGTGCCTATTTTTCCCTTGTCCTTCCCAGCGATTACCATCACCTTATCGTTCTTTTTTATATGAAAATTCTTTTTAGCCATAGCAAATAACATTTACCTTAATTATAGCACCTCAGGAGCAAGAGATATAATCTTCATAAAATTCTTTGCTCTCAGCTCCCTGGCAACCGGTCCAAAAATACGGGTTCCTATTGGCTCATTTTGTTGACTGATCAATACAGCAGAGTTATCATCAAATTTAATATATGAGCCGTCTTCTCTTCGGATCTCCTTAGCCGTCCTAACTATTACAGCCTTTAAGACATCACCTTTTCTTACCTTGCTGTTAGGCAAAGATTCCCTAACAGAAACAACAATTACATCACCAACGCTAGCATATCTTCTTCTCGAACCACCAAGGATCTTAATGCAATTTAATCTTTTAGCGCCGGAATTGTCAGCGACATTTAATAATGTTTCAGCCTGTATCATAATGCCTATCCCTAACCCGGATAAACCGGAAAAGTGACTAAAGTGAGCTAAAGTTTGAAGTGAGCTAAAGTTAATGAATCGCTTCGCTTCATCTGTTTTATAAAATACCTAAAATCCTTAACTTTAGTTCACTTTAGTTCACTTTAGTCACTTCACACTTTTTTGAATTCTGATTTTAGTTTTAAACTTTCTGCGCGTTTTGAGCGAACTTTATTTCTAAGGTACTAAAATAAACCATATGTTTACTCAAAAAATCAGAGAATCTTTTAGCTAAGAATCTCCAGCACCCTCCACTTTTTCAACTTACTTATTGGACGACTTTCCATAATAATAACCTTATCACCTATGCGGCATCTATTATGTGAATCGTGCACCAAATACTTTTTTCTATACCTGATATATTTTTTGTATTTCTTGTGTTTTGCTAATCTTTCAACTAGAACCCTTGCAGTCTTATCCGCCTTGTTGTTCAAAACAACGCCTGTAAGTTCTTTTCTTTTTCCACGTGTTTCCATATTAAGCCCCAGCCCTACTATTTTCCAATTCTCTCTCTTTAATTACTGTTTTTACCCGGGCGATGTCCTTTTTTGTCTTCCTGATAGAGGTATGCGTGTTTAGTTGACCTGTGGCCATTTGAAATCGCAGGTTAAATAACCCCTTTGCTAATTCTATTTCTTTGTCCATTAATTCCTGAACACTCAATTCACGCAATTCTTTACTCTTCACGGTATTAAAAGCTCCTACTTAAAAATTTAGTAGCAAATGGTAGTTTATGCCCGGCTAAACGGAAAGACTCCCTGGCAGTATTCTCGTCAACACCTTCCAATTCATATAATACTCTTCCAGGTTTTACAACAGCCACCCATCCTTCAAGATTACCTTTACCTTTTCCCATTCTTGTTTCAGCAGGTTTTTTAAATGTCGGTTTATCAGGAAAAACCCTTATCCAAACCTTTCCACCCCTCTTGACAGACCTTGTTATTGCAATCCTTGCAGCCTCAATCTGTCTGGCGGACATAAAACCACATTCAGTTGCCTGAAGGCCATAATCACCAAACTCAACATTCGCGCCCTTGTATGCCTTCCCCCTCATCCTGCCCGTATGAATTACTCTATATTTAACTTTTTTTGGGCTTAACATATTTCGCCTCTTCTATTCCCTTTTTTTGGCCAAATTTCTCCCTTGCATATAATTACCTTAACCCCTATTATTCCGTACGTTGTTAAGGCCTCTGTAAAACCATAGTCTATATCAGCCCGAAGCGTATGAAGGGGCACCCTGCCCTCTCTATACCATTCTCTTCTCGCCATTTCTGCGCCACCTAATCTACCGCTACAGGAAATCTTCACACCTTGCGCCCCAAATCTCATAGCAGCGGTAACGGCTTTCTTCATTGCCCTCCTGAACGCTACACGCCTGACAAGCTGCATGGCAACGTTTTCTGCTGCCAATTGAGCATCCACTTCCGGCCTTCTCACCTCTTTAATATCAATAAAAAACTCTCGTTTTATCTTGGCCTCAATCTCTTTTTTAAGATTTTCTATCTCTGCGCCTTTTTTTCCTATTATTATACCGGGTCTTGCCGTATAAATCCTAAGCTTCACCTTTTTAGCGGCTCTATCAATCTCTATCTTAGAAACACCTGCCTGAGAAAGTCTCTTTTTTAAAAACTTTCGAATTTGATTATCCTCTACAACAAGTGAAGAAAATTCCGAATCAGCATACCATCTGCTATTCCATGTCTTATTGATGCCTAACCGTAATCCTACCGGATGTACCTTCTGGCCCACTAAATCCTCCCTTTTGCCGAGTTTCTAAGTGATAATTTCATAATTATAATTTACCTCTTCAGATTTATTTCTCATCAAGTATAACCGTTAAGTGGCTTGTCCTGCTCCTGATCCTCGTTGCCCTGCCCATAGCCCTTGGCCTGAATCTCTTTAATGTCGGTCCCTCATTGGCATATATTTGCTTTATAAACAGATTATCAACATCTATATTAGATTTATTGCTCGCATTAGAAACAGCTGATTTTATCAACTTTCGCAAAATCGGGGCTCCTTTCTGTGGGGCAAAGGTCAGCGAATTGAGTGCATCTTCAGCCTTTTTCCCTTTCAATTCCCTCATAAGCAACCTTACCTTCCTTGGAGATATTCGAATATATTTTGCTATAGCCTTTGCTTCCATATTGTTATACAACACCCCGTAAAATTTTTGAATGCCCTTTTAAATATTATTTTTTGCCCTTCAAGCGACTTTTTTTGTCACCTCCGGCATGGCTGTAAAAAATCCTTGTCGGCGAAAATTCACCTAATTTGTGTCCCACCATATCTTCCGTGATAAATACCGGAATAAATTTTTTTCCGTTATGTACAGCAAAGGTCAATCCTATGAACTCCGGCAATATTGTTGATCTTCTCGACCATGTTTTAATTACCTGGTGGCTGTTTTCCTCTTTAGCCTTGATCGCCTTGGCCATTACACTATCATCTATAAATGGTCCCTTCTTTACTGAACGTGGCAATCTTATCTCCTTTCCTATTTCCTTCTTTTAACAATCAATTTATTGCTTGCCTTATTGCGCCTTGTCCTATAGCCCTTTGTGGGAACTCCCCAGGGTGTGACCGGATGTCTACCGCCGGAAGATTTTCCTTCACCACCACCCATTGGATGATCAACAGGATTCATTGCAACACCTCTAACGTGGGGTCTTCTGCCCTTCCAACGGGACCTGCCTGCCTTTCCGATAGATATATTTTCATGATCCAAATTACCTATCTCCCCTATGGTAGCCCGGCAGGCCAACAATACCATTCTAACTTCCCCGGATGGGAGTTTCACATGTCCATATTTGCCTTCTTTAGCCATCAGCTGGGCATATCCTCCGGCGCTCCTTGCCAACTGCCCTCCGTGTCCTATATGTAATTCAATATTATGTATATGTGTTCCTGCAGGTATTGCCTTTAAAGTTGTTGTGTTTCCTACACTAATCTCCGCTTCAGGGCCTGATTCCACAATATCCCCTACTTTTAAGTCATCCGGCGCTAAGATATAAGACTTTTCGCCATCCGCATAGTTGATAAGGGCTATCCTTGCAGACCTGTTAGGGTCATATTCAATGGATGCTACAGTTGCAGGAATATTATCCTTCTTCCTTTTAAAATCAATAACCCTGTATCTTCTTTTAGCGCCACCACCTCGAAATCTCGCAGTTATACGACCTGCAGAATTTCTGCCGCCGGATTTCTTGATTGGTTTCAATAGGCTTTTTTCAGGCTTACTGCTTGTAATCTCGCTAAAGGTAGACCCTGTTTGAAACCGCCTTCCAGGCGAGGTTGGTTTATTTCGTTTAATCCCCATTTTTATCCCGCTTTAAATACCTTCAAAAAATTCTATTTTTTCTCCAGGAGCAAGCCTGACTATTGCCTTTTTCCAGTCTGCTTTTTTCCCTAAGTTTTTTCCTACCCTGCGACGCTTTCCCTTCATGTTCATTACAGCCACGTTTATAACCTTTACTTTAAATATTTCTTCAACGGCATTCCTGACCATCACCTTGTTGGCTGTTCTGTCAATCTCAAATGCATATTGGTTCGCCTGTTCTTTTTGTTTTGTTCCCTTCTCAGTTATCAAGGGTTTTCTTATTATTCGATAAAAGTCCATTGTTAAGCAAGCGCCTCCTCAATTATTTCCAAGGCCGGTTCAACAAACAAGAGGTGTTTATGGCGTAAAATATCGTACACATTTATCCCTTTAGCCTTCAGGAGTTTAGTCTTTTTAATGTTTCTGGAAGATTTATCAAGAACCTCATCGTACTTGTCTGCAACAATAAGGACATTGCTTAAACTAAATTTCTTTAATATTTCATAAAGTTTTTTGGTTTTGATTTCCTTAATATTAAATTCGTCAATTATTATAAGTTTTTCTTCCTTAAACTTATCCGTCAAAGCCATGCGTAAAGCCGCCTTTTTCACCTTTTTATTAACCTTAGATGAATAATCCCTCGGTGAGGGCCCGAATGCAACACCTCCACTCCTCATTATTGGTGAGGATGCAGCCCCTGCCCTGGCCCTTCCAGTTCCCTTCTGCCGCCATAGTTTTCTGCCGCTGGCCTTTACCTTAGACCTATTCTTTGTTGAAGCGCTTCCAGAACGATAACCTGCCAATTGACTTTCCACCACCTGGTGGAGCATATCTTCCCTTATCGCAACATCGAAGATTTCATCCTTTATATCTCTCTGACGAATTTTTTCCGCATTTACATTATATATATCTATGAGGGCCATATATTACTTCGCTCCACTGAAAAAAAAGATGCATAATTAGTGTTTCCCTTAATGTTTTGCATCTTGTAATTTGCTTATTATAATTTCTTTTTATTCATCTTTATTTCTAAAAAATTTCCTTTACTGCCTGGGACCGCACCTTTTATTAAAATCAAGTCCCTTTCCTTGAAAATGTCAACCACCTCTAAATTTTTAATCGTCTTCGCTTGATTTCCCATCCTGCCGGGAAGTTTTTTTCCTTTCAGCACCCTACTTGGGGTTGCGCTGGCCCCAATTGAACCGGGAACCCTATGAGAACGGCTGCCATGAGTCTTATTTCCCCCGCTAAATCCCCACCTTTTAATAACACCTGCAAACCCCTTTCCCTTGCTAATGCCTCTGGCATTAATTAAATCGCCTACATTAAAGATGTCAGAGTCAATCTCTTGACCAACCTCAAATGAATCAATGTCGTCTACTCTTATCTCATGCAAGAATGCAAATCCACCCTTTCCTGCCGGTTTAAAATGACCTGCCATGGGCTTGTTTATGCGTTTTTCCTTTTTCGGCTGAAACCCTATCTGGATGCTGTTATATCCTTCTTTTTCCAACCTTTTAATCTGGACTACATAGCACTTGGCAATCTCCAGCACAGACACGGGGATGCTTTTCCCATTCTCATGAAAAATACGGGTCATCCCTATTTTTTTACCAAAAATTTCCTTAATCATCCTTGTTTTCCTCTACAGCTTAATCTCGACATCTACACCTGCAGAAAGATCTAATTTCATTAGAGCATCCACTGTTTGCTGGGTAGGCTCCAAAATATCTATCAGTCTCTTATGCGTCCTTATCTCAAATTGTTCTCTTGATTTTTTATCAACATGAGGTGATCGTAAAACACAATACTTACTGATCTCCGTGGGAAGGGGTATGGGCCCTGCAATTTTGGCTCCTGTTCCCTGTGCAGCATCAATAATTTCTGAAACAGATTGATCCAATAGTTTATGATCGTAAGCCTTTAACCTTATTCGGATTTTCTGATTATCCATAATTCCTTCCGTCTCTTACTCAATTATGTCGCTTATTACACCTGCGCCAACTGTCCTGCCGCCTTCCCGGATGGCAAAGCGTAGTTCCTTTTCCATGGCTATAGGGGTTATTAAATTTATTTCCAGGGAGACATTATCTCCAGGCATAACCATCTCTACTCCCTCG
This sequence comes from Thermodesulfobacteriota bacterium, assembly GCA_034718555.1. Classification (GTDB taxonomy): domain Bacteria; phylum Desulfobacterota; class DSM-4660; order Desulfatiglandales; family B25-G16; genus M55B121. The sequence goes on from JAYEMW010000451.1 coordinate 8,135, forward strand.
GGCAATGTAACTACACCTGTTACATCAGTCGTTCTAAAATAGAATTGAGGTCTGTAGCCATGAAAGAATGGGGTGTGTCTTCCTCCTTCTTCCTTTGCGAGTATATAGCACTCTGCCTTGAATTTGGTGTGGGGTTTTATGGAGCCTGGATGCGCTACAACCTGCCCTCTTTCCACTTCTTCTCTTTTAATTCCCCTGAGTAATACCCCTATATTATCACCAGCCTGGCCTTCATCAAGGATCTTTCTGAACATCTCAACTCCTGTGCACACTGTTTTTTTGGTATCCTTGATTCCAATAATTTCTACATCTTCACTGACCTTTATTATGCCTCTTTCTACTCTTCCGGTAACCACTGTGCCACGACCCGATATGGTAAATACGTCTTCTATGGGCATTAAAAATGGTTTTTCCGTATCCCTGACAGG